>UQWS01000017.1 GCA_900544875.1 uncultured Collinsella sp. | reverse complement strand
ATCGAAACACATCTCCACCGTTCCTTCAACTGGGAAAACGGCGCCCCCGGGCCCCGGGAGGGGCCGCGGGGGCGTTCAGCTAACTGCGGGAATGGCCTATTTGCTCAATGTGTTCGGCTGAGATCGGAAATCAACCACGGAGTGATAATTAAGTTGTTCGTGCCTCGACCGAGGTTCGAATCCATGCGGTGCTGCCATAAAAGAAAAGCCCCCGTTGCCGGAGGCTTTCAATTTCAATTGGTGCGGCGTATAGGATTCCGCGCATCCGCTCCGCGGATCCGCGCCGGCTTCGCCCGCCTGCCGGCGCGCTCGCCCGCTCGCTACGGACGCTCCGCGTCCGCTTCACGCTCGCGCCTCGACCGAGGTTCGAATCCATGGGGTGCCGGCGTAAAAGAAAAGCCCCCGTTGCCGGAGGCTTTCAATTTCAATTGGTGCGGCGTATAGGATTCGAACCTATGACGTTCTGATTCGTAGTCAGACCCTCTATCCAGCTGAGGTAACGCCGCAGCGCAAGACATATAAAACCACTTTAGCTTATTGGAGTCAAGCACAATTTCAAACTTTTTTGTGGAACGCAGTCTTGTCATGCTGCTCCGCATATACCGTCGTTCCCCGTACGATCGATTGGCTTTTCGATCACGTCAAACTTAGCATCAAGTTCCCTCAGGAGCGATCTCACCCGCTGGGCACAATCATAATCGGCAAACGAGATACTCAACATGCGAGCAACCTGGTTAGATGTCCGGACCCCATAGAAATGCTCCAGGGCCACAAGCCCCTCGTGCGCCACAAACGTCTCAACCACATGAGGCGACTCCTCAAAGCACCATTGGGTCAACGGACCCCCGCTCGTCTGTCGAACCACCAGGCCACCCATGCCAGACGGCTCACACGTTACAAGCAGGTACTCCCCGCCCTCGTCGCTCTCAAACAAAACCACCCGATCATCAAACAGCTCCATCGCGTCCCCTTTCTCTCGCTCTTATTTAGCAAAAGCATAGCAGGTAGATTGCTGTATACAGAACAGTTGTTCGTGTGTTTTCTATTGAGCTGTCCGCACGGCATGGTATGGACCTGCGCACGAAATAGGGCGCCCCCGAAGGAGCGCCCTTGCATATCGCCTATGCAGCCAAGTTACGCGACCGGCTCGATCTTCTCGAGGCCGCCCATGTAGGGACGCAGGACCTCGGGGATCGTGATGGTGCCGTCGGCGTTCTGGTAGTTCTCCAGAATGGCAGCCATGGTACGGCCAGCCGGCAGGCCGGAACCGTTGAGGGTGTGCAGATAGCGCGAACCCTTGAAGTTCTCGGGGTCGCGATACTTGATGTTGGCGCGGCGAGCCTGGAAGTCACCGCAGTTGGAGCAGGAGCTGATCTCCTTGTAGGCGTTGTAGCTCGGCAGCCAGACCTCGATGTCGTAGGTCTGACGGGCAGAGAAGCCCAAGTCGCCGGTGCACAGGCTAATCACGCGATACGGAAGGCCCAGCTGCTGCAGCAGGTACTCGGCCTCGGCGGTCATGCTCTCGAGCTCCTCGTCGGACTCCTCCGGCTTAGCGAACTTGACCATCTCGACCTTGTCGAACTCGTGCTGACGGATGATGCCACGGGTATCGCGACCGGCGGAACCGGCCTCCTCGCGGAAGCAGGGGGTGAAGGCGGTGTAGCGGCGCGGCAGGGTGTCGGCGTCGAGGACCTCACCGGCGTGCAGGTTGGTGAGCACGACCTCGGCGGTGGGGATCAGGAAGTTGTCGCCCGAGACGTGATAGGCGTCGTCCTCGAACTTGGGCAGCTGGCCCGTGCCGAACATGGTCTGACGCTTGACGACGATGGGCGGCCACCACTCCTTAAAACCACGGCTGGTGTGCGTATCGAGGAAGAAGTTGATGAGGGCGCGCTCAAGACGGGCGCCGGCGCCACCGAGAACGGTGAAGCGGCTGCCGGAGAGCTTGTTGCCGCGCTCGAAGTCAAGGATGTCGAGGTCGGTGCCCAGATCCCAGTGCGGCTTAAAGTCGAAGTCGAACTCGCGCGGGGTGCCCCAACGACGGCGCTCGATGTTCTCGTCCTCGTCCTTGCCGTACGGCGTGGCCTCGCAGGGAATGTTGGGCAGGTGAGCCATGAAGTCGTACTGCTCCTGCTCGAGGGCGGTGCGGCGCTCGGCCAGACCGTCAATCTTCTCGTTGACGGCGCGCACGGCCTCCTTGGCGGCCTCGGCCTCGTCCTTCTTGCCCTCCTTCATCAGGGCGCCGATCTTCTTGGACTCGGCATTGCGCGTGGCTTGAAGTTCCTCAACCTCGGTGATGACGGCACGACGCTCGTCGTCGAGCTCAAAGAACTTCTCGCGATCCCAAGACGTCTGGCGGTTAGCCATGGCGACATCGATGGCATCAGGGTTCTCGCGAACAAACTTGATATCAAGCATTAGATCCTCCGGCGATATACATTCCATTTAGGTTGCAACCTTGTACATGTATGGGCAAGTATATACTTATGAGCGTTTACGACCCAACTCAACTACGCAAGAAGGCACCCAATGGACGCAGTTTTTTCCTTTTTGTTTGGCACCCGCACCGGTTTTGCCATCCTTTTCGCCGGCGGCATCCTGCTGTTTGCGATTCTTGCCTTTGTAATGGAGAAGCGCACCCATAAGATGTATGTCGACCGCGGCCCCAAATCCGAGGACGAAGAAGACAGCTTCTGGGACTAACCCGCCAAAAAGGGACAGGTTTATTTTGGTCGGTTTTATCTGGGCAAACGCAAGCGCCCCGCAACTGGAATTGAGCCAGTTGCGGGGCGCTTTTCGCTAAAAGGACAAAACCGCAGGAAAAACCTGCCAACATAAACCTGTCCCTAAATAGCAGGTTTTACTGGAGGGTTGCGTCGATTGCCTTGACCAGGGCGCTGCGCATGCCGGCGTCCTCGAGCGCGACGACGCCCTTGATGGTGGCACCGCCGGGCGAGCACACGGCATCCTTCATCGCTGCGGGATGCTGACCGGTTGCGAGCTGCAGCTTTGCCGTACCCAGCACCATCTGGCTCACAATGCGATAGGCATCAGCACGCGGGATACCGTGCTTGACCGCTGCATCGCCCAGGGCCTCGATTGCCATAGCGACAAATGCCGGAGCGCAACCACCCACCGTGCCGCCCACAAACAGCAGGCTTGTGTCGAGCTCGACGACAGCGCCAAGCTTACCGAGCAGGTCGAGCACCACAGCACGCTGCTCGTCGTTAAGCGTCGAAGCCTTCTCGCAGGCGATGACGCCCTCGCCTACCGAAACCGGCGTGTTGGGCACCGTCGAGATATGCGCGACGCCCGGCAGGACCTGCTCCCACTTGGCACTGTCCCAAGTCCAGGCAACCGACAGAACGACCTTGTCGGCAAGAATGTCCTTGAGCGGGGCGAATACCTTCTCGATCATGTACGGTTTGACCGCAGCGACCACGATATCGGATGCGGCGACAACCTCGGCGGCATCGTGACAGGCGACCATGCCGCGCGCCTCGCAGCGCTCAACCAGTGCGTCGTAGCGACCCGCGCAGGCGCACATGTCGCTCGCAGCTACACCGGCAGCGATCCAGCCATCGGCCATAGCGCTCGCCATATTGCCAAAACCGACAAATCCAATCTTCATATCTCATAGTCCTTTCAGACACATTCCTCAAAACGAAGGCTATTGTCCCACGGCATTGTTTCGTATTGCCGACCTATTTGTGATACGGCTCGCCACGACTGATCTTGCAGGCACGGTAAATCTGCTCTAGCAGCACCACACGCGCCAGGTTATGCGGCAAGGTAATGCGTCCAAAGCTGAGCATCTCGTCGGCGCGGGCGCGCACCTCATCACTCACGCCGTCCGAACCGCCGATTACAAAGGCAATGTCGCTGCTGCCTCGCAGCATAAGATCGTCGAGCCTCGCCGAAAACTCCTCGCTCGAGCGCTCCTTGCCCTCGATAGCCAGCAGGATCAAATGCGCTCGAGATGGCAAGGCGGCAAGAATCGCCGCCCCCTCCTTGTCGCGCGCGGCATCCACGCCGCCCGCCTTAGCCGGGTCGATATCGGCCACCTCGCGGATATCCACCTTGGCATAGGCACCTAGGCGCTTGGTGTACTCAGCGCAGGCGTCCTTCCAAAAGCGCTCCTTGAGCTTACCGACACAAACGACGGTGTATTTCACGCGTGTCTACTCCTTTGACTCGTTCTGAACCTTACCGGCAGCCAGCATCTGCTCGAACATAGAGGCCGACTGCGAAAAGTCGCTCGGCAGCACGACCGTCGAGGTTTTACCCGTGCGAGCGAACTCCGTCATCATCTCGGACCACTGCGTAAACATGAACAGTTGGTTGGCCTCGTCATTGCCGACACCCGTCTCCTGGATGATCTCGAGCGAATCCTTGATGCCCAGCGCGATGGCCTTGCGCTGGTTGGCGATGCCCTCGCCCGCCTTTTCCATTGCCTCGGCCTCGGCGGTCGCCTCGGTGACGCGCTTGATGCGGTCGGCCTCAGCGAGCTCCTGTGCCGCAGCGCGCTTGCGCTGGGCGGCGTTGATGTCGTTCATGGAGTTCTCAACCTCGGTCGGCAGTGCGATTTTGGTGATGAGCGTCGACACGAGGGTGAAGCCGTAGGCGGCCATCTGCTCGGAAACGGTAGCGTTGACATCCTTGGCGATGTCATCCTTCTTGGCAAAGACCTCATCGAGTGTGTAGACAGGAATCGAAGAGCGCAGGGCGTCGGTGATGAAGTCACGCATCTGGTCGACGGGCTCCTGCAGCATGTAGTAGCTCTTGTAGATGCCCGAATCTGCCGGGCCGGCGCCCATGTCATAGCTCACGTGGTACTGAGCGGAGACCTCAAGGCCAATGGTCACGTTGTCCTGGGTCTTAACGTCGATGCCAAAACCATTTTTCATGGTGCGCAGACTCACCGTGGCGGCCTTGCGGTCAATCACGGGCACCTTCACGTGGAAGCCCGCGTTGACGATACGATTGAACTTACCCAAGCGCTCGATGATCACAGCGTGCTGCTGCTCAACGACGTAGCAGGCGTTGGGGAGCAGCAACAACAGGATGATGATGGGAATCAAAAGGCTGGTAAGGGCGGCGATGATACCGGAAAACAGCATGGTCTCTCCTCTGATAGGCACACGTTGGCATTAGGATACCCGTCCAAGGAGATCGTGCATAACAAAAAAGCTCCCATTGCTGGGAGCTCTTTCAATCCATGGTGCGGGCGAAAGGACGTCCGCGTATCCGCTTCGCGGATCCGCACCGGCTTCGCCCGCCTGCCGGCGGACTCGCCAGCTCGCTAAAAACGCTCCGCGTTTTCTTGACGCTCGCTCCTTCACAGGTTCAAGTCCCTGCGATGAGCACATAACAAAAAAGCTCCCATTGCTGGGAGCTCTTTCATTTAATGGTGCGGGCGAAAGGACTTGAACCTTCATGGGGTTGCCCCCATACGGACCTGAACCGTACGCGTCTGCCAATTCCGCCACGCCCGCGTGCAGGAATTAGAATAACGGAGCGCCACCGCGAACGCAAGAACTATTTTTGAAAAAGTTTGCAGGCATTTTCCCAAGCGGCATGCGCGATTGTTTCGGCGTCCTCACCAGTGCGATCGACACGGTCGTTAACCAGCGCGTTTGCCGTAATGGAGATCATTGCGGGCTCGCATTCAAGACCGCGGATGGGCTCCGGAGCCATATACGGGCAATCCGTCTCGAACAAAATTCGATCGAGTGGGGTTGCCGCAAATGCCTCGCGCACGTCGTCGTTGCGCTTAAAGGTAGCCGCACCACCATAGGCGATATAGCAGCCCAGCTCCACAAAGCGCTCCATCGTGGCGCGGTCCTCGCCAAAACAGTGCAGCACACAACCGGCCTGGGGCACGCCCACCTCACGAAGCACGTTGTACGCATCCATATGCGAGGTGCGCTCCCCATCCGAGTCCTCGTGCCGCAGGTGCAACTCCACCGGCACATTGCAGCGCACGGCGACTTCGAGCTGACGTGCCATGCAATCAATCTGCACGCTGTGGGGCGCCGGCGTGATGTCGTCGTCGTAATCCATGTGGTAGTCCAGACCGATTTCGCCAATACCGGCGCACAAAGGGTCATCAAGCGCAGCAACAACCTGCGCGTGAATGTCGTCGGTATAGTCCGGCGCGCCATACGGATGCACGCCGGCAAGATACTTGATCTGCGGGATATCCTGCATCGGCAGAATTTCGCGCGTCAGCCAGTCGCTATAGTCCGTCACGCTGCGCTTGTCGGCGATGGGGTCGAAGACCGTCACCAACAGGTCGATGCCTGCCGCCTTGGCACGCACGAGTGTCTCGGGCACATCCTTGCCCCAGAACGAAAGCAGATGCGCATGTGTGTCGGCAAGCGGTGCCAAGGGCACGGGACAAGCAACCGTCTTCTTTTTCTTGGTAAACGTCACGCGTTCGGCATTAAGCGTCATGGGAAAGCTCCCGAGCCAGGCACACAAAGTCGGCGACGCCGAGCGTCTCGGCGCGCGTGGTGGGTGCGATACCGCAAGCCTCAAAGGCGGCATCGAGCACGTCCTTGGCAAAGCCGTTGGCGCTCATGGAATTGCGGATGGTCTTGCGACGCTGAGCAAATGCAGCATCAATCACGCGGGCTACAAATTCGCGATCGAGTCCTTCGGGCACCACACCGTCAACACGGTCGATACGCACGACGGCCGAGTCCACGTGTGGCGCCGGCATAAAGCAACGCGGCGGCACCTCAAAGCGACCCGTTACCTGCGCATACAGGCCAAGCTTTGCCGTATAGCCGCCATAGGTCTTGTTGCCCGGCACTGCGGCAATGCGATCGGCAACCTCCTTTTGCACCATGACGACGGCGCGCTTGAGCGCCGGCATCGTCTGGAAAAATTGCAAAATGATCGTCGCCGCCACGTTATAGGGCAAGTTCGCGACAAATACCGTCGGCTCACCGCCCGCAGCCTGCTCAATCTGCTCCGGCGTCACCTTGAGCGCATCGCCCATGATAAAGCGGAAGTTGGCATAGTCGGCGGCGTGGGCATCGAGCACCGGCTCAAGCTCGGGATCGGCCTCAATGGACGTAACGCACGCCGCTTCCTGCAGTAACGCAAGTGTCAACGTTCCACAACCCGGACCCACCTCGAGTACGCGCTCGTCACCTGCAAGCTCGGCAAGCTCGCAGATACGCTCGATCACATGATTGTCGATTAGAAAGTTCTGGCCCAGGCGATGCTTGGTCGCAAGGCCAAACTCCTCCAGCAGCTCCCTGGTGGCCGTGGGGTTTGCCAAAGGCGAAGTTGTCATGGTTGCCTCCTTAGCATGATGGCGGCGTCTTGAAACAAAAGGGCATGGACCGTGGCGGCCATGCCCTTACAGCTAAACAGCAAATTGCCGATATGGCGCTCGCGCGGTCTCTACGCCAGACGCGGGAACAGCGGATCGCCCTTCTCGACGGGCTGACCACCAGCAAGCAGGCCCCAAGCGCAAATGCCCTTGAGGTCGTCGCTCGCGGCCTCGCCCTCACAGGACAGGCGGCGCAGAGCCTCGACAGAAGTCTGGGGCATGAGCGGCATCAGCAGGTGGGCGGCGATGCGGATGGCCTCGAGCAGGTTGTAAATCACAAATGCCAGCTCGTCAGCCTTGGCCTCGTCCTTGGCAAGCGCCCAGGGCTCGGAGTCCTCGATGTAGTGGTTGGCGGCATGGATGAGCTCCATGACCTCATCCTTGGCTCCGCCGTAATCGAGCATGTCCATCTTGGCCATGTAGCGCTCGACCAAACCGTCGGCAATCTTTGCCAGCGGGTTATCGAACGCGTCGGCAGACGCCGGTTTAGCCGGGGCGCAGCCGTCAAAGTACTTTGCGCTCATGTTGAGCGAGCGCGAAATGAGGTTGCCCCAGCTGTTGGCCAGATCGGCGTTGTAGACCTGCTCCATGCGATCGAAGCTGATGGCGCCGTCGGTGCCGGGGACCACGTCGGTCATAAAGTAATAGCGATAGCCCTCAACGCCCAGCATGTCGATAACGTCCTGCGGAGCGATGGCGTTACCGCGGCTCTTGGACATCTTCTCGGCCTTGCCTGTCTCGGCATTGCGCACGGTCAGGAAGCCGTGGGCAAAGACGTGCTCGGGCAGGGCCTCGCCGATGGCCATGAGCATGGCGGGCCAAATGACGCAGTGGAAGCGGATGATGTCCTTACCCACGATGTGGAACTGCGCGGGCCAGCGATAGGCCAGCTCGGCACGCGCCTCGTCGGTGTCGACACCGTAGCCGACGGCCGTCATATAGTTGAGCAGCGCATCGAACCACACGTAGGTCACGTGACCCTCGTCAAACGGGACCTGAATGCCCCAGTCAAAGCTCGTGCGGCTCACGGAAAGGTCGTTAAGGCCGCCCTCGACAAAGCTACGTACCTCGTTCATGCGGAACGCAGGCTCGACAAAGTCGGGGTGCTCGTCATAGAGCTTGAGAAGCTTGTCCTGGAAGGCGGAAAGCTTAAAGAAGTAGGACTCCTCCTGCACGCGCTCAAGCGGACGGTGGCAGTCGGGGCATAGATGCTGGCCGACGCTGCCGTACTCCTCGTCGCCCTTCTGGACCTGCGTATCAGTGAAGTAGGTCTCGTCAGGCACGCAATACCAACCGTCGTAGCTGCCCTTATACAGGTAACCGGACTCCTTCATGCGCTCCCACAGATACTGCACGGCATGATGCTGGCGCGGCTCGGTGGTGCGGATGAAGTCGTCGTTGGAGATCTCGAGCTTGCTCCAAAGCTCCTTGAAGTGCGGAGCCTGGCTGTCGGTCCACTCCTGCGGCGTCATGCCATGCTTGGCTGCGGCCTCGGCGACCTTCTCGCCGTGCTCGTCCATGCCGGTCAGGAACTTGACGTTATAGCCGGCGGAACGGCGATAGCGAGCCTGAACGTCGGCGATGATGGTGGAATAAGCCGTGCCCAGGTGCGGATCGGCGTTGACGTAGTAGATGGGCGTCGTGATAAAGAACGAAGGCTTGCTTTGATCCATGGGGTTTGTCCTCCAGAAAAACGTTGCATACAGAGGATGATTCTAGCGCAAGGGCTGGATATCCTCCATCTATTGCATATCGAGCACCATGGCATAGACATCGCGCTTGCGGCGCGAATACTTCTGAGACAGGCGCTTGGCCACCGCAGACGCGGGCTCCCCCTCCTCGAGCGCGGCGCGGATATCCTCGCGCAGGGCCTCGTCGGGATCCGCTGCCGTGGCGCCGACCGGCACGATACCGGCCTCCTCATCCTCGCTCGGTGGCGCGATGACCAGCGCAATCTCGCCCTTTACCTCGCCGCGAGCACGCAGCTCCTCGGCAAGCTGGTCAGCGGGCCCGCGCAAGACCTCCTCGTGCAGCTTGGTGAGTTCGCGGCAGACGGCAACCTCACGCTGGGGAAAGACCTCCGCCACGGCCTCGAGCGTCGCCACGATGCGATGTGGAGACTCGTAGAAGATGAGTGCGCCGGGCACCACGGCAAGGCGCTGCAAACGGCGCACACGGTCGCCGTGCTTTCGGCCCAAAAAGCCCTCGAAGAAAAAATGCTCGCAGGGAATGCCGGACGAAACAAGCGCCGTGACGCAAGCAGAGGGCCCGGGAATAACTTCGACGGGCACATCGGCCTCACGCGCCGCCTCGACCAGCGCCTGGCCGGGATCGGACACGCTCGGCATGCCGGCGTCCGAGGCAAAAGCGAGGGTCTCCCCCGCCAGCAGACGGTCGACCAGGCCGGCGGCGCGGCTGGCGATCACATTCTCGTCGCAACGGACAAGCGGCTTGGAAATGCCCAGGTGCATCAGTAGCTTTGACGTCACACGCGTGTCTTCGCAGCAGATGGCATCAGCAGCGGCAAAGGCCTCACCAACGCGCGGGGACAGGTCGCCCAGGTTGCCGATGGGCGTGCCGACCACATAGAGTTTGCCCGTATGGGCGCTGTTTTGCGTCATATCAACCTATTCAATCATGCCGCGCTCGAGCGTACCGAGCGCCGCGCGGGCGTCCCATGCTGCAATGCGCTTCTCGGTCTTCCACGTTTGGAAGAACCAACCGGCAGCCGGCGCAAACGAAGCCAGCTGGTTGGCGATAAACACGCGCTCGTAGGCATTGCGGCCCTCGGGCGTAACCGACGAGTTGGCAAAGATCGCCGCGCCCGACCATTCGCCCACCAGCACGGGGAACCCAGTCGAAATCGCTTCTTTAAGCTCGCGCTTGTTACGCGAAATCGCCGTCGTCAGCCCGCGAGGGCTCGTGATGTCGAGCGCATACTCGTCGCGGTAATGGTACAGGTGAAGGTCCATGTAGACGTTCTTGTACTTGGCGCCGCGCATAAAATGCTTCCACTCGCTGGGATGCCCCGACGACGAGAAGACGACGATCTTATCCTCGGGCATATACGAACGGACGAGCTCGTAGGCATCGCGATAGAAATTGCGCAGGTAGTGAGCAGGAATGCCATCCGTCATGGTGAAGAGGCTCTTGCGAACGCTCATCTGCGGCGTGTCCAGCAGCTCAATGCCCAGCAGGCTCTCGGCCTCGCCATAGCGATCGGCCAAGCGCTCGAGCACGTCGAGTGCGACATGACGGCCGTTGGTGGACGAATGCCACTCGGCAACAGCCTCCGGCGTGGTGGGCGAATCGTTGGAATCGCCCTGGCCACCGGGCACGGTTGCCAGATCGAGCAGCACGCGGATGTCGTACTTGGCAGCCCACTCAATTGCGCGGTCGATGTAATCGACAACCGATATGTAGGAGGCATCGGACTCCTGTGAGCCAAAGGCATACCAGGGCACCGGCAGACGCACGGCATTGAGACCGATCTGCGCCATGCGGCGAAAATCGTCCTCGCTCACAAACGTCTCGTAATGGCGGCGCATGCGCTCGTTATAGGCGGCGGTACCCATGGCCTCCTGTAGCTCAGCCGCGTTGGATGCACCGGTCGCCGCGTACAGCGACGGGGTCACCCAAGGCTCGGGAATAAACCAGCCAGAGAGATTAACGCCGAGTATCCTCTCCATCACTGCCCCCTTCGGATCATGCAGGTCGAACCCGCATCGTATTGCGTAGGATAAGTATCGTTTTGAGTATACCCGCGTGTGCGGACAGGCGACCGAACGGTCTGCAAAGTGACGCGAAAGTGGGAGGAATGTCTGGGAGCAGACGGACTCGGAATGGTGCGACGAGGTGTGTACGCGCGCCGGAGGCAGGCGCCGGAAAGCGCGTCCCGTTCTATCGCTCAATAATGGGGCGCATTTTCCGCAGAACCCTACATAAAAGAAAAGGACCCCTTTGCAGAGGTCCTAGTCAATTCAAGGTGGCGGGGAAGGGAATCGCGTCCGCGCGCTGCGCGGACGGACCGCTGCGGCGCTTACGCGCCTTGCGAGCTGCGCTGGCAAACGCTTACGCGTTTACTCAGCTCCGCGCCCTCACGGGGTTCGATTCCATGTGGGGGCTGCATAAAAGAAAAGGACCCCTTTGCAGAGGTCCTAGTCAATTCAAGGTGGCGGGGAAGGGAATCGAACCCCTGACACGAGGATTTTCAGTCCTCTGCTCTACCAACTGAGCTACCCAGCCATTTGAGGTGTGCCTTGTTTCAAGGCTTGATTAGTATAACCAAGGACGCGTTCCGGTCAACCGAGAATTTTAAAAAAGTTTTTGAGCACAGCCTCGGTTCTATAAATCGGCACGTCAGAGGCATCAGCCGGCAGCAAGAAGTTTTTCGCTCAGTCCCTTAAGCCGGCACGCGTTGGAGAGCAGGGGTCGAAACAATGATTGAAGGACGCTCTAGTACGGCCCAGGCGCCGGGGCAGGAGCACATACGCCAGGGACGTACGTTTTCGTAGCATACGAGGACATAGCCACGTGCATCGATAAAGGCGATATCGATGGGATAGGCCATAAAACACGTATGGACCGAAGAGCAGCGTGGAAATGCCATGACGAGCGGCAGACCGTTGGCGGCAACCGGACACCGTCCCAGCATGCCGCGCAGGCGCACGGCAAACGACTCCGCCACCGCAAACTCGGCCGGCGTCCAGCCCAGCCTATTGAGTGCCCGCGCGTAGGCGATGTAGGACGAGACCGCGGTCACATGACCACCCCCGGACGCCATGGATCGACCGTCACCGCGCGCTCGTGCGACAACGTTGTCGGCGCCCCCAGCGGAACGCCAGCGATGCTGAGAGAAGTCGGCCACGGCTCATAGTGCATGGCGCAGGTGTAGGTCCTAAACGTGCCAGAAAGCGAAAGCAGGCCGCCGTCCGATGTCGTCGCGCCCTGTTCGCTCGAGACCTCGATCTGCAAGTCGTAGCCTTCCATGGCATGTTGAATCTGATCCTGGACGGTCACGGAGGCATCGATAGAGCTTTCGTCGCCCTCCCCCTCCGACGCCACGGCATGCGCTAGCACGATATCGGGCACCACGCGGTCGAAGCGCGCGACAGCGCTGGCAAAGACCATGACGTTGTACACGATGAGTGCCAGCACCAGCAAAACGGGCGTAACCACTGCCATCTCAACCGTCGCTTGGGCGCGCTCCTCGCGCAGACGCATGCGGATACTCATTACGACCCACCGCCCAGAGTGCCAACCAGCGTGGCGATATCGACGGTGAGTGGGATGGAGCCGCCGCCGGGCAGAGGAATCTCCGCAAGCGTGAACACCGTACCGCTAATGGTGCGTTCGACTTGATATTCCAACGCCTCGCAAAGTGCTTTGGGATCGGTCACGCCCAACGGAATACTTCGCAGCTTGTCTTGCGCTTGAGAGAGACCAGCAATGTCAGACCCCGGGCTCTTAATGACGTTGGCGGAATCAGTCAGCACCGGCTTTCGCAGGCGCAAGTCGCACGGTTCCAAACCCAGCGCCGCCACGGACGCCGAAACGGTATCGCCGAGCCACGATGCGATGGAGCCCAACGCGCCGCTGCCCCCTCCTAGGCCTTTAATCATCTCGTCCATAAGTTCGTCGGCCGAACCTTGGATGTCTCCGTATCCCACAAGCAGCCGTCCCCAGACATCCATGACGCCATCGAGTACGCCGGCAACGCCACCCGAGCGTTCCTTCAATGTCGAGAAAAATCGCGAAAGCACGTTGTTTTGCGCCGTCGCCTCATCGGGCGCCAGCACCGCGGCAGAGATGGCACCGCGATCGCCAAGCCTGACTGCCGTGTTAAACGAAGAGTTGAGCTCATCGGGGCTCGAGATGGCACCCGAAACCGCAAAGGCAACCACGCCGTTGCGACCGGGCGGAGCGATACGCGGACGCTCGCCCGAAAGCGCTTTAATGGCCTGGTCAAACGCATTGCTCGCACGGTCGGCCTCATCCTCGGTCTGACGCATGAGCTCAAGCTCTTTGTTCCGACATTTGACGTATTCCTCCAAGGCCTTTTTGAACTCGTCGAAGTGATATTCGAAGCCGTTTTCGATAGAGGTTGAAGGCGCCGCAACAGCACCAAGCGACAAAACGCCAAAATGGCATTTGCTGCATTTATCCTGTCCATCGTAATCGGCAACCGAAGCAAATCCGCTCGGCGTCCCTTTCTTATAGTTAGGGCAGGTCGTCCCGTAATGCAGATACGCCTTGTCATCGTTCACGCTAGTCGGCCACACCGCATCGGTATAGAGTTCCGTCGCCCGAACCTCATCAGAGTTGCGCGGCAGCAGCGGAATATAGGAGGAAACCCTGTCTCCGTTCTCGGTTATATGCGCCCGATCGACCTCCGCGCTCGCATAGGTATAAAACGCCTTACGCGCCGCAGACTCTGCCTTCATCTCGACACTCGAGCCGTGGGGCTTCTCATTTGTCAGACGCCAATGGTAGTAGTCCTTCGCGCGATCAAGGGCAACTTGGGGCTCCCACGTAACGCTCGATGAGTAATGCGGATTTTGAACACCGGAGAGATCCGTTAGGCTTTTCGCACGCTCCCACATGCAAGAACAGCTGCCGACCGAGCCCTTGTCAGACCCACCACAATCCGCCAGCCAAGCACGCTCTTTAGCCTTCGCCGTGTCCTCAGAAGCCTTCCGCAGCTCCTCGGCCGCACACTCTAAATCATCTGATGTGTCTTTAATGGCATCGGTCGAGATCTCGGACCCCTCGAGCGCAGCGAAGTCAGACTCGGATGTCCTGGGCACGGCAAGCGCCGTACCGGTATAGGTCACACTATCGGTATCCTGCGCCGACACCGCCTGCGTGGCACGCGCGGCGATCAGATACGGCAGAGCCGTCTCGATTTTCTGTAAGCCTTCCGATGCGCTTTTGGCAAACTTGTTGCGCGTTTTAATGATCTCAATCCCGGTGTCGACCATATTGCCGGCAACCGGCTCGGCACCCGGGATGAGGATGGCGACCAGGCCCGTCCCGATCGTGGCAAACCCCGCCAGCCCCAGACTCAAGATGCTCGCATCAACCACCGTGGCAGCCGTGTGATAGGACGACACTACGTTGGTACCCGCCAGCGCGCCACTATCAGCCGCCACCTGAGTATCCCCGGCACGCGACATGCTCCATATCGCCGCGGTCGACGAAAACAACAATGTGAGCACCACTAGGATGACCACGGCAGAAGAAAGCGTGGTATAGGCGCCGTCTTCGATAAACAGATCGACACCGGCTCGACCCATAAAGCCGCCTCGTTTGCGGAGAGCGCCTGGTCGACGGCGGGCCGCAAACCCTTGCGTCACCCGCAACAGGCAGCGCCTAATCCCATGCAGCAATCCACGAATCATAATCTCCCTCCAGCCATTCGGGACGCGATTGATACGAGACATCGACCTTGAGCTCAACGTAGCCGCCCTCGGCGGTACCACCCATAGCCTGCGCAAACGCACCGATCACAGGCAACGGCTTGACCTCGCCGGAAACGGACACGGACGAGACGCCACCCGCACCGGCCCGGCCAAGCTCGATATCCCACGACAACGGCCCGCCGGCATGAAAGATCGAAACGTTGGGCACTGCGGCAAGTCGGCGGCGGGTGAACTCCTTAAGATCGTCGTCCTCCGCCGTCGTCGTGGTCATGAGCCGCGCGGTCTCGGCGGCGGCAGACTCCATGACCGCGCGCGTATAGAGCAGGCACACCGGTTGCAGCGCGAGAAGGATGAGTGTCAGAAACGTCGGCAGCAAAAAAGCGGCCTCGACCGTAGACTGCGCCCGGTCCTCGCGCGCGGCATCAATACAACGCGATGTCCTTAGCGGCCGCAGCGGCGTCGATAACCGACGTCGAGGCAACGCCATGGGATGCCGCCCGCTCAACCAGCGCCGCCAAGCGCCCATCGGTGCCGGCACGCCAAAGTCCCGCGATCGCCAGCACGATCGATAACAGCGCCACCGTGACGATGGCGTATTCGACCGTCGCCTGGGCAGATTCCTCACGCAGGACATCATGCATTTCACGATCCCTCCTTTGAGTCCGTTGCCTGCGGGCTCAGGCGCACGGCGCGCAGACGACACGAAGCATCGCCAGCATCCGCGGCAATTGTCACCATATCGACCCAGCCGCGTTCGTCGCGCACGATGGCGCCCCACACGTTTCCCTTGATGTCGAGATAGCCGCTCAGAGCAAGTTGCGCCGTGGGTACCTCGCGATAGGCACGCAGCATATCCGCCGCCGCTTCGGTCATCGGTCGGTCCTCGGACCATGCAAGCCGGACCGCAATCGCGTTGCCCTCAGGCGAATCCGTCGCAGTGCCAGACCGCTTGTCGAGCGTCCGCAGAAAGGTTTGCGCCGTGACAGCGACATCCGAATCGTCCGCATCTCGCATCTCATCTTTTTGAGACGCCACCGCCGAATCTGAGCCCAAATCGGAGGCGGTCCCAGGACGCTGCTGCCGCGCGGCGTTAAGCCCCCAAAGCACCGCCGCTATCGCCACGGTCAGGCAAGCAAACACCAGCAGCACCCCGATGGGGCGCTCGCCCTCTACAGGCTGTTGATGCCCTCGCTGATAGCGTTCCATAGATCTTGGACCTTGCCCTTAAATGCGACGATGGCGATAATCGCGATCACCACGAGCACGCCGACCAAGATGGCATACTCGGTGGTACCCTGTGCACTCTCCTCCTGCAATAGTTCCTTGGCGCGCTGACGAACATGTGCCGCCCGGCAAAACGCCCAGCCCTGGACCTTGCCAGCAGCGTCAGTCATCGTGTTCATGTATTCCTCCCTACATCATCCCGCCTGCTCCCAGCAGCGGGCCCAATATGGACAGAAGCAACGCCGGCAAGATGAGCGTGCCGGTGGGAATCAGCAGCTTGACGGGTGCACGCTCGATCTCGCGCTCGACCGCGGCGCGATGAGCCGCACGGATCTCGCGACTTTGAGCGGCCAGCGTCTCGGCAAGTGGGGCACCCAGGGCGAGCGCCTGCCCCACCGTGATGGCAAAGGTCTCGAGCGCTCGCACGTCCAGGTCGCGCGCGGCGGCCAACAACTCGTCCTCACGCGTGCCCACGCCCACCTGCCACGCCATGCAGGCGCGCTCAAGGCGAAGAGCCAGCACTGACCGGCGGTTGGCGCAGAAAATCTCAAGCGCCGCATCAAACGAAAGACCGGCCGAAAGACCCAAGCGCACAACATCGATCATCTCGGACACTTCGCCGAGCGACACTCGCGCCGGGCCGCCCGCTCCAACCGCGCCCTTCACTCGCGCGGTCAGAGCATCGACCACCGAGCGACCCGCGGCAGCGACCAGCACCGCCTCGCGCTTGCAGGCCCCTGCGATCTTGCGTGCATCCGCCCGATCCAAACCCGTCGCGACAAATACACTCAGGGCGCACAGGCAAGCCGCAACTGCAACCGGGGCGCTCATAGCTCCACCCGCATAATGCGCCGGATAACCACCAGGGCAACGGCGTTGAGGGCAAGACCCAGCACCACAGCGCCCGCGCCGGCAGGCGTCGCAAGACCGCGACGAAAATCTGCCGAAAGCAGCGCCAACACCGCGCACATGCCCGCCGGCATCGCCGCGACCATATGCGCAGACATGCGAGCCTGCGACGTCTTAACATCCAGGCGGCGCTTGAGCTCAATGCGCTCCCCCACCATGCTCGACGCCTCGGACAGTAAGTCGGCAAGCGGAGCGCCGGTGCGCTGAGACACCTTAAGCGCCAAGGTCACAAGCGAAAGACCGGGGGCGTCGATACGCACGAGCAAGTCATCGAGCGCGTCGGTCGCCGAGATGCCGCAATCGATCGCCGCCGCCACCCGCAAAAACTCGGTATGCACTGGCTCTTGCGCATGAGCGCCCACAAAGCGCATGCCCTGGGCCAGCGAATGTCCCGAGGCAAGCGACATGGAAAGTGCGGTAAACGCCTCGGGCATTGCCTCTTCTGCATCGTGTTGCTCGCGCCGGCTCTCAAAGCCATCCCGAGCGGCACCAACGGCAAACGGAGCAACAAGTCCCAAGGCAAATCCGAGGGGCGATAACGACACCATCGTTAGTAAAACGCAGCAGACACCGCTCGATAGCAGCAGAAACGCCAAACGTCCCGAAGCATCTTCGATCACGAGGCCAAGGCGATGCGCCGGAGCCAGCGATGCCCACGAACGGGCGATCTTTTTCAGCAGATCGTTTTCCACCAGCTCACGCGGCAGCTTCTCTGCCACCGTCTCGAGCGCCTGACGTGCCAGCTCCGCCGGCGGTACCTGCGGCACACGAGGTTCCGCCCCGCACGCCGTCGCGACAGAAAGCCCTGCCAAGCCCCCTACGACGAGGGGCACAGTGATCTCCATTCGTCCACCTCCTCTTGTGTGAGCGTCCCCGACCGCAGGCCTTCTGCGATAAACGGCGGCTCGCGGTCAAGCGTCCAGGTGCGCTCGGCGGCATCGAACGTCACATAGCGCTCGAGCTCTACGCCGCCCGATGCGGCGCGTCGCACCCCCGAATACGAGGAGACGAAGCGCCTGCCATCGGCGTGGCGCTCGGACATCACGATACCGTCGAGTGCCATGGCAATCTGCTCCTCGATGAGCTCGCTCGGCAGATCGATGCCATAACGTGCAAGCAACGTCAGACGCACCACGGTCTCCTGTTCTGAACCCGCATGAAGCGTGGTGAGCGACCCGTCGTGGCCCGTGTTCATGGCCTGCAACATGTCGCAGCACTCGGCACCGCGCACCTCGCCCACCACGATGCGGTCGGGGCGCATGCGCAGGGCATTAGTCACCAGGTCGCGGATCGTCACCGCGCCCTCGCCCTCAATTGAAGCCTCGCGCGCCTCTAGGCGCACCACGTGCGGATGATGCGCAAACTTGAGCTCGGCAGAGTCCTCGATCGTCACGATGCGCTCGCCGGTGGAAATCTCACATGACAACGCGTTGAGCAGGGTGGTCTTACCAGATCCCGTGCCTCCCGCAACCGCCAGGTCCTGTCGCAGCGACACCGCACACGACAGCAGCTGCGCATACCAAAGCGGCAGCGATCCCAACCCCACGAGCTCGTCCAGCGAGCAGATACGGTCCGAGAACTTTCGGATGGTGAGAATCGGTCCGTCAATCGCCACAGGCGGAATCACCGCGTTGACGCGATAGCCCGTTTTGAGGCGGGCGTTGACGATGGGGCTGCGCTCGTCGATACGGCGGCCAAGTGGCGAGATAATGCGGTCGATAAGCACACGGATCTGCTCATCATCCTCAAACGCATGCTCGATGGGGTACAAGACGCCGCCGCGTTCAAAGAAAGCCGAGCGGCAGCCGTTGATCATGATCTCGGTAACGGTGTCGTCCTCGATGAGCGGCTGCAACGGCCCCAAGCCCACCACGTCATCCAAAATCTCGTCGATGATGGTCTCGCGCTCGGGCGTCGCGAGATCGGTCGGCTCCTCAACATTGAGCGCCGCCTCCACCGCAGGACGCAATTCCGAGCGGGCAAGTGCCGGGTCGATATAGGCGCTGATACGCGCCACTTCGTCGTAACCCATGCGGTCCATCACGGCGCGCTTGGTGCGTCGTTTCACGGCGCGGCGACGCCCCACATCTACAGGCGCTGCCGCCGCCGCAGCGCCGGCAGCCTTAATCCTCGTTTGCAGGCTCATCGCTGATCACCCTCGCGCGACCACGGCAGGCGGATACGCGGGCGTTCGGTGCGCGTTGCACGGTCGGCGACCATATCGCTCCAAGGGCCGACGGCGCACCCCAGTTCCACGAGCATCTCGCGCGTGGCCTCGCGCACGCTAGTCGCAAAAGCGCTGGTCTGCCCCACTGCCTCGTCAGCGCGCCCAAACGCCATGAGCGCGGCGAGATCCTGCCCGCCATCGGCGATACGAATCTTGGAGCTTAACGCACAGGCAATCTCAAAGCGCATGGCGACGTCCTCGTCTGCCCCGCGCGCACCGAACCGGTTGAACACGGCGCTCATGCGCGTGCGCGGCACACCTACTCGACCTGCCAGTTCAATGACGCGCGATGCCGATGCCGCGGACGACACCGCCGCATCGCCAACGACCAGGCAACGGTCGCTCGCCGCCACCGCAGCCGCCACGGCGTCGCCCCAAAAGACCGAGGTATCGATAAAGACCACGTCGGATTCGCGACGCAGAACATCAAGCAGTAGCTCCACCGGACGTGCCATGAGCTCGGCTTGCTCGGGCGCCGCGACGGGACCCCAGAGCGTAACGCCCGGCGCCACGCGCATCGATGTGGCTACGATATCCGGCTCGGTGAGCGTGCCCGCCGCCGACGGCTCGATAAGTGCCGCCATATCGCGCGGAGCATCGACGCCTAACAAGTCGTAAAGGTTTCCAAACATCAGGTCCAGGTCGAGCACGGCAGCACGCAAGCCCAACAGCGACGATGTGTGTGCCATGGTGGCAACGATCGTCGACTTGCCGCAACCGCCCGAACCCGAAATAGCGCAGATGACTGGAGCTCGATGCGGCGGAGCGGTAGCGTCTGCCGGCGGCATCGGAGGCGGCGGGGCGGGCGTCGGGGACAGCGTCCCCGTCTCCCCCGCCGCAACCACGTGCTGCGTCCAAGCCGGCATGGCTGCTTGTTCGGTCTGCGAGGCAGGCTCGTTCTGCGCAATCTGCTCATGCTGCATCAGCGACAACTCGCCGCACCCGGCAAGGCCCTCAACTTCGTCGAGTTCATCCGCCAGATTCACGCCGTGCACGTATCCCATATCTACTGCCGGGGAGTCGCCAGCATGCTGCGCCGGCCCTCCAGCGTCATCGTATACAAGGGGGTTCCGGGGGCGCCGACCATGCTCGGCTTCCGCTTTTCCATAATCATCAACACGCGGGCCTCTTGTAGCGCGAGGCGCCCCGGGTTCCCTATCAACAAAAGCATCGGGCTCAATCGTCATGCGCCGATCGGAATCAACCGCTCCCTCGCCCGCGCGCCCGTTGCCGCATATACTGTGTGCAGCGATGACCTCGGTCGCCCCCGCGCGAAACAGCCCCTCGATATCCGACGGATCGAGCGCTTCTATCAACACGACCACGCGACCCACGCGGCCTTCGGCCGTCAGGCGCGCAACAGTCTTGCGCACATCTTCGGTATCAAACAGAGACGCCGCGATGATGGCAGCCCCGCGGCGCGACGGAAACGCCCGCGCCATGGAAACCAGCCCGTCCAGGTCACCCACGCGAAGCACCTGTGCACCCGCATCACGGCCCTCGACTTCCCGCTGCAACAGCCCGTAATCGCCGCACGCGCAGCACGCAAGCCAGATCGCCTTCATCACTCGTCGCCTCCGCTCTTTTTGCCGCGCGCCGTGGCGGGAATCGTCAAGCTGACCGTTCCCTTGCCCGAGGCTCCCAGCAGTTCCTTGACGTCTTCGGGGTCAGCCGCCAGCGTCACCCATTCGATCTTGCCCTCGCGCGTGGCACCGGAATCCTCACTGGTATCGATCACGTACGCGCCGCACAGCCGATCGGTCACGCCGTCTTTTTGCACATACACATCCACGTAGCTGCCCACGCCCGTAGCACCGCCGACCGAGTGCTCGGCATCGACCGCCACCGAAACGGCGACCTTGCCCTTAGGCACCTCGAGCTTGCGGCTCTCGACCTTGGTGTAGACATTGCAGATCACGGCGTTTTTGGGAATACGCGAAGTCGTCACGTCGCCGCGCACCTGGCGCAGCTCGGTCGCCGCGTCACGCGGCAGCAGACTCGTCAGCCACTCCTGGGTTATGACATTGGTCTCATCGAGGGTCTCGCCCACATCGATATCGCGCGCCGCGACGCATACCTCGACGCGATCGCCACCGTACTTGGCCAAGGTCTCAGCCTGGACCTGTTCGGCTTGTGAGCGGATCGATGAGCCGTAAACCATGCAGAGCAGAGCAGCGAGCACGCCCGCGACCAGACTGATGGCGATGCGCTTGCTCTTGTTCACGGCCGCTCCTCTCATGGCAGTGCCGGGCGAATGCCCGTACCACCATTGTCTGGGCGGTCAGAGTGCAAAGCGGCGCAATCGCAATCTTGGTTTTCGATGTCAAACCAATCGCTGACCAAAAGCTGACCAGCCCGTCAAGCTCGTGGCAAGGTTTTGGTCAGCACGTCAGCAAACTGCATGTTTCGAGGCTTTTCCGCAGCAAAAAAGCCGTCTCCCGAACAGTTGGAAGACGGCAGTCATAGGAAAAATCAATTACAGATGGACATCGGGATCGAGCATTTGAGCACTCACGCGCATGGATGACGCCAGGTTTTGGAACGTTTCCAAACGCAGACTGTCGATCTGCCCGGCGTCCTCGGCCTCGCGAACGGCGCAACCCGGCTCATGGGTATGCGTGCAATCGCCAAACCGGCACGCGCGCGATGCCTCGACAATCTCGGGGAAGGCGCGCGCCAGACCCCGCTCGTGACCCACGAGCGGTAAGCTGCGCAGGCCCGGGGCATCGGCGATCACGCCGGCGTCGCCCGGCAGCGCTACCATCACGCGCGCGACGGTAGTGTGACGGCCCTGGTCGTCGCGTTCGCGCACACCGCCGGTCGCCAACGTATCGTGGCCCAGCAGCGCATTGAGCAGCGTCGACTTGCCGGCACCCGACTCGCCCAGAATCATGGCGCAGCTCCCGGCAGGCACGCAGGCACGGACCTCGTCCAGGCCGCGGCCCTCGGCAGAGGACGTCACGATCACGCGCACGTCCGGACCCACCAGGCGGCGCACGCGGTCTAGATCGCGCTCGAGCTCCCCGGCATCGCAGCGGTCAGCTTTGGTGAGTACCACCACCGGTTCGGCATCGCAGTCGAGCGCCAACACCAGCGAGCGCGCCACGCGGTCGAGCAGCACCTCGCCGGCACCGAGCGCCTGCACGATCAGCACGCTATCCACGTTGGAGCAGAGCACCTGACGCTCACCGCGAGCGCGTCCGCGCCAGCGCTCAAAACTCGTACGGCGCGGCAGCACGCACTCAATCACGCCCATATCGTGCCCGGGAGCGCGGCGCACCGCCACACGGTCGCCCACGGCAGGCAGCAGGACCTCATCCTCGCCGCGCGACTTGGCAAACCCCACGGCATGCTCGGCACGAAACGTGTCATCGGCAGTCGCCACCAGCGGAAACCCGCGGTCCAGGCGCACCACGGCGCCAAGCTGCATCTGCTCGGGCTCCTCGGCATGTGCGCAGAAATCATCAAAGGCAGCCTGCTGAGCTTCATCGACCGGCAGGTCATCGAACGCCGGAACGTCCTGCAGCGCGTCGAGTCCCGGCACGCTCGCCAGCAGCTCCTCGGCAGACGCGGGAGCCTCGGTCGCGAGCTTCCGACGACGATCGCGCTTAGCCCGCGCCCCCGTCGTCTTTTTCTTCGCTTTAGCCTTAGCCTTGCCCACAAGCGCCTCCCAGCACCATAAATCACAACTGAGCAGGTATTTTAAATCAAAAAGAGCTGGCCGGGCAAAGCCCGACCAGCTCACAAACTTTTCCTCAGCTTACGGTCCCGAGAGGTCATCCGAAGGCCCGCCCGCCGGGAGGGGTTTCTTCTGAGCGATCCCGCAGCGCGAAGCGCGAGGACCAGCGAAGAAGAAACCCCGCAGGCGGTCGGGCCGGTGGGAAGGATGGCCTTTCGACCTACTCCTTCTCGACCGCGCGCATGATCGCCTTGTAGATCTCCATCAGCGGGATGATCAGGAAGGCCAGGCCCAGGGCAGCGACAACGCCCTTGAGCTCAAGCGTCACGGGGCCAAAGAACATCTCGGCAAGCGTCGGCTGCACGGTTACGATCACCGTCAGCACCAGTGCCAGCGCGGCGGAAGCCCACAGCCACTTGTTCTGCTTCTTCATGGTGAACAGCGACGCACGACGGCTGCGCATATTGAAGCAGTGGAAAATCTCGACCATGTTGAGCGTGATGAACGCCATCATCACGCCTTCCTCGTCGGCATTGCCGGCGATCATATCGGCGATGTGGATGTAGCCCATGTCAAAGTACACGCCCACAAAGAAGCTCGCCAGCACCAGCACGGTGATGATTAGGCCCTGGACCACGCAGTCCAGACCCATGTTGCCAGCAAAGACGCCGTCCTTGGCGTTGCGCGGCTTGCGCTTCATGATGTCGCCCTCGGCATCCTCCATGCCCAACGCGAGCGCGGGGAAGCAGTCGGTGACCAGGTTCACCCACAGCAGCTGCACCGGCTGGAAGATAGTAAAGCCGATGAGCGTGGCGATAAACACCGAGAACACCTCGGCAAGGTTGGCCGAAAGCAGGAACTGAATGACCTTGCGGATGTTGTCGTAGATACGGCGACCCTCTTCGCAGGCACCGATGATGGTGGCGAAGTTGTCGTCGGCAAGCACCATGTCGGCGACGTTCTTGGTAACGTCGGTGCCGGTGATGCCCATACCCACGCCGATATCGGCGCGCTTGATGGACGGGGCGTCGTTGACGCCATCGCCTGTCATGGCCACGATCTGGTCGCGCGACTTCCAAGCCTCGACGATACGGGTCTTGTGCTCGGGCTGGACACGGGCGTACACGCCGTAGTCTTCGATGTGCGCGTCGAGCTCCTCGTCGCTCATGCGATCGAGGTCGGCACCGGTGATGGCATGGCTGCGATCGGTGACGATTCCCAGCTGCTTGGCAATGGCCACGGCGGTGTCGATATGGTCACCCGTGATCATGACGGTGCGGATACCGGCGTCGTGCGCCTCGCGGATAGCGTCGGCCACCTCGGGACGGACCGGGTCAATCATGCCGGACAGGCCGCAGAAGACCAGGTCGTGCTCGAGCGCAGCGGGGCTGCAGTCGCTCGGGACCTCGGTGTAAGTGCGGCTTGCCAGCGCCAGCACGCGCAGAGCCTCGTCGGCCATGGCCTTATTGGCGGCCACGAGCTCGGCGCGGCGCTCCTCGGTCAGGGGGACGACCTTATCGCCCTCGTAGATGTGGGTGCACAGGCCGATCACCACGTCAGGCGCGCCCTTGGTGTACTGCTCGTACTCGCCGTCCAGGGTCTCGACGACCACGGACATCATCTTGCGCCCCGAGTCAAACGGGGCCTCGCCCACGCGCGGATGCTCGGCAGTCAGGCCGGTGAGGCCTGCCTTGCCGGCGTCGTTGACAAGCGCACACTCAGTCGGCTCGCCCACGGCCTCGCCCAGCTCCTCGTCCCACTGGGCATCGGAGCACAGGGCCATACCGGCCAGGAACTTCTCCTTGGGCGCGGCGAGCTCGTGCTTGACGACGGTCATCTTATTCTGGGTAAGGGTGCCGGTCTTGTCGGAGCAGATAGTCTGCGTGCAGCCGAGGGTCTCGACGGCAGAGAGCTTGCGGATAATCGCCTGGCGCTTGGCCATCTTGGTCACGCCGAGCGAAAGCACGATGGTCACGACGGCGACCAGGCCCTCGGGAATGGCGGCGACGGCGAGCGAGACCGCGACCATAAAGGTGTCGAGCAAGGCGGTCGGATCGGTAAGGACGTTGCCCACGCCGTGGCGGAGGATGTCAACGCCAAAGATCACGACGCAGATGACGATCACCATAATGGTGAGGATGCGGCTGAGCTCGGCGAGCTTCACCTGCAGCGGCGTGAGCTCTTCCTTGGCCTCGGCCAGGGCGCCGGCGATCTTGCCCATCTCGGTATCCATGCCGGTGCCGACCACGACGGCGCGACCACGGCCGTACACGACGGTGGAGCCCATGTAGCACATGTTCTTGCGGTCGCCGAGCGGCACGTCATCGGTGCCCGCAGCAAGCTCGATCACGTTGGCGTGCTTCTCTACGGGCACAGACTCGCCGGTGAGTGCGGCCTCTTCGATCTTCATCGTGGCGCTCTCGAGCACGCGGCAGTCAGCCGGGACGGAGTCGCCCGCCTCGAGCATGATCACGTCGCCGGGCACGAGCTCGGCGCTCGGCAGGTGCACGAGCTTGCCGTCGCGCAGCACCTTGGACTGCGCCGCACTCATCTCCTGCAGGGCCTCGAGGGCCTCCTCGCTCTTGGCTTCCTGGACCACGCCCAGCACCGAGTTGACGATAACGACGAACATGATGATGGCAACATCGGCAAAGTCGGGCTCGCCCTTGACCATGCCCGTGAGCGCACTGATGACGGCGGCAACGATCAGCATGATGACCATGGGGTCGGCCATCTGCTCAAAGAAACGCTTCCACAGCGGTGTCTTCTCGGCTTCCTCGAGCTTGTTAGGGCCTGTCTTGGCGAGGCGCGAAGACGCCTCGTCGTTGCTCAGGCCGAGGTTCTCATCGACACCTTGGTCGCTGAGCACCTCCGCCGCGGCGGACAGGTATTCCTTTTGCATATAGAGTCCCCTCCTGGGATTCGGGCCACTCAGCAGATTGATGCCCGATCATAATTCCCAGGAGAAGGGCAAGGGCTCATCAAGGCTGCCGTGCTGAGCGGCAGTTGATAGTGGAGCTATGGTACCCCAAAGCGACGCGTCTAGCCAAAACAATCGGTTTGGAAATATGGTCCGCACGCAACGGTGCAGACCGTGTGATGCTCAACATTGGTAAAACGTTTTTTCTTCGGCACATCGCCAAACTGACATATCTCCCAGATAGCAGCGGTTGGAGTGGTTGGTAAAGATTTTTCATATACCGTTTTTCCCGCAAAAAATGAACTTCCATTTCGGCTTACGGTCGATTTTTTGGGGTATTCGGTCGGCATTTCGTTATAATCATCTCGGTTTTATTTCTTATGGTTTATCTATCAGCGCAAGACGATGTCAGATGGAGGTCTGAATGTACAAGCGCACTAAGATTGTATGCACCATGGGTCCCGCCTGCGATAGCGACGAGACCATCCGCGAGATGATCAAGGCGGGCATGAACGTCGCCCGTTTTAACTTCTCGCACGGCTCCTACGACGAGCACCACGGTCGCATCGAGCGCGTCCGCCGTATTTCCAAGGAGCTCGGTCTGCCTGTCGGCATCCTGCTCGACACCAAGGGCCCCGAGGTCCGCACCGGCCTTCTGGTCGACGGCAAGAAGGTTGCCGTCAAGACCGGCGATAAGATCGTCGTCACCGCTCAGCCCACGTCCGAGGATTTCCACGGCACCGCTGAGCACATCTCCCTCGACTACCTGGCTCTGCCTTCCGAGGTCGAGAAGGGCTCCCTCATCCTGATCGATGACGGCCTGGTTGCCCTCGAGGTCGAGTCCGTCAGCGGCCAGGACATGACCTGCGTCGTTAAGAACGACGGCCTGATCGGCGAGCGCAAGGGCGTCAACATGCCCAACGTCAACATCTCGCTGCCCGCCATCACCGAGCGCGATCGTCAGGACATCCTCTTTGGCCTGACCGAGAACATCGACTACATCGCCGCTTCCTTCATCCGTGACGGCGAGTCCGTCCGCGGCATCCGCAAGCTTTGCCGCGAGAACGGTGGCGAGCACGTGACGATCTTCCCGAAGATCGAGTGCGCCCTGGGCGTCGAGAACTTCGACGAGATCCTCGAGGCTTCCGACGGCATCATGGTCGCCCGTGGCGACCTGGGTATCGAGATCAAGCCCGAGCTCGTTCCGCACATCCAGAAGGAGATCATCGCCAAGTGCAACGCGGCCTACAAGCCCGTTATCACCGCTACGCAGATGCTCGACTCCATGCAGCAGAACCCGCGCCCGACGCGCGCCGAGGTTGCCGACGTTGCTAACGCCATCTACGACGGCACCGACGCCGTTATGCTCTCTGGCGAGTCCGCTGCCGGTAAGTACCCGGTCGAGGCCGTTAAGATGCAGGCCAGCATTGCTCTCGAGACCGAGAAGTACCTCCCGGCCCACGCTCCGCTCGAGGTTCCGGCCGACGCTCACGGCACCCGCGTCGTCAACAACGTTGTGGGTATGTCCGCTGTGAACATGGCCACCACCGTTGGCGCCAAGTGCATCACCGTGCCGACGACCACCGGTCGTACCGCACGCCTGATCTCGCACTTCCGTCCCAACATGCCGATCTGCGCGTTCTCCCGCCACGAGTGGGCCGTCCAGCAGATGATCATGTACTGGGGCGTTATCCCGCACCAGGCCGAGATTACCCAGGGCACCGTCAACGGCACGATCGTCAAGGCGATCGAGACCGCTAAGGAGCTCGGCTACGTCGAGGCCGGCGATCTGACCGTCGCTACCGCCGGCGATTCCCGCATGAGTGTTCAGCTCGAGGACAAGGTCTCCTCGACCAACGTCGCTTACGTCGCTCAGGTGCGCTAAATCGCACTTGCAAGCATGCTTGCATTGCAAAGGGCCCGGAAGGCTTCGCCTTCCGGGCCCTTTTTCTGTGCCAATGTCGGCGCACGGCAAAACACGCACTCATTTCTTTACCAAAAGCGCGAAATCCACCCTTCGAGGCCCAAAAAATAAAGTCCCAAGCGCTAAAAGTGTTCGCCCGGTGGCAAACCCACACCTTAACCGACGCTGATAAATCGTTTTAGCAAGAGCCAGATCGACCTAGTTTTCGGAAGTATGCGGCAAATTCTGAGACCTTCGAACACACCCCGTTTTTTTACAACAAAATGCCTGATAAACTAGGCTCAACAGCCAGGTCTGCTCATAGGGTTCAGATTTTGCCGCATACTTCCGAATTGACGCTGGCATCGCACGGTCCAAAAGCACATTTCGATCTGGAGGACGTCATGGACCTGACGCTCTGCGGTCAATCCGCTTTTTACTATTACCGTATCCCGCCGCAGGTATTAGGCCTTTACCCCGCCATTAGCCTTGGCAATATAGATCGCAGATGTTGCGGCCTCGGAAGTCATGCAGTTGTAAAAGACCTGCTTCACGCACCGCTTCACAGGCTTGTATTCACTCGGGCACAATCGGGGTCGCGAAGCCTCTTTAAATCGCACCTCCTGACCCAAGAGCCGCCTCCTGGGTCGTTTAGGCAGACTGAACATGGATTTGATGTCACTTCACCGGAATTCACGCTGCTCAGCCTTGCTACGCAGGTCTCCCGCAACCAGCTACTCATGGCTTGCTACGAGATGTGCAGCTCATTTGCAGTGTTTACGCCCTGCGAACGTACGCAACAGCAACTTGATGAGGCAATATCTCTTAAGTTCATTCCGCCCGACTGTGGTTGGAAGCGTATTGTCGACACCAAGGGCAATGACACCAACTTGTGGAAACGCGCGCCGCTCCTCAGCGCGGCGGATATCGCCGCGTTCGCCAAGCAGGCCGCAGGCCTGCGCGGTGTTAAGCAGCTCCGCTGGGCCGCCGAACGCATGGCAGGGCAGACCGCCTCGCCCTTCGAGGTCCAGACGTCCATGCTCGTCTCACTCCCCCGCGACGAAGGCGGTCTGGGTATAGGCATCACCAATAACGCACGCATCCCGCTCAGCGAAGCCGCACGTTCGCTGTATGACAAAACCTGCTGTTATGCCGATATCCTCATCGAAAGTGTCACCGACAGCATGGGCGTCATTCTGGAATGCCAAGGCCGCTCCGCTCATGACAGCGAAGCTGCGAGTCTCTCCGATGCCGAGCGCACTACCGCACTCACAAGCATGGGCTACGACGTCATCCAAATTACCTATGGCCAGATCAAGGACAAAAGGAGCTTTGGCAACCTTGCCGAACTCATCCATAAAAAGGCCGGGCTTCCCTACACCCCAAAGATCAAACAGGAGTGCGACGCCGAAGATGCTCTGCGGCAAGAACTGCTTGTCGATTGGGATGACCTATTCGCTGCCAGGCAGGCCAGCTAGCAGCTAGCGATCAGAGGCAGCGCGGGCGCGCTGGGCAATGCGACGCGGGCGGCAAAACCTGCCTCGGTTAACTCGACGACCTCGGTAAACGTTGCGTCAAAGAACGCTTCGGTCAGCAGGCGGTACGGCGGGTGATCCGGCTCGCCGGGGTTTTCGCGCACAATCTCGTGCATGACGCCAATGGTTTTGAGCACATACTCTTGCGGGATCGAATACTGGCCAAACTGGGCCGCCGCGGTATAGAGACGATCGGTCGCACGCGGGATGGAAACGATGCCGAGGGTTTTGCCAAACCAGTCAAAGTCGCCCTGCTTCTTGATGCGGAACTCCTCACACGGCTTGCCGCCATGCGCCTCGAGGTACTGGTTTACGCGGGTGTTCCACACGGTGTCGGCCACCAGATGCGACCAAACACCCAACGTCAAATCGAGTAACGACTGTGCCACGTTCTCGGGCGCGAGCGAAAGCTCGTCAGCAGCGGGACCAGCGATCGGCTCCGCATCCCTATATCGCTGCGGATAATGCACCCGATTGAGTCGCTCGCGTTCCTCGACAATCGACGTCGCCGCAGCCGGCGCACCTATCGGCATGCCCTTGAGCAGCGGCGCCACATAAGTGTCCCAAAACTCCTGCTCACGCGGCTTGGGGATAGGCTCGGGCTTGGCAAAATGCGTAATACGATACGGGATGGGATCGGCAATGCCGGGAACCATATAGCCCACAAAAATGTCCGGAACCACGCTGCCAAACAAAAAGGCATTGCGGTCGCGCACTTTATCGGCAAGCGTGCCAGCACGCGCCAGCAGTCGTTCCGTCTGAGCGATATGAATATTCCAACTTGGCATAGCCACCCCCGTAAAAACCCGGATAACTATACCATTCACAGCGGGCCACGCACGCAGCCGCACCCCTACTATCCGGCAACTATTCCGCGGCGGCGCTCTCGGTTCCATACGATGGCACGGACGCCTCGACCACGTGATGATATCGGTCGATATAGATGGCGCGGGCACCCAGGCGTCGTACCAAATCCTGATGGTGTGTGCTCATTAAGACCGTCTTGCCGGCAGCAACATAAGCCAGCAAAAAGCTGACCACGATGTCGCACGAATCCTCATCGAGTCCGTTGGTAGGCTCGTCGAGCACCAGGATATCGGGGTTCATCGACACGACGGCCGCCAGCGCCACACGCTTTTTTTGCCCGCCCGAAAGCTGATAGGGCGAGGCATCGACCAGATCGGAAACCTGGAACAGCTCCATGGCATCGCGGACGCGGCGCTCGAGCTCGTCTGTCGGCAGCCCCATCTGCGCGGGGCCAAAAGCAACTTCCTCGCCCACCGTAGCGCAGAACAGCTGGGCGTCGGCATTCTGGAACACAAAGCCCACGCGCTGATGAAAACGCTGAGCGGCTGCGGAATCCTTGAGATATGCCGCATCGATCACGTGCCCGCCAAACAGGTATATCCCTGCGTCCGCGAGTTCAAGGCCGTTAATAAGGCGCATAATCGTCGTCTTACCGCAGCCGTTGGGACCGAGTAGGGCAACGAGTTCACCACGATCGACCTGCAGCGACACACCATCGACAACCGTATGCCCCGCATAGGAGAACACCACGTCGCGAAACTCGATGAGCGGCACGCTCTTGGCGCCAGTAGCACCGCTTGCGCCCATCACGCCATTCGTATCGTTTGCCAAAACGTCGCCCTTCCCTATCCACATCGACGGCTCAGCCGCCCGCGCTACAGCACGGCGCACAACACTGCCAGCAGCGCCACGCCGGCCGCATAGACCGCATCGCGCCAGCCAAAGCCGCTCCGCGCGGGAGTCGGATACGCACCGGCAAAGCCACGACAAAGCATGGCCTCGTCCATCGCGCGGCTGCATTCCATCGCCTTGATAAACGTCATGCCCATGATACCCGCGATCGAATCGGTACGCGAAAATCCCTCAGGCGCACGGCCAACGCTGCGTAGCATGACCGATTCGCACAGATTGTGCGCCGTGCGACCCAGCACCTCGATGTGCTTGAGCGCCATATCAAACGTAAAGATAACTTCGTCGGGTAGATGCAACATCTTGAGCGCCGCCGACATGCGGCTCCACGTGAGGGTCCACGAAACGCCCAGCACTAGCGACACATTAATGAAGGTCTTGAGTGCAATCTTGAGCATAGCGCCCGTGGCGGAAGCACCCAGCAGCAGGGCAGGCAGTACCAGAACCACCGCGAGCCCCGTGGCGCCGAGCGCCGGTACAAAGGTCGCGCGCAGCCCGCGTACGGGGCGCACGGCAACGAGCACCAGCGCGATAGCCGTCATCAACATGAGGTACAGCGGGCTCTGCGTCAGGCACACGCACAGAACGCAGACGAACATCCCCACCAGGCGCACCGGCGCCGAAACGGAAGAAAGGGCGCGGTCGATCATCGACCCGCCCTCGTGCGCGCCTCCACCCAGGCGAACCCGCTCAAGCAGACTCGCCAGGTGCAGGACATTCTTTTGCATCACACGATGTCGAGCCCCCGCGGGCTCGTAACGCTGTTCGGCCGCAAGCCAGCTAGGCAGCTCGGCTATTGCCATGAGCACCGCTTTCCTTGACCGTCAGCGAGATCAGACGGAATGCGATGGTGAGCACCGCCACGCCAATCACGCCCGAAAGAATATACATGGCAGCCTGGCCGGCAAAGCCAAGGCCCTGTTCCTCGGAATAGGCCTGCAGGTAATCACCCGTAGGCAGAGCGTCGGCAAAAGTCGGGGTGTCGAGGCCGACCGAAGCCTGCAGGCTGTCGTCGCCAGCCTCCTGAACGGCGGTCGCGGCGCCCTCGGCATCCCACTCACCCCAGGCGTCACCGGTGGCAAGCAAGCCGAGCGGCGTAGCCACGACAAGCACGGCGACCAGAATGAGCGTGGGGACCAGCGAGGTCTTCTTGGCAGCAGTGCCCTCGGCAGCAAGCTGGCCATCGGCGGCCTCGGGCCCGACGATAACGCTCGGCGCCGTCTTCTTAATGAAACCGTAGATGGCGGCCGTCGCCACACCCTCGATCACGCCGGCAACCAGCATATGCGGGATCAACATGGCCGGAATAGCCACGGACAGCGGGAAGGGGCAGTACAGCGGCGCGCCCGAAGCGTTGGTAAAGAGCATGGGCTGAATGCCGAACTCGATCGCCGCGCACAGGGCCGCCAGGCACAGGCCGACCCAACCGCTCACGATGGCAGAAACCGAGGTGCCCCAGCTCTTGTCGTGCAGACGGCTGTTGAGCGCACGGAACACGATAGCAGCGGTAAACGGCAGCACAAAGGCCATGTTAAAGCAGTTGGCGCCAAAGGACAGAACGCCACCGTCACCAAACAGCAGCGCCTGCAGCGCCAGCGCAACCGAAACCGCGATGGCAGCGGCCTCGGGACCCAGCAGCAGCGCGATGAGTGCGCCGCCGACGGCGTGACCAGTGGTGCCGCCGGGCAACGGCACGTTGAACATCATGAGCAAGAAAGAGAACGCAGCGCAAATACCCAAAAAGGCCATGTGCTCGCGATCGAGCGTGGCGCGCACCTTCTTGATGCAGTGGACCCAAACGGGCACCATCGCCACCGCCATGACGGCATCGGTCTGCGGGGACAGATAATTATCTGGAATGTGCATGTACGCCTCCCGGTTGTCGGCGCACAGAATTGCAACGCCACCTGAATCACCTTGCCAGTGTTACGTATTGTCAGACTCGTAACACGACGCGGGCTATCATAGCAAAACGGCGCACTGCCGACAAAGCAGCACGCCGTTATGTAATGCGCGTGTCATATATGCAGGCTCAGCGATGCCTTTTCCGAACACCGCGGTCACGCAGGGCCCCACAGCAACTGCCGAGGAGTCCCGTGCTCCCAGCGCAAATCCTATCCGCGGACCTCGCCGTTTACGCCCTTGCACACCTTGGTGACGATCTTCTGGTGCGCTTTTTCGACCTCTTCGCTGGTAAGCGTATGGTCATCGGAGCGATATGTGAGCGCAAAGGCCATGGACTTCTTGCCCGCGCCAATGCGGATGGGATCGCGGTAGACGTCGAACAGGCGCACGCCCTCGAGCAGCTTGCCGCCGGCGCTGGTGATGCGACGCTCAAGATCCTCGCAGGTCACGGCGTTGTCGACCACGATAGCAAGGTCGTGCTCAACGGCAGGGTACTGCGAGAACTCGCGGTAGTTCTCCTGGTTGCGGGCGCCCTTGATCAGCTTGTCCAGATCGAGCTCAAAGGCAACGACGACCTCGTCGATGCCCATGGCTTCGCGCGCCTCGGGGTGGATCTCGCCGATCCAACCCAGCACGGTGCCGCCGGACAGAACCTCGGCCGCACGACCCGGCTGCAGGAAGGCATAGCCCTCGCCCTCGACGGGACGGAAGCGAACCTTCTCGATGCGCAGCTGGGCGAGCAGCTCCTCGACGATGCCCTTACCAAAGAAGAAACGCAGCTTACGGTACTTCATGCTCCAGGACTGCTCGCTCCACTGACCCGAGAGCACACCCGCCACGGACTTGGTCTCCTTGGGCAGGCTGGCGTTCTCGCGGCCATGGAACAGGCTGCCAACCTCGTACAGGTGCACGTTGGGCGTACCGTGCGCCTCGTTATAGGCAACGGACTGCAGTAGGCCCGGCAGCAGCGAACGACGCATCTCGGTTTGCTCGGCTACCAGCGGGTTCATGAGCACCACGGGGCAGCCGCGGCCCTCGGTGGACATACCGATCTTCTCCAGGTCGCCCGGCGCGGCAAAGCCAAAAGTCGTGGTCTCGTTGAGGCCGCAGGCGCGCAAGATCTCGCCGACCTTACGGGTGAGCTTCTGCTCGCGGGTCAGGCCGCCAATGTGGTTCTTGGCAGCCGGAATGGTCGCCGTCACGCGGCCCATGCCCCACAGGCGCAGGACCTCCTCGACCAGGTCAATCTCGCGCGGCAGGTCAGGACGGAAGCTCGGCGGGGTAACCATAAAGTCCTCGCCGTCGCGCTCGACGGTGCAGCCCAGACGGGTGAGCGAACGCTCGATAAAGTCGGGCTCGATATCGGCACCGCAGATGGCGTGCACGCGGGCCAGGCGCAGCTTAATGCTGTCGATGGTCTTGGGCGCGGGGAACACGTCGACATAGCCGGGAGCAACCTCGCCGCCGGCGATCTCCTCGATGAGCGCGCAGGTAACGTTGGCGACATCCACGCAGCCGGTCTCATCGACCTGGCGCTCAAAGCGAATGGAGGCGTCGGAGATCAGCGACAGATCGCGGCTGGTGTGCGAGGTGCGACCGGCGTTGAAGCAGGCACTCTCGACCATCACGTCGACGGTGTCGTCCTCGATCTCGGAATCCATCCCGCCCATAACGCCGGCCAACGCCACGGGGCGCTCGCCGTCGGTGATGAGGCCCATGCCGGCGTCGAGCGTGCGCTCCTCGCCGTCGAGCGTCGTGAACTTCTCGTCCTGCTGGGCGGCGCGAACCACCACGCGGCGATGACCGTCGCGCTCGGCAAAGGTGTCCAGGTCAAAGGCGTGCAGCGGCTGACCGGTGAGCATCATCACGTAGTTGGTGATGTCGACGATGTTGTTGTGCGGGCGCACGCCCAGGGCGTTGAGGCGCTTGACCATCCAGTCGGGCGACGGACCGACCTTCACGTTGCGCACGATGCGGGCAACATAGCGGTCGCAGAGGCCCTCGTCGGCGATCTCGACCGAAAGCTCGTCATCGGTCGCGCGGCCGGTCTCGGCCTTGATGGCAGGCAGCTCAACGTGGAAATCGCGGTCGAAGATGGCGCCGGTCTCGCGGGCCATGCCGATCATGGACAGGCAATCGGGACGGTTGGGCGTGATCTCGCAGTCGAGCACAGTGTCGCTCGAGCCCACGTACTCGGCAAACGGCATGCCGCAGGGCGTATCTTCGGGCAGGATCATAATGCCGGAGTGGTCGCCGCCCAGGCCGAGCTCGCGCGCGGAGCAGTTCATGCCCATGGACACGACGCCGCGAAGCTTGCTCTTCTTGATCTTGACGTCGCCGGGCAGAACCGCGCCGATCATGGCCGTGACGATGTGGTCGCCGGCCTCGAAGTTCTGCGCGCCGCAGACGATCTGCAGCGGAGCGGGGTTACCGTCGGCGTCGAGATTCTTGTCGCCCACATCGACCGAGCACACATACATGTGGTCGCTATCGGGGTGCGGGGTCTTGGTGAGCACCTTGGCGGTCACCACGTGGTCGAAGGATTCTCCCACAGTGTCAATCGCCTCGACCTCGGTGCCGGTACGGATATATTCGTCCGAAAGGGTCTTGGGATCCTCCGGAATATCGATCATGGTCTTGAGCCAGTCGTAAGAAACACGCATCTAGCTCTCCTTTCATACTGAAAGCCTGCGAAGAGATGCAGGTGGAAACTTCAACTTTGTGAACATTCCTTACAAAGCGAGGGTTGTCCAAGTGCGGCAGATCGGCCCGAAAGAGGAGCGCCGCGTACTTTGGTACGCAAGCGACGAATGAGCGCCGAGGTGCCGTGCTTGGGCAAGCCGCAGCCTAGAACTGATTCAGGAAACGCATATCGCCCGTCATGAGAGTTCTGAGGTCCGGCAGGTCGTAGCGCAGGGCCGCGACGCGCTCGGCGCCAATACCAAAGGCGAAGCCGGTGTACTTCTCGGGGTCGATGCCGCAGTTGATCAGGACGTTGGGGTCGACCATGCCGCAGCCCAGGATCTCGATCCAGCCGCTGTGCTTGCAGAAGTTGCAGCCCTTGCCGCCGCACACGTGGCAGCTCACGTCCACCTCGCAGCTGGGCTCGGTGAAGGGGAAGAAGTGCGGGCGATAGCGCGTCTTGCGGTCCTCGCCAAACATGCACTTAACAAAGTAGTCGAGCGTGCCCTTAAGGTCACCAAAGGTGATGCCCTCGTCGACGACCAGGCCCTCGATCTGGTTGAACTGCGGCAGGTGGCAGGCGTCGGCCGTGTCAGGACGGTAGACGGTGCCCGGGCAAATCATATAGATGGGCGGCTTCTGCGACTCCATGCTGTGAATCTGCACGCCCGAGGTCTGGGTGCGCAGCAGCACGTCGGACTCGCCGTGAGCGTGAGCCTCGGGATGCGCGACGCTGCCGGGGTTGTTGTCGACCACATAGAACGTGTCGCGAGCCGAGCGGCTCGGGTGATCCATGGGCGCGTTGAGCGCGGTGAAGTTGTAGTAGGAGGTATCGACCATGGGGCCGGACTCGACGGTGTAGCCGATGCCGCAGAAGATGTCCTCGGCCTCCTCGATGATCTGCTTGATCAGGTGCTGGTGACCGATCTGCGGACGGATGCCCGGCAGCGTGATGTCGACGGCCTCGTGCTCGAGTGCGTGCTTGAGGGCGGCGGCCTTCATCTCGGTGGTACGCTCGTCGAGCATGCCCTCGATCAGCTGGCGCATCTCGTTGGCGCGTTTGCCCATCATGGGACGATCCTCGGGAGCGAGCTTGCCCATCATGCGCATCAGGCCGGTGATACGGCCCTTGCGGCCGAGCAGCTCAACGCGCGCGGCCTCGAGCTTGGCGGCGTCGTCAGCGCTAGTGACGAGCTCCTTGGCCTCTTCCTCGAGTTTGACCAGATCATCAATCAGACTCATGTCTTCCCTTTCGTCTCTCGCACATCCGCGCTCCGGGACGGCTGACGCCGCCCGATGTTGCGGATGCGCGGCCCGGTTCGGTAACAAAAAAACCGCCCTCGGGCATGTACATTGCCCAAGGACGGTTGAATTCCGCGGTACCACCTTGTTTGACCCGGCGGATGTCTGGCCCGCCGCGCCCACTCTTTGCCTCTTGTCGCGAGGCTCACGGCTTCCCTACTGGGACTTTGCTGCCACTGGCCGCGTGCCCGTTGAGGTCGCTGCTCGGGAGTGAACGCTTGGCCCTTGCCACCGCAGGAAGGCTTGCAGCCCATGACCTTCCCTCTCTTGCCGGCGACGCGGCGGGCAAAACCCTCTCCGTCAACGCATTGGGCTATAGGATAACACATTTCGCGAGCGCATCGCCGCGTTCCGTTTTGTTCGCGCTGGGTACAAGGCAGGTAGCTGTGCAAACTGGCCGTGCGCCCATCCATGGCGCTCGGCTCGCGAGATCAAGGATATGGTATGGGTAAGAAGCACGATAAGAAGACCAAGCCCGCAGTGGGCAAGACGCCCAAAGGCATGAAGGTCGATAAGGCCGTCAAAAAATTCCGCAAGCTCGAGGGCAAGCTGTGGACTCGTGAATACCTGCTCAAGATTGCCGAGTTCGATGGCGCGACGATTGCCCCCGCCAACGGCGCCGCGGCCCGCGCCGATGCTATGGGGACCCTTGCCGGCGAACATCACAAGCTCCTGACCAGCAAAAAGTCCGTTGAGCTCGTGCACTCTCTCGCGCGTGAGACGGTCGCGGGCGAAAAGATCGACGACCCGCAGCTGCTCGACGAGATTCGCGTGCTCGGCCGCGACCAGCGCGAGGCAAGCGTTATCCCTACCGAGGAGGCCGAGGCCTGGACCAGACTCACCTGCGAGGCCGATGCCGTGTGGCACAAGGCTAAAACCGCCAATGACTGGGCGAGCTTTGAGCCCTATGTGGACAAGATCGTCTACCAGCTCAAGCATCAGGCCGAGCTCATGGACCCCAAGCGCGACCCATACGATGTTTGGCTCGACCAGTACGAGCGCGGCCTTTCCACCAAGAGCTTCGACGCGTTTTGCGACGAGGTCAAGGCCACGGTCGTGCCACTCGTGCACGCCATCGGCGAGCGCGGCCAGCAGCCCGCTGCCGACTTTTTGCACGCGCATGTGCCCGAGGCCGCCCAGCGCGCCATGAGCTTCGACCTGATGAAGCTCGTCGGTCTTAACCTGGACGACACCACGCTTGCCTTTACCGAGCATCCGTTTAGCGAGGGCTTTGCCGTGGGCGATGCGCGCATCGCGACGCACATCTACGAGAACGACTGTATCTCCAACGTCTTCAGCATCATCCACGAGGCAGGTCACGCCATGTACGAGCTGGGCGTGAACCCCGCCTATGCGCGCACGTGCCTGGAGGGTGGCACCTCCATGGGCATCCACGAGAGCCAGAGCCGCTTTTTCGAAAACACCGTGGGTCGCAGCCGCGCCTTTATGGGACCGCTGCTCGAGGTGCTGCGCCGCCACGCACCCGAGGTCTACAGCGACGTCGACGAGGACACGCTCTACCACGCCGTGAACATCGCGCGGCCTTCGCTGATCCGCACCGAGGCCGACGAGCTCACCTATCCGCTGCACGTTATGGTGCGCTACCAGATCGAGCGCATGCTGTTTGCCGGCGAGGCCACGGCCAAGGATATCCCCGCGCTTTGGAACCGCTTCATGGATGAGTACCTGGGCATTCCGGTTCCCGACGACACGCGCGGCTGCCTGCAGGATACGCACTGGAGCGGCGGCTCGTTTGGCTACTTCCCCACGTATGCGCTGGGTAGCGCCTACGACGCCATGTTTGTGCCGGCCATGTGCCGCGACGGTGTCGACCTCAACGGCGCCTGCGCGAGCGGCGACCTGGCGCCCGTCCGCGCCTGGCTGGGCGAGCACATTTGGCAGTGGGGCCGCGCCAAGGACGCGCCGGAACTCATCAAGGGCGCATGCGGCATGGCGTTCGATGCCCGCTACTACTGCAGCTACCTGCAGGACAAGTTCACCACGCTCTACGAGCTGTAAAGCTTAGGCGACACGCCAACGCAAAGGGGGCGCCGCGGGATAGATCCCGCGGCGCCCCTTTTTTCACCTAGTCGTTTAAGAACGTCCATTACAGTCGAAATTGTCAGCCCGGGACCGTCTCGGGCTACGATTGAGGCGCGCCCAGAACGGGCCGCCGACCGGGCGCCCGCGCACGGCCGAACGTCCCTGCCCCCGAGAGGGCCCGTTGGGTGCTGCCGGCGCGGGACGCGCCGCCCCCGACGGCTGATAGGAAAGTGCCGGGCAGGCGCCGCGGCTGGTAATGTGAGTGCCGAGGGGGAGGCCATCCGGTCGAACGACTACCGGAAGGATACCACCGTGAAAGCGCCATCCACCAGACCCGCGGCCGTGCTCGGCCTGGACGTCGGCAAGCCTTGATTGGCAACTTCATCCGAACACTTCCCACATTCATCCGTACATGTACGGATGAATGTGGGAATCCGATACCC
>UQWS01000016.1 GCA_900544875.1 uncultured Collinsella sp. | reverse complement strand
GGCCGCGGGGGCGTTCGGCTAGGTGCGGGAACGGCCTATTTGCTCAATGTGTTCGGCTGAGATCGGAAATCAACCACCTAGTCATTGGGGACGTCCCCAATGACCACATGAAAGCGCCCCCAAGCGGATGTGCTTGAGGGCGCTTCTTGCTTGCGAGGTTATGACTCGATGTAGTCCTTCAGCTTGCTGCTGCGGCTCGGGTGGCGGAGCTTGGCCAAGGTCTTGGACTCGATCTGGCGGATACGCTCGCGCGTGACGCCAAACTCGCGGCCGACTTCCTCGAGCGTGCGGGGATGCCCGTCGACAAGGCCAAAGCGCAGCTCGATAACCTTGCGCTCACGATCGGCAAGCGAGTCGAGCACCTGAGTGAGTTGCTCCTGCAGCATGGAGAAGCTGGCGGCATCGGGCGGAACGATAGCCTGGGAGTCCTCGATAAAGTCGCCCAGCTGGGAATCCTCTTCCTCGCCGATGGGGGTCTCAAGCGACACGGGCTCCTGCGAGATCTTCTGGATCTCGCGGACGCGGTCGGCGCTCATGTCCATCTCGGCACCGATCTCCTCGGGGGTCGGGTCGCGACCCAGGTCCTGAAGGAGCTGGCGCTGCACGCGGACGAGCTTGTTGATAGTCTCGACCATATGCACGGGAATACGGATGGTACGGGCCTGGTCGGCGATAGCGCGCGTAATGGCCTGACGGATCCACCACGTGGCGTACGTGGAGAACTTGAAGCCCTTCTGGTAGTCGAACTTCTCGACGGCGCGAATCAGACCGAGGTTACCCTCCTGGATCAGGTCAAGGAACAGCATGCCGCGGCCGACATAGCGCTTGGCGATGGAGACGACCAGACGCAGGTTTGCGCTGATGAGTGCCTGCTTAGCTTCGAGGCCGACGTTCTCAATGCGCGTAAGACGACGCATCTCGGCACGCGTGAGCTCGAGCTCACCGGCATCGGCGGCCTCGAGCTTCTCGGTGGCCTCAAGACCGGCCTCGATCTTCATGGCCAGATCGACCTCTTCGGAGGCGGTCAGCAGGTCGACCTTGCCGATCTCCTTGAGGTACATACGGACCGGATCGCCGGTCAGCATCACCGTGGAGGCATCGATGCCACGCACGCGCGAGCGTGAACGGGACGTGCGCACGGTGCGCTTCTTCTTGCTCTTGGAAGAACCCATCTCGGCGTCGGCCTGACGGGCCATCTTGAGCTCGTGATCGTCGAGCGAGCCGGAATCGTGCTCGTCGTCGTCATCGAAATCGTCAGTATCGTTATCGTTATCGTCATCGTCGACGTCCATGGGGGCGTCGTCGTTACCGCTCGCGGAGATAATCTGGATGCCGCTGTTGCGCAGCGCGGAATACACCGCGGTGAGCTGCTCGTCAGAAACATCGATATCCTTCAGGGCGACCTGAATCTCGTCCTCGGTTACCGAAGTCCTGTTTGAGCCGTTGCCCATGAGCTTTGCAACGTAGGATTCCAGCCCAGTACCCGTGCTCTCAGTCTTTTTTGGCACAGATTCTCCCTTCATAGTCCACAGGACTCATTACTTTAGCACACACATTGACGTCTATACCCAAAAAGAGGACTGGATATAGGCGAGAATACGCTGCTTGACCACAACATCTAGGCCTGTTCGGTGCCCGCGGTCTCCAGACCAATCAAACGGAACGGGTCCGCCACGCCGCCGATAGACTTTTGCAGCTCGCGTTGACGCTGCGAATCCTGCGCGGCCTGCACGGTCAGCGCGCGACGGGCCTCATCATCGAGCGAACGGTCCTGGCGCAGCTTGGCCTGGGCGGCACGCATGCGGCGCTTGATGGTGTAGAGCTCGAGCGTATCAAGCATAAACACGATGTTCGTCTCGGTGGGGTGCTTGCTCGTCGCCGAGATGCGCCCGGCACTCACAAGCGTTGCCGCCTCGGGACACACCGAGCGCGCCGCATCCATGCAGGCTGCAGGATCGGTTCCCGGCGGCGTTGCCAGAACGGCCCATGCGATGGACTCGTGACGTGGGTCAACCCACTCGATAGAGCAGATGCGGTCGGCATACGTGCGGAACAGGTCGGGGTAGCTCGTGAGCATCGTCAACAGCTCGCGCTCCCCTGCCAAGGACTTGCGCTCCAAATCGGTCAGCACCATAGGGGCCGAGGCGTCTGCCGGGGCACCGGCGGGCGCAGAGCCCATACCATCAGGCACATCAATCGGCGGCAGGTCGTCGACGGCCTCCACGGGCGCGGCACCGTAGGCATCGAGCGGGACGTAGTCATACGGCTCTTCTTCGACCGGCGCGGACACCGGCGGCGTCGCGCCCGATGCCCAAGCACCGCGAGATGCCCCCTGCGAACCAGACGTCCGACCGCCCGCGCTACCAGAGCGCTCGGCTTGCGCCCGCTGGCGCTCATAGTTCTGCTCACGACGTCGTTCCGCATCCTCGCGCTTGGCGACATCGCGAAACACACGGCCCGAGCTCGCACGCACTGTCTCCAGATCCAAGCCAAGCAGATCGGCAATCTGGATAAAGTATGTATCGATCATGTAGCTATCGCGCAGCGGATAGATAAGCGTCAGCGCATCTTCCAGCGCCTTGGCACGACCGCCCGGCGTGGTGATGTCACTCGACTCCTGCAGCGAACGGTAGACAAAGTCCATAAGCGGCTCGGCAGCGTCGATGCGCGCCTGAAGCTCCTGTCCACCATGCGCTGTGATGAACTCCATGGGGTCGTTGCCGTCGGGCAGCACCACGCAGCGCAGATCCATCGAATCCCGCTCGATAAACTGAATCGCACGGCGGGCGGCCTTCTGGCCCGCCGCATCACCGTCAAACATATACACGATGCGCTTGGCAAAGCGAGTGAGCGTCTTGACGTGATGCTCCGTGAGCGCGGTGCCCAGCGTGGCGACAACGTTTTTGATCCCCGCCTCCCAGCAGGCGATGCAATCGGTATAACCCTCCACCACGATGGCCGTATCCTGCGCAACGATAAACTCCTTGGCCCAATTAAATCCATAGAGGTTTCGCTTTTTATGAAACACGCTCGTCTCAGCGGTATTGAGGTACTTAGGTTGGCCGTCACCCATGATGCGACCGCCAAAGGCTATGTTGTGACCCTGCTCGTCAAAGATGGGGAACATCACGCGGTCGTAGAAGCGGTCGGCAAGCTGCCCGCGCCCGCGACTCACGGCAACGTTGGCGTCGATCATCTCCTGCGGGGTAAAACCCGCCTGGGACAGGTGCGACACCAGCGCGTTGCGGCCCGGTGCAAAGCCCAGGCAGTAGCGGCGGCAGACGTCGCCACCCATGCCGCGGCTGGCAAAGTACTCACGTGGACGGCCATCCTTACCGCGCATAAGCATGGTGTGGTAGAACTGGGCGGTCTCGGCGCACAGATCGTAGATGCGGGCACGCTTGGTGCCGCGCTCGCGGCGATCTCCGGTGTCGTGCAGCTCAATACCCGCACGATCGGCCAAATAACGGATTGACTCGGGAAAGCTAAGGTTTTCACGCTTCATGATATAGGTGAAGACGTCGCCACCCTCGCCGCAGCCAAAGCAATGCCACACCTGCGTGGCGGGAATAATGTGGAAGGACGGAGTCTTTTCGCCATGAAACGGGCAGCAGCCCCAAAACTCATGGCCGCGGGGCTTGAGCTCAACCGTTTCCTGCACAATGGCAACCAGGTCGGACGCAGCGCGTACCTGATCTTTTTCCTCATCGCTAATCACGGATGCCCACCCCTTGCTCACCCAAGTTGTGACGAATGTCCTCGATATTCCCCTCGACGGTCGCAATCAACTCATCCAGCGATTCGAACACACGCGAGGGACGCAGCCAGCGCGTAAACGCCAGCGAAACGGAAGCATCGTACAGGTCGCCCGTATAACCAATTAAGTTAGCCTCGAGATGCGATGAAGCGGCATCGTCGGCATACGTCGGCGGCAGGCCGACGTTAACGGCAGCAGGCCATACGGTGTCATCGACGAGCACCAGGCCCTCATACACGCCATCGGCAGGCACCTGAATGCCGTCGGGAACCTGCAGGTTTGCCGTGGGAAAGCCCATGCCAGAACCCTCATGACGGCCGCGAACAACACCGCCACGCAGCATATACGGGCGGCCGAGCAACTCAGCAGCAAGCTCCACATGGCCCTGTCCCAGCTCATGACGAATGCGGGTGGCGCAAATGGCCTCACCGCCCTCGCAAAGCAGGTCGTGCCCGTATACGTCAACGCCGCGCTCGGCACCCCAGGTGCGCATCTCGGCAACACCAGAAGCACCGCCACGACCCAGCCTAAAATCGCTGCCAACGCGAATCGAACGAATGTCGACCACGCGTGACAGCAGTGCGAGAAAACCGACATGGTCGAGTGCCGCAACCTCAGGCGTAAAGGGAACGGCCACCACTGCATCGACCCCGGTCTGAGCCAAGGCATGTAGACGGTCGGCCGTCGTCATCAATTTTTGAGCGGGCGAAGGGCTCACCACAACGTCCGGGTCGGGATCGAAAGTGACCACGACCGCCTTGCAGCCATGGGCACGGGCATCACGGACAAGCGCCGCAATGAGCTCCTGATGTCCACGGTGCACACCATCGAACACGCCGATGGCAATCGATGCGGCACCCAAGTGCTCGCACTCATCAAACGCATCAGCAGTGACGATGCGAGCCTCGTCCGACTCGCCCGCGAAAAAGATACGCGCGAGCTCGCGAGCGGACAACATCATCGAACACCGCCGATTGCCTGCGGAAACACGTGCTCCATGACAAAGCGGCCACTCTCAATGCGGGCAAGCGCCTTGAGTCCCTCATCGAGCACCAACGCAAAAGGCGACTTCGAGGTATCGAAATCGGCAAGCGCACGCTCAACGGGAATGCGTCGGCCGCAGAGCAGATCGTCGGCAAGATTGCCAGGCAAGTCAACACGCGTGGCGCCCAGGGCTGCAATGGGATCCAGGGCAAAGCCAGCCGCGGACTCGGGAGAAAGCTCCTCGACCGCATGACAAGCGCCAATGGAAACAACACCGGAGGCCGTGCGGCGCAGCGCGGAAATGTGCGCGGCGCTCTCGCAGGCGCGGCCCAAGTCGCGAGCGAGCGCTCGGATATAGGTGCCCTTGCTCACCGAGAACGCCACGGTCCACACACACGAATCACCCTCGCCGCCCACGGCGATCAGGTCGGCGGCATAGACCTCGACGGGGCGCGGAGGTAGGTCCACCGCATTGCCCTCGCGAGCAGACTTGTAGGCGCGAACGCCATTGACCGAGATAGCCGAAAACGCCGGCGGCACCTGCATCTGCGGACCCAACATGGCGGACAAGTGCTCACGGGCATAGGCAGGATCGCGGAGCTCGTTGGCAACAGCCACCGTGCGGACCGCCTCGCCCTCCGCATCATCGGTATTGGTCTCGGCACCAAACGAGATGTCGGCGACGTAGCTTTTGGTATCGAGGGTTAGCATACCCAGCAGACGGGTGGCCTGGCCCACGCCCACCACCATGACACCCGATGCCATGGGGTCGAGCGTGCCGGCATGGCCGACGCGCCGCTCATGGAGGGCGCGCCGACATTGCGAGACCACATCGTGGGACGTGCAGCCCACCGGCTTATCGACAGCGAGCAGCATATTCAATTGAGAAGGCGTACGACGAGCCATGTACCATCCAAAAAGTTAATGCTCGACGGTCACCGAAGCGGGATCCTCCCCTACCAGCTCGGCCAGCATGGGAAGTGCCACGGTGAGCGTCTCGAGAATCGTTCCGTTGTTGGAGAAACCGGCGGCAGCGGAATGTCCACCTCCGCCAAAGGCAGCAGCGATCTCGGACACGTTGAGGTCGCCCTTAGAGCGCAGGTTGCCGCGCACCTTGGTATCGCCCTCAATGCCCTTCAGGAACAGGCAGACCTCGACGCCCATCACCGAGCGCACCACGTCAACAAGGCCGTCGCACTCATCCGAGGTGACACCGCAAGCCTCAAGGTCGCTCTGGTACGCGTAGCTATACGCAACGCGCCCGTGGGCCACCGTCTTGATGCGGCCCATAACGATGGACTTGAGGTGCAAAAACTCAACGCGCATGCTCTGGTATACCTCGAGTGCCACACGCGCCGGATCGGCACCGTGGGCAACCAGACGCGATGCCGCATGGAACGCGGCGGCATCGGCGTTTTGGTACTGAAAACGGCCGGTATCGGTAACCAAGCCACACAGCAGGCAGGTCGCAACGCCATCACGTGCGACAATGCCGCAATTGTCCAAGAAACGGTCAATGATCATGGCGCAGGCTGCAGCTTCAACGCGCCTCAGGCTGAGCTCGGCAAACTCCTCGCGCGCCGGATGGTGGTCGAAACACACCACATGCTTGGAGCGACGAAGCACCTCGGCGGAATTATTGAGACGCTCGACGACCGGTACGTCCACCGAAATGAACAGGTCCGGATTGCCGGTGTACGCAGATGCCGGCACCAGGCGATCGGCACCCTCCATAAAGCGGTAGATGCGCGGAACCGGGTCATCGTCTGCCAGCAGCAGGGCAATGTCCTTGTTGGGGAAAAACTTCATGAGCGAAAGGCCCAGACCCAACACGGAGCCCAAGGCATCGCCATCGGGAGAAGTATGTCCCGAAATCGCAATGGAGGACGCACCCTCGATGAGCTCGAGGATGCGTCGCTGAATATCTGCAGACTCACACGAGGCGAGGTCGGCGGAATTAGTCATCTAAAGCTGCCTCCTGGGCGGCATCCGCTATCGGATAGCCGTCCTCGTCCTTTTCGATCGCAAGCGTGGCGGGAACGTTTTCCAGCGCACGCGTGATGCGCTCGGCCTCATCGGTCGAGCGATCGATGCGAAAATCGAGTTCGGGCGTAACACGCCAATCGAGCGAGCGAGCCAACAGGCTGCGAATGCGGCCCTTAGCGCTTGCGAGCGCCTCCATGACCTCGTCGTAGCGGCTCGCATCGCACGACACGTACACGCGCGCGAACGAACGGTCCACCGCGACCTCGACCGCGGTCAAAGTAACCAGGTCGAGTCGCGGATCGGAAACCTCAAAGAGCAGGATATAACCGAGCTTCTCGCGAAGCTGCTCGCCCAGACGGCGGGTTGCCTGCGTTTGCTTCATAGCGCTACCCCCTACTCGGTACGGGCAACCTGGTCGATACGGTAACCCTCGATCTGGTCGCCGGGCTTGATGTCCTGGAAGTTCTCCAGGCCAATGCCGCCCTCGGAACCGCTCTTGAGGCTCTTGGCCTCGTCCTTGTAGTGGCGCATCGAGGCGATCTTGCCGTTAAAGACCACGATACCGTCGCGCACCAGGCGCACGGAATCGGTCGCGGCGATCTCGCCCTCTTCGACGCGGACACCGGCGGCGATACCGACTTTGGGCACCTTGAAGGTGTCCAGGACGGTCGCGGTACCCGTGGCGACCTCGACCTCGGTGGGCTTGAGCATGCCGATACGGGCGGCGTCGAGCTCCTCGAGGCACTTGTAGATGACGTCGTAGCAACGGATCTCGACGCCCTCGCGCTCGGCAGCGGAGCGGGCCTTACCGTCGGGACGGACGCCAAAGCCGATGATGATGGCGTTGGAGGCGTCGGCCAGGACGACGTCGGTCTCGTTGATGGCACCGACGGCGGAATGGATCGTGTTGATGCGAACCTCGGACTGATCCATCTTGTCGAGCGAGTCCTGAAGGGCCTCGATGGAGCCCTGGACATCGGCCTTGATGATCAGGTTGAGCTCCTTGACCTCGGCGTCAGCGATGGTCTCGAAGAGGTTCTCGAGCGTGACGTGCTTGACGCGGCTCTGCTCCTCGATACGGGCCTTGAGCGAACGCTCGTCGGCCAGGGCGCGAGCCTCGCGCTCGTCCTCGAACACGCGGAACTCGTCACCGGCGTTGGGCACGGACTGCAGGCCCAGGATCTCGACGGCGTCGGAGGGACCGGCCTCGGTGACGGCGCGACCCTTGGGGTCGAGCATGGCGCGGACGCGGCCGTAGGTAAGGCCGGCGACCAGCGTATCGCCCACGTGCAGGGTACCGCGGGTCACGAGCACGGTAGCGACCGAGCCGCGGCCCTTGTCGAGCTTGGCCTCGAGGACGTTGCCGGAGGCAAAGGTGTCCGGGTTGGCCTTGAGCTCGAGCACGTCGGCCTGGAGCAGCACGGTCTCCAGAAGGTCGTCGATACCGATCTTCTGCTTGGCAGAGATGTTGACGAACATGTTCTGTCCGCCCCACTCCTCGGGGATGACGCCGTACTCGGTGAGCTCCTGACGCACACGGTCGGGGTTGGCGCCCGGCTTATCGATCTTGTTGACGGCGACGACGATGGGTACGCCGGCGGCCTTGGCGTGGTTGATCGACTCGACCGTCTGGGGCATGACGCCGTCGTCGGCGGCGACGATCAGGATGACGATGTCGGTCACCTTGGCGCCACGGGCACGCATGGCCGTAAAGGTAGCGTGACCCGGGGTATCGATGAAGGTGATCTTGCGGTCGTTGATCATGACCTGCGAAGCGCCGATGGCCTGCGTAATGCCGCCCGCCTCGCCGGCAGCAACGCCGGTGTGACGGATGGCGTCGAGCAGCGACGTCTTGCCGTGGTCGACGTGACCCATGACGGTAACGACCGGGGCGCGCGGCTTAAGGTCGGCGGGATCGTCGTAGAACGAGAAGGTGTTCTCCTCCTCGGGGGTGATGATCTTGATCTGACGGCCCAGGTCGTCGGCAACGAGCTCGACGAGGTCGTCGGACATGGACTGCGTCATGGTGAGCGGCGTACCCAGCAGGAACAGGCGCTTAATGATGTCGTTGGCCGGAACGTCGAGCGCCTCGGCAAGCTCCTGGACGGTAACGCCCTGGGAGACCTTGATGGCGTCGAGGTCCTCGGGGTTCACGCCCTGGGCCAGCGCCTCCTCTATCTTGCGCTCCTCCTGAGCCTTGGCAGCCTCGCGCTCGCGCTTCTCCTTGCGCTTCTTGCGGCGACCGGTGGACTCACGAGAGGCCTCCTCGACGGCAGCACGAGCCTCCTCGAGCACCTTCTCGCGGCTGTACTCCTCGGCCTCGCGAGCCATGCGGCTGTAGTGGTCCTCTTCGTTGTTGTGACCGCCCTTGCGCTTCTTGCCCTTGCCCTGCTTATCGGGGTTGGGGAAGTCCATGCCGGCAGCGACGTTGTTGCTGGCGTTGGTGCGATGGCTGTGCGGACGGCTCTCGGAGGCGTTGCGCTCGGAGTTGTTGTCTGAGGCGTTGCGATCGTTACGACGGCCACCGCGGCGGTCGTTGTTGCCGCCACGACGGTTACCGCGCTCTGCGGCGCGCTCGGCCTTGGCCTTGTCCTCGGCGTCCTTCTTCTCCTTGAGCACGGTCTCCTGTGCGGCGATCTGGTCGAGCAGCGAACGGAAGCGCGAACCGGAGTCGGAAGCGGGAACGGCGCGGCGCTGGGCCTCGCGGGCAGCCTCCTCCTTCTCGCGAGCAAGGCGCTCCTGCTCGGCCTTCTTCTTGGCCTCGGCCTCGGCGCGGGCAGCCTCCTCGGCAGCCTGGGCTGCGGCAAACTGGCGGCGCTCCTCCTCGCGTGCCTTCTCGGCGGCGATGCGCTCGCGCTCGGCCTCGGCGGCGCGTGCGGCCTCCTCGGCAGCAGCTGCCTGCTCCTCGGCCTGCTTGGCGGCCTCGACTTCCTGAGCGCGGGCCTCGATCACCGAGGCGAGCTGCTTGCGGACCATGGCGACATAAGCGTCCTCCAAGGTGGAGGAAGCGGACTTAGCGGGAATCTTCATATCGGCGAGATGACCCATCAGTTCCTTGGAGGTCATGCCGAACTCTTTGGCCAGGGTGGACACACGGACTTTTGCCATATGACTTCACCTACCCTTTCTGGCACCTTGGGTGCCTAGAGACTGAACGAGCGTGGGAGACGCGCCGGGACCCGCCCGGCGCAACCGCGCGCTAGATCAGGTCCTCCGCATCATCGAAGGCGTCGGTGTCGTGGACACCGCAGAAACGGGAGCCGGGACGAGCCTGGTTGCGGCACTGGATGCCGTCCTCGGACACGTACTCGCAGCGGCGGACGTCCTCGTCCTCCTCGTCACCGATCAGGTCGGCGGCGGGCTCCTCGTGAACGGGAACGTTCTTGAGGATGTCGGCGGCAAGCGTCTCGGACTTGATGTCGATGTGCCAGCCGGTCAGGCGCGCGGCGAGGCGGGCGTTCTGGCCCTCCTTGCCGATGGCGAGGGACAGCTGGTCGTCGGGCACGATGACGCCGGCGTAGGCCTTCTCCTCGTCGATGAGGACGCGGGTGACCTTGGCGGGCGACAGGGCGTTGGCGACGTAGACGGCAGGATCGGCATCCCAAAGGATGACGTCGACGCGCTCGCCACGGAGCTCGCCCACGACAGCGCGAACACGGCTGCCCTTGGGGCCGACACAGGCGCCCACGGGATCCAGACGGTCGTCGAGCGAGTGGACGGCGACCTTGGAGCGCTGGCCGGGCTCGCGGGCGATCGACTTGATCTGGACGGTGCCCTCATAGATCTCGGGCACCTCCTGCTCAAACAGACGACGCATGAGCTCGGGGTGGGTACGGGAGATGACAATCGGCGGACGGCTGTGCTCGCCACGAACCGGCTGCAGGTTGGAGTTGGGGTCGCGAACGTCGATGATAACGGCCTTGATGTGCTGGTTGTGCAGGTAGCGCTCGCCCATCGGACGCTCGTTGCGCTCGTTCTCGTAACGGCGCTGGTCGAAGTGCGGCAGCTCGGCCTCGACGCCCTCGCGGATCTTGACGATCGTGAAGTCGGGCGTGGACTGCAGCACGGTACCGCTGATGAGGTCACCGATGCGGCCGGAGAACTCCTCGTAGATCTGCTCGCGGGCGGAGTTGCGCACGATGGCGTTGATCTCGGCCTTGGCGTGCTGGGCGGCGATGCGGCTCGTGTTCTTGGGGGTGACGTCGATCTCCTCGAACTCGGTGAAGTTGCCTTCCTCGTCCATGGAATCGTCAATCGGCTCCAGACGGTAGACGTAGATCTTGCCGGTGGTGCGGTCGATGGTCACCTTGGCGCCCCACTCAAGATGCAGGATCTCGGCATAGCTCTTGGCGAGCGACTGCTCCAGGCGGTCGATCAGGTAGAGCTGGTCGATGTGCTTCTCCTGGCAAAGCTCCATCAGGGCGGACATCATGTCGGATGCTGCCATCTTACTTTCCTTCCTTCGCGGGCTTGAAGTCGTAGGTGGGCTTCAACTTGCACTTTTTAACATCAGAGAAATCGAGGGTAACGGACTCGCCGTCCTCGAGCTCGAGGGTCACGTTGGTCTCGGTTGCGGCGGCAATCTTGCCGGCGTACTTGCGACGGCCCTCGGTGGCGGTGGAGGTGAGCTCACAGTTCTCGCCCACAAAGCGGGCAAAGTCGCACGGGCGGCGCAGCGGACGCGCCATACCCGGGCTCGACACCTCGAGCGTATAGCTCGAAGAGATAGGGTCGAGCTCCTCAATCACATCGCCGACCCACTTGGTGTTGGCCGTGACGTCGTTGAGCGACAGGCTCTGACCCTCGGCACCCTCGATACGCACGCGTACGCAGGGGGCCTTGGTGGCACCCACGAGCTCGACGTCGACGATGTCGACATCGTGCTGGGGAGCGACGGCCTCGAGCGCGTCGATGATCGCCTGCTCGGTCTTGGTCTTGACCATTGCGGCACCTCCATCCATACAAAAAAGAAGCGGGGCCGAAACCCCACTTCTTTCAATTACAACTTCATTTGCAAGCAAACTATACCAATAGCTGCGGAAACGTGCAAGCACAGTACGAACCTGCAGGTCAGCGTGCGCACAGCTTCTCCACAAGAATAGGACAATTGGACTAAAGACTCCATGAGGCAAGCGTCCGAGGGTCCCAAAACGGGCCATGCGTCCCAATCCACAGGCCCGTTCGGACCCCAAGGGCATTCCTCCCCGAGCCCCTATCGATCAGACTTACGCTAAGGGACATTCTGTAACAAGCCGGCCAGCAAGTCGCACAACGACAAACCTTTCCAAATCCCGTACGGCAAGGAGGCACCCATGAAACGCCTAGGCACCCTCTGCACGACCGCGCTCGCCATCGCAGTCTGCTCGTTCGCCCTGATGGGATGCAGCAATATCGATGGCAAAACCGGGCCATCTGAGCCGAATCCCGGAAGCACCGAAGCTGCCGAGGAAACGACGCCACAGGGTAGCTTCGATAAAATAAACGAAGACGAAATCGATCCCCAGGGTTTGGGCCCCGACCCCCAAGAACAGTTCCCCATCGACCTAGAGGCGGACGAGAACGTCCATGTTACCTGCGTGGGCAAGGACACCGACGGCTACGGGGACGCCGCGCTCGTCTTTACGGTGTCCAACAACTCCGGTGTCGACATGATGTTTGGCGATGTGGACTCCTATGCCTACGTCAACGGTGATGTCCGCGACGTACGCATGCGCCAACCGGTCGCGGCTGGAGAGGAAACGCGCGCCATGCTCACCTTTGTGGGCACCTTCGACGATCCGAACTTTGATGTGAACAACGACCTCAACGACATCTACCTCAACATTTGGATGTTCGAAGAGGCAACGGGCAACGTTTACTTTAGGGACCTGGTACACATCCCATAGAAAACGTTGCGACGCAATGACTAAGCAGGGCATACAACACAAAACGAGGGACGACCCAACCGGATCGCCCCTCGTCTTTTATGCGTCAGTTAAGCGCGCAGTGCTTACTTGACCACCAGGTTGACCAGCTTGCCGGGCACGCAGATGGCCTTGACGACTGTCTTGCCCTCGAGCCACTTGGCGACGGCGGCCTCGGCGGCAGCCTGCATATCCTCATTGGAGGCATCGCGGGCAACGTCGACGCGGCCGCGGACCTTGCCGAGCACCTGGACCACGATCTGCACCGTGTCCTCAACGGACTCGGCCAGGTCGAACTCGGGCCAGGCGGCGGTGTAGGCGTTGCCCTCGCAGCCGAGTGCCTCGTGCCACAGCTCGTCGGCCCAGAACGGGCAGATAGGGGCAAGGACGCTCACGATATCCTTAGCCACGCCGTAGCACAGAGCCTTGTCGCGGTCAGCACCCTCAGTGGCGTTGAGATAGGCGCTCGCCGCGTTGACGAGCTCCATGACGGCCGAGATCGCGGTGTTGAACTGGCCGCGGTCGAAGTCCTCAGTGCACTTGGCGATGGTGCGGTGACGCTCGCGATAGAGCTTCATCGCAACCTCGTCGAGCGCGGACTTGTCGAAGGCCACGTTGGCATCGCCGGACTGGACGAGCTGCCAAACGATACGCCAGGCGCGCTTGATAAAGCGGTTGGCGCCCTCGACGGCCTTGGGATCCCAGTCGAAGTCCTTCTCGGGCGGGGCGATAAACAGGATCGCCAAACGCATGGTGTCGGCACCGTAGGGCTCGATGACCGAGCTCGGGGGCACGACATTGCCCTTGGACTTGGACATGGTGTCGCCGTTCTCGTCCTTGACCATGCCCTGGCACAGCAGGTTGGTGAAGGGCTCGTCCACGCTCAGCAGGCCCAGGTCGCGCAGTGCCTTGGTAAAGAAGCGGCTGTAGAGCAGGTGCAAAATAGCGTGCTCGATGCCGCCGATGTAGTTATCGACGGGCATCCAACGGTCGGCAGCCTCACGGGAGAAGGGCAGCTCAGTGTTGTGCGGATCGGTATAGCGCAGGTAATACCAGCTGGAGCAGGTAAAGGTGTCCATGGTATCGGTCTCGCGCTTGGCCGGGCGGCCGCAGACCGGGCAGGTGGTCTCGTAGAACTCCTTGCACTCGGCAAGGGTTTCGCCAGCGCCCAGGTCCAGGTTCTCGGGCAGCGTCACCGGCAGCTGATCCTCGGGCACGGGCACGATGCCGCAGTGCTCGCAGTGGATGGCCGGGATGGGGTTGCCCCAATAGCGCTGACGGGAAATGAGCCAGTCGCGCAGACGGAACTCGACCTTGCGACGACCACAGCCCATGGCCTCGAGGTCGGCCACGATCGCAGCCTCGCCCTCGGAGTGCTTGCCGCCGCGCATGCCGGTGTACTTGCCGGACTGGACGAGCGTGCCCTCGGCAGCGTGGGCGCAATCCCAGTCGACGTTCTCGGCATGGAAGGTATCGATGGTCTCGCCGCTGGCCTCGACGGCAGCGCGATCGTCATCGTCCAGGATGATCGGCACGATCGGCAGGTCGTACTTACGGGCAAACTCAAAGTCGCGCTGGTCGCCACAGGGAACGGCCATGACGGCACCGGTACCGTAGTCGGCAACGACATAATCGGCAACCCACACGGGGACCTTCTCGCCGTTGACGGGGTTTACCACATAGCGGCCCGTGAAGGCACCGTGCTTCTCGAGGGTGCCTTGGGCACGCTCGACGGCAGAGATATGCTTGGAGTCCTCGACGATCTTGGTGACGGCCTCCTCGTACTCCGTACCCTCGACGAGCTCGTGCAGGCCGGCGTACTCGGGAGCCAGGACAAAGAAGGAGACGCCAAAAAGGGTATCGGCACGCGTGGTGAAGACGGTGATCTTGCCCTCATCGCCCTCGATGGGCTCGCCATCCTGGTCGCACAGGGTAAAGTCGACCTCGGCGCCCTCGGAGCGACCGATCCAGTTGGCCTGCATCTGCTTGACGCGCTCGGGCCAGCCGGGGAGCTTCTCCAGGTCGTCGAGCAGCTCCTGGGAGTACTCGGTGATCTTGAAGTACCACTGCTCAAGGTCGCGCTTCTCGGGCTCGGTGCCGCAGCGCCAGCACTTGCCCTCGGTAACCTGCTCGTTGGCCAGAACGGTCTTGCAGGTGGGGCACCAGTTGACCGGGTTCTTCTTACGGTAGACCAGGCCCTTTTCCCACATCTTCTCAAAGATCCACTGGCCCCAGCGGTAGTAGTCGGGGCTGCAGGTCTTGACCATGCGATCCAGATCGTAGGAGAAGCCCATGCGCTTCATCGTAGCGAGCGCCTGGTCCATGTTCTTATACGTCCAGGCAGCAGCCTGCGTGTTGTGCTTGATAGCGGCGTTCTCGGCAGGCAGGCCAAAGGCGTCAAAGCCGATGGGGTGCAGCACGTCGTAACCGCGCATGCGGGCCTGACGGGCCATGGCATCGCCGATGGTGTAGTTGCGCGCGTGGCCCATGTGCAGGTCGCCCGACGGATACGGGAACATCTCGAGCACGTACTTCTTGGGCTTGCTGTCGTCGGTGTCGACGGCAAAGAGGTTGGAGTCCTCCCAGGCCTTCATCCATCGGGACTCAATGGCCTGCGCGTCGTAGGCAGGGATCTCGTCCTTATGATCTGTGCAATCGCACATATCAGCTCCTTTAATCTTAGCTGGGGTCAGTCGGCTTGGCTTTATTCGCTACTGCGGACAGTCCTGCGCAAGACGAAGAGCACTTAATGTGCTCTTCTTTGCGTGCGGAACTTGTAGCGAACAAAGCTAAACTGCCCGACCCTAAGGTTGACTCGACTGATAATAGCAAATACGACAAGCGAGATGCCTGCGACTTGCAGGCATCTCGCTTTATCTAAATAACGTGGTTGATACTCAACCGCTATTTGTTAATAGTCCTAGCATGGACGGGTTTTCCAAGTGCCGCAGATTGCCGTGAAAGAGGAGCGACGCGTACTTTGGTACGCGAGCGACGGTTTGAACGGCAAGGTGCGGTGCTTGGGAAAGCCACTTATCGATAGGAAACGCTCTGCTGGGAGTCCTTGACGACTACGTCGTGGGCGCCGCCTTCGACGATTGAGGTCGAGCTCACCAGGGTCAGGCGTGCCTTTTCCTGGAGCTCGGGGATCGAGAGGGCACCGCAGTTGCACATCGTGGACTTGACCTTGTAAAGCGTACCGCCCACGCCGTCCTTGAGGGAGCCGGCGTAGGGAACGTAGGAGTCGACGCCCTCGACGAAGCTGAGCTTCGCGGCGCCACCCAGATCGTAGCGCTGCCAGTTGCGGGCACGCGCGGAACCCTCGCCCCAGTACTCCTTCATGTACTGACCGTTCACGTTGACGCGCTCGGTCGGGCTCTCGTCGAAGCGGGCGAAGTAGCGACCCAGCATCATAAAGTCAGCACCCATGGCCAGGGCGAGCGTCATGTGGTAATCGTAGACGATACCGCCGTCGGAGCACACGGGCACGTAGACGCCGGTCTCCTCGTAGTACTCGTCGCGAGCGCGGCAGACGTCGATCAACGCAGTGGCCTGGCCACGGCCGATACCCTTGGTCTCACGGGTGATGCAGATGGAACCGCCGCCGATACCGACCTTGATGAAATCGGCACCACAGTCAGCCAGGAAGCGGAAGCCCTCGGCGTCGACGACGTTACCGGCACCGACCTTGACGTCCTCGCCGTAGTTGGCGCGGATCCACTCGATGGTGCGCTTCTGCCACTCGCTGAAGCCCTCGGAAGAGTCGATGCACAGGACATCGGCACCAGCCTCGATGAGCAGCGGCACGCGCTCGGCATAGTCGCGGGTGTTGATACCGGCGCCGACCATGTAGCGCTTGTCGTTATCGAGCAGCTCGTTGGGGTTAGTCTTGTGGCTGTCGTAGTCCTTGCGGAACACAATGCCCATGAGGTGATCGTTATCGTCGACGATGGGCAGGGCGTTGAGCTTGTTGTCCCAGATGACGTCGTTGGCAACCTTGAGGCTGATGTTCTTGTCGCCCACGATGAGCTGCTCACGCGGGGTCATGAACTCGGAGACCTTCGTCTGGTGGTCATCGCGACTGGGGCGATAGTCACGGCTGGTGACGATGCCCAGGAGCTTACCCTTGGGAGTACCGTCATCAGTAACCGGCATGGTGGAGTGACCGGTCTTCTCCTTGAGCTCGATGACCTGCTCCATGGTCATGTCGGGGGTCAGCGTGGAATCAGACTGAACGAAACCGGCCTTGTGATCCTTGACGGCCTTGACCATGGCGGCCTCGGACTCGGCGCTCTGGGAACCGTAAATGAAGGACAGGCCACCCTCGGTAGCGAGCGCGACACCCATGTCGACGCCCGAGACGGACTGCATGATGGCGGAAACCATGGGGATGTTCAGGGTGATTGCCGGCTTCTCACCGCGCTTAAAGCGGGTCAGCGGCGTCTTAAGAGAGACGTTGTTGGGGATGCACTGCGAGGACGAGTAACCAGGGACCAGCAGATACTCCGAAAACGTGTGGGACTCACCGGGAAAGAACGTAGCCATGTTTCTCCTTTTTCCATGCGACCGGTCGGCTGCAGGCCTCGTAGGACCCAGCCCAACCTTGGGCGCCCAATACTGGGGAAGTATCTTAACGCACTTTGACTGCTACAATGCATGATTTAAGAAGAGCACACGAGGGTTTGACGCAGGCTTTGCGTTTGCCCAGCAAACACTTTAGCGGGAAGACGTGGAGCACATGGAGTACAAGACGACGGCAAAGTTGGTCATTCAAGCGTTCGACAAAGATCTGCCGGGCGTGTTTGGACACGGCTGTGTCTTGCTGCTGCAGGGTATCGCCCGCGAGCACTCGCTCAACCGCGCCGCCAAGAGCATGGGCATGGCGTATTCCAAGGCCTGGCGCATCGTAAACGAGGCCGAAGGCCAGCTGGGCTGCAAGCTCATCGAGCGCGACGGCGCCCGCGGATCCACCCTCACCCCCGCCGGCGAGCGAGCCATAGCGGTCTACGAGGAGCTGCAGGCCGACATCAACAACGTCATCGCCACCAAAGCAAACGACCTCATCGCCAGCATCAAAGAGTAACTAACTTGCGGAGGGCGTTGTCTAGGGTGGACGCTACTACCAGAGGATTGTCGGTACCGGCGAAGAGGCGGACGGTGCTCCCCTGCTTGCCGCGTGGAGCCGAAAGGCGCGTCGTTGCGCCGCCGGCGGGCGATGTGCGAAACTCCCCGGGCAAAGCATCGAACAGCTCGCCCGCACTACGCTCGATAAGATCAAATTCAACTGCCGGGCCAAAGCCGTGCTCGAGGATTCCCGTTGCAGCCGCATGGTCGGGATGCGGGCTCAGCCCGGGATAGCGCACGTTGCGCACCATCTCATTGGCGGCCAGATACTCGGCCAGCGCACGTGCGCGGTCGAAATGTGCCTGCAAGCGGACATCGAGCGAGTCCAACCCGCGCTCCAGCGCACCGGCCTCGTCAGCAGGCATATCAAGCTTGGCCAAGCCACAGCCCTCAAGCAGGGCATGCGCGCACTCAGCCGCGGCATCCACGCAATGGCGCTTGAGCTGCGAGCGCGCGACCGATACGGCAACCAACTTGCGCGGAGCATCACCGGCACATACACGATCGAGCGCCTCAAGCGACAGCACAGCACCCAGCCGCAGCGAAACGCAGCCAAAAGCCGACGCCACCGTGTTATCCACTACAAACAGCGCGTGGGCCTCACGAGCAGCGCGGCCCAGAGCGCGAAGGTCGGGCACACGCAGACCAAAGCCACCGATTGAGTTCACAAACCACCACAGGTGCGACCCCTCGGCATCAAACGAAGCATCAAAGCCCTCGGACGCGGCAGCAAACGCATCGGCGGACCCCGAGCCCACCAGCGCGACATCGCAGCCATCAAAGCCGCTCGCAAACCCATCGACAAAGTCATCGGCAAACGCAACCAGGCGGTCACCGGGGCGCACAATCCCCAACAGAGACAGCGCCGCCGGCACATGCGAGGCCGCAACAAGACGCGCCTCACGCGCGCCGGCCCTTAAAGCCCAGGCCTCTTCTAGCTGCTGTACATCCACAAGGCACCGCCCCTTCATAAACAAAAACCCACGATGCGGGTGTTTCCCGCATCGTGGGCAACGGCTGCAGTATAGCGCCGATATGCGACGAATCGCTTAGATGTTGAGCGTGTGATATGTCACGCTCGCACCCGGAGCGTCAACGGTCACGCCATAGGCCTCGGGATAGATGCGCGTCGATAACACGAGCGCGCCATCGTTCACAAACACCTCGACCGACGAGGCATCGCCGACAATACGCACGTTGCGAACCTCGTCGACGGGCTCCCAACGCACGGTGCGACCGCAGCCGGCAGAAGCGCGACCCTCATCGGTAAATCGCATCTCAAAGCGCGAGGGCAGTTCGCCCTCAGCGAGCACAAACGCCAGCTTCAGCTCGCCATCAACGGTCGCGGTAAATGCGCCGTCGACACCGTCGACAACAACGTCAAAGCAGGTATCGCCGGCAACCTCCAACGAGCTCTCCCCCACACGCACCGAGGCATAATGGCGCTCGATCTCTCGTGCCGGCTGCTGCAGCACCACGCCGCCGGCACCGGCTGTGAGCTCACGCGGCACCGTCATGCAGTGCTGCCAGCCGCACGCCACGGTGGGTGCGTTGCCATAGGTCGGCTCATCGGGCATGCCCATCCAGCCGATCAGAATGTGGCGACCGTCCTCGGCCGTGAACTCCTGCGGGGCATAGAAGTCAAAACCGGCGTCCCACAGGCGGAACTCGCCCAGCTCATACTCGCCATCGCCATCTGTAATGTCGCCCGTTACAGGCATGTAGCCGGCAGCGTATACGTTGCCGCGGTCCCAACGACCGCCCTCGAGCCCCTGGGGCGAGAAGGACAGCCACTTCGCCGGTACGCCGTCATCGGCCTCAAGCTCAAGGTATCCCGGGCACTCCCACATAAAGCCAAAACGCTCGGGCGTAGACACGCGGCTCTCGAGCTCCCAGCTCAGCATATCGGGCGAGCCATACACCAGGATCTCGCCCACATCGCGCCCGGCGCCCTCGCCGTGCATCGCGCAAAAACGACTCTCGACATGCGGCCCATCCACGCGACGACGCGCGCCCAGCACCATGTGGTAACGCCCATCATCATCGCGCCACACCTTGGGATCACGCACGTGGCAGGTCAGATCGTCGGGATAATCCTCGGACGCCAGCACCACGCGCTTTTGGCTGAACTCCCGACCGGCAAGGCCATCAACGCTCTCGACATAAACAGTATCGGCGCGGCGGCCGGTATTGATGTAGTCGTATGTGCCATCTGCATCGGAAAGCTTAACGTTGCCTGTGTACAGCACGCGAATGCGACCGTCCTCGACAAGCGCGGAGCCCGAATACACGCCATGGCAATCGAACGGCTCGTCGGGCAACAGCGGGGCGCCAACGTAGTCCCACGTCATAAGGTCGCGGCTCGTCGCATGACCCCAGGCCTTAACGCCGCCCTCGACATCAAACGGCGCATACTGAAAATAGGCATGGAACACGCCATCTGCCTGGCAAAGACCGTTGGGGTCATTGAGCCAACCCGCCGGCGGCATAATGTGGAAATGCTGGCCATACGCGCCATGACCGCACTCAGAGGCGGCAGCGTCAACAGCGGCAACCAGCTTTGCAAGGTCGCGACCAAGTGCATTAGACATATCAAAGTCCTAACGGATCGAAAGTAACAAGGCGCCAGAGAACGGCACAAGATACAGGAAACGCCCGTGAGCATACAACCCGCGGGCATCCCCTCAATCAAAAGCTCTTAGGCCTGCTCGGAAGCCTTGGGCTCGTCCTTGTACAGGAGAAACGAGACGGCAAAGGAAACCAGCGCGGCGACCGCAAACATGATCGCGTACTGCACGGGCTGGGCCAGGCACAGCAGGATACCGAAAATACCGGTAACACCCGTGCCGGAGGCAGCCAACGAGGTGAGCGCGCAGACCAAGGCACCGCAACCGCCGCCGATGCAACCGGCGATGAAGGGCTTAAAGAAGCGCAGGTTCACACCAAAGATGGCAGGCTCGGTAATACCCATGAAGGCGGACAGAGCCGAAGGAAGCGCCAGACCCTTGATCTTGGCATCGCGGGTCTTAAAGGCAACGGCGAGCGCGGCGCCACCCTGGGCAATGTTGGCGGCGCTGGCGATGGGCAGCCAGTAGGTCACACCGTACTGGGCGAGCTGGCCCAGGTCGATGGCGGTGTACATCTGGTGGATACCGGTAACGACCGTGGGGGCGTAGAACAGGCCGACGATAAAGGAACCGATACCGAAGGGCAGGGTCAGCAGGGCCTGAATCAGACCGAGAATGGCGTTCTCGGCCCAGACAAAGATGGGGCCGACGGCAACGAGCGTCACGAGCACGGTCACGAACACCGAGACGAGCGGGGTCACAAAGAGGTCGAACATCTCGGGAACGATCTTGTGCAGGCGCTTCTCGAGGAAGGCCAGAATGGCGCAGGCGATAACGATGGGAATCACATGGCCCTGATAGCCGACCCACTCAAAACTGTACACACCGGGAATAACGGTGACCATGGTCCGCACGCCCTCGGAGGCAACCGTATAGGCGCTCTGCAGCGAGGAGTTGATGAACGCACCGCCGACGACGGCACCCAGGTACGGGTTGGCGCCAAAGGCCTTAGCCGCGGAGTAGCCGATCAGGATCTGCAGAATGCCAAAGGACGTTCCCGAGACCAGGTCGGCGATCTTATAGATAAAGTTATTGGTGTCGAGCGCGATAAAGCCGTTGGAGGCCATAAAGTTAAGGGCACTCATAATGCCCAGCAGCAGACCCGAAGCCACGATGGCGGGGATGATGGGGACAAAGACATCGCCGAGCATCTTAATGGCGCGCATAAAGATGTTCTGCTGCTGCGCCGCGGCCTCCTTGACCTCGGCCTTGGTGGCAGCCTCGACGCCGCTGAGCGCGATGAACTCCTCGTAGACCTTGTTGACGGTGCCGGTGCCAAAAATAATCTGGAGCTGGCCCTGAGCCTCAAAGACGCCCTTGGCGCCGTCGACGTTCTCGATGGCCTCCTTGTTAACCTTGGCGTTATCGGCAATCACCAGGCACAGACGCGTGGCGCAGTGTGCGGCCGAAACAACGTTGTCGGCGCCACCGATGTTGTCAAGCACCTCTTGGGCTGATTTGCGGTAGTCCATGACTTCCCTTTCCTTCAACGGGCGCATGTGCACCCGGCCACCTTTGACACTTACACTGTAATCGTTTTCAGTTTCATATATCTGTAATCGTTTTCATAGTAGGGTGAACGGTAGGAAAAAGCCGGCGAAAGGTAGTTTTAAGGCAAAAACAGGCGACTCAGAGACAGGCAGACGTGCCCAAGACCTAGACATTCATAAGCTGATGGCCGAGCTTGAGCGTCTTGAGACCGCTCTCCCCCTCCACGCCATCAAGCGTGTTGAGTAACATATTGGTCGCCTCGACGCCACTGGTCAGGTAGCCATAGTGCACGGTGGGAATGCCACCCGTCAGCGCGCGCAAAAACGCGTTGTCGCCAAAACCGCTCACACGATGTATGCCCTCGCCCATACCTCGAACCTCATCGATGGCACGCAGCGCGCCCGCCGCCATGGTGTCGGTCGCGCAGGCGATAAACGAAACATCGGGAGCGACGGAAAGCAGTTCACGCGCCGCACCATAGCCCGAGTCGAGCGTAAACGAGCCCAGACGAATCAGACTCGGATCAAGCGCCACGCCCGCGGCGCGCAAGCCGGCCTCAAAACCGCGACGGCGGTCATAACCGGCCGCGCGGTCCTCCTCGGTAACTCCAATATAGGCAATCTTGCCGTCCACACGACCCGCAAGTGCCTGGCCCAATTCAAAGGCGGCCTCGTAATCGTCGTGATAGACGCACGCCGCACCCTCAACATTCTGGCCGATCAGCACGATGGGCACGCGACACGATTCAATCGCCCGACGGTGCTCGTCGGTAATCATAGTTGCCACCAGCACAATGCCATCGACCGGGTGGTTTTGGAATAAATCGAGGTATTCGAGCTCACGATCGGCCGCGTTGTCGGTGTTGGCAAGCAGCATCTGGTAGCCACGGCGACCGAGCACCTGGCCAATGCCGGCGGTAATGCGGCTCACGGACTCCGAGTTGATCTTGGGCACGATGACGCCGATGAGCTTGGTGGAACCGGTGCGCAGCGCGCGAGCTTGGCTGGACCGCACGTATCCGGTCAGCTCAATCGCCTGCTTAATGCGCTCGGCCTTGTCCGCCGAGATATATCCACCATTGAGGTAGCGCGAGACGGCGGCGCTCGAAACGCCGGCCAGCTCGGCCACATCCTTCATCTTAACCACAAGCACCCCTGTCGTTGAAATCGCTTTCACCATGATACCCAACCCATCCCAGCAAATTAAGCAAATGAGACGGACCGCACGGATCATTTCAACAGCCCAGGTCGAACAAACGTCAGCGAGCGGGCAGCTGCCGTGGCGAGGTGCCGCGAAAGAGGAGCGACGCGTACTTTATGTACGCGAGCGACGGTTAGAGCGGCAGATCGCCCGGCAGATGCCCGCGCAGCGTCGAGCGGTCCGGCGTTCGGCAGAACGCCGGAACATAATAGCCACGGCAGCTGCCCGCTCGCTGACGTACGCTCGACCAAGAGCGCCCATTTGCTCGCTAGGGTTCTAGCCGTGGTACTCGCCGTTGTATTGAATGAGCGTCAAGTCCTCCACGCCGTCGAGTACGCGGATGGCATCGGCATAGGGCATATCCACACCATCAGAGAACACTTCGACGGCCATCTCGACCTTGTCGCCGCGCATGGTCTTGGACTTGACGGTGAACTTGGTGCGCCCAAATGCACGCACGATATCGTCGCCGGTGGTCTGGCCCGTGTAGTGGATGACCATCATGTACACGCGCGCCTTGTCCTGGTGGCTTGCAAAGCCGGCGATCAGCACCACGATCACCACTGCCGTGAGCCCCACGAGCGCATACATGCCGGCGCCTGCCGTAATGCCCGTGGTAATGGCCCAAAACAGATACAGCAGGTCGAGCGGGTCCTTGACCGCCGTACGGTAGCGGACGATAGACAGAGCACCGACCATACCGAGCGAGATGACCACGTTGGTCGAGATCGCGAGCGTGACCATGCAGGTGAGCACGCACATGCCCACGAGCGTCACGGCAAAGCTGCGCGAATACACCACGCCGGTAAAAAAGCGCTTGTACACGTAATAGATCAGAATGCCCATGGCGAGCGCCACGAGCAGCGACAGGCCGATCTTGGCAGGGTCGACCTGACCAAACGCCTCCAAGACGGAGTTCTTAAAAAAATCCCTGGTGCTCATGGTCTAAATATCCCCTCGGTTCTCAAAATCCGATTCCCAGTAGTTAAAACCGCGAAGGTAGGCGGTCTTTTCGTAACACAGGCAGTACTTGGAGACCGCCGTAAGCTCGGCCGCGCCCGGCGGCACCATATCGCGCACCAGCTGCGGGCAAAACTCCGTAAACTTGACCTCCATCACCAGCTTGCCGGGCTCCAGGACTGGAAGCACGGGCAGCGTCGCGTCAAAGATGTCAAAGCTACCCACCGCGGCACGCACGTTCATGTCAAACGTGATGCGCACGGTGCCCTCATCCATCACCCACGGCTCGCGCTCATAGTCCACGATGGTCCGCGGGCGCATCACGTTGCAGATGCACTCGATGTAGAACTCGCGGCAGAGCGGATAGGGGCTCCTCAGCAAAAAGTCGTAGTCGCCAGCCAGAATCTGCTCAAACTCGCCACGCGTGAGCGGTGCGTCCTCCTTGTAGATCCAGCTACCGTACTTCTTTTTGCGCTCGAGCTTAATCACCTTGTCGCCGCCGTTATAGATGCGCACGCGATACTTTTTGCGCATGAGAATACCGGCGTCTTTTTCCTCGTAGGCCGAGTTGCAGTAGTCGTCAAAGTACAGGCTGCGAATGGTGTAACCGCCCGCCTGCGCATGCTTGTCCAGCTTAAACACCGGCGCCATGCGACAGGCAAGCGCAGTGTGCTCACCCTCGTTAATGAGAAATTTGAGCTCGTGGCGGTAACGCTCCTGCGTGGTACGCGCAGGAGGTGCCGCCAGGCGCTCAAGCAGCGCGCTAGCCCTCCTCATACGTATCCTCCACGACCTTACCGCCGTCCTGCACGTAAAAACACTTCATGCCGTACTGCTTGCCGTCGTCGGTAACGTAATAGTCAAACGCATCTTGCGTATAGCCGTCGGAGTTAGTGGCACGCACGCGCACAAAGTACTGGCCGGAATCGGGCGCATCGCAGGTCACCTCGGGAAGCAGCACGTCCTCTGCCTTAAAAAGCACGTCGCTTATGGCATAGTCGCGCGCAAGCTCGACGGTATAGCGAATGTCGCGCGCCTCAAAGTCGTACGCGGCATCCCAGTTCAAGCGCAGCTTACCGTTATCGATCTGCGGCACACCAATATAGAACGGCATGGGCTTTTTAAAGCTCTCGCAATAGCTCTTATAGTTCTCCTCGATCTCAGAAGGAATCGCCGTAGCGATTTGCTCGTATTGATCCTTGGTGACAGGCAGATTGTCGATATCGGGCGAAGCAAAGACCAGCGATTCAGTAACCTCGCGGTAGTGCTTGATCATCTTGCTCAGGCGCGCCTCGGTCAAATACGAGCGCAAGTCCTTGACGGCACGGTCGAGTTCGCTGCGGAACGACTTGCTGCGCAACGCGCGGTTGAACAGCACGTTGCCCCAGTAGTTGCTCACGCCGCGCTCCCAGCTCGCATAGTCCGAGAACCCCTTCAGGCTCAGCTCAAGCTTACGCAGCATGCCGTCGTTATCCCAATCCAAAAAGTACCAGGTATTTGAGTTGAGCGGGCTGTACAGATAGCAGTTACGGTTCTGCGTATCGCAGTTGCCCGTCAGGATCTGAAACGCCAACCAATAGACCAGATTCTCGGTATCAAAGTAGGTGTCGAGCACGTCATCGATCTTTTGCGATTCGTCGTTGAGCGCATCGAGCATCTCGATGAGCTTGATGTGGTCCGAGTCGCCCTTAATCTCGAGCATGCCCTCGAAGTTGGCCTGGTTGTAGTCGGGATCGTCGGCAAGCTTAATAGTTTCCTCGCAGCGATAGAAATCGAAGCTGTTCACCTTGTACAAATGCCCGTTCTTATCCAAGCCGTGCGCCTTAAGCGCCGTTTTATTGAGCTGCTCCACCTGCGTAAACAAGCCGTAGTCCTCAAAGGTATCGTTGGACTTTTCGGTCTGGTCGCACACCCACAAATGCACAAACTGCGTGCGCAGGCCCATCATCTGGGGAATCCCGCGAATAAGGTCGTAGGCCATCTTGTTGCGAAAACGCATGCCCTCGCCCATGTGCTTGTTAAGCGCAATCGCGCGCTGTTGGCGCCAGGTACCCTTGCCCTTTTTGAGCTCTACCTTGTAATTCTTCTGCGTATAACCGCTCGACGTCTGGCCGCGCACCTGCACGGTAGCATTGGGCGCTTCCTCGCCATAGCCAACCTCGCCGGCCACCGGGCCGTCTTCGTCGCCCGCCTGCAGCAGGCCCATAACCTGATAGCGTGCCACGCCCATGTCGGCGTAGTCGTAGACCGAGTACGTATTGATCTCGGCCCAGCTATGATCGGTGTTCTCGGAGCTGTTGCCGCGCGAGACCGTCAGGAACATGGTCACAATGCCCGAGTCATCATAGACCTCGTAGAGCTCGTCCTTGTCGCGGAGGTGCTTGGTACCGTCCGAGGACTCGGCCTTTTTAATCTTGTCCTGCTTCTTGGTCTTTTTGGTCGAGGTTTCGTCCTGCGAAGAGCAGCCCGAAAGAAGCAGCGCACCGGCAGCCGCCTCAAACAGGCGACGGCGAGACATCATCCTATCGGTCATCAGGACCTCCCCAACGATTGCGATACACGCGAACCACCATGCGCTCAAACGCACCATGCGGCTCGCCCTCTAAACGCAGCTCCTCGTAGCGCTGTTCGGCACGGTCGAGCAAGCGGCCCAGCTCTGTAAAGCGACCCGTCTTGTCGGTCGCCACAATGGGCTGTTGACTCAGGATACGATACGGCAAGTTGGCAGTATAGGTATCGAGCCGCAGCAGCGCCACGATAAAAAACACCGCCGCACCGAGCAAAAAGCCAAAGCCATAAAACTGCTGTGGAAAGAACAGCGAGACGATGGTCGCCAGCCCCGCCACGCCCGCGAACAGCCCGGAAGCAAGCACGGCGCCCTTGTAGTCGGTAAAGTACAGCAAGATGAGCATCACCGTATTGCCCACGGCATACAGGCCATAGCCCACACATAACGTGCGAAAATACCCGTGCATCAGGTTGTTGAAGCCCAGTGGCAGGGCCGAGAGCACCGTGGTCTCGAGCGAAATGACCGCCGCCGTCACAAACAGCTGTTTGAGCGCACAAAACCGCAGCTCCCGGTTGAGCGTGGCGAGCATTTCCTCCTCGGCCACCACGATGTCGCCCACCACGCCGCCGTCGTTAAACAGGCTGTAGTAGTCGCGGTAGCGCGGATAGAAGTTGACCTCGACCGACACCACAAAGTTGACGGTCGTGACCAGAATGGTCAAAAACGCAAGCAACGCCGGCACATCATGATAGGGCGCGCCGTAAAACAGGCCTTTGACCTGCACGCCAATGGGCCCTGCCCAAATAATCACCAGGTGCGCAAAGAGCCCCAGGTTGGTAAACAGGCCCGTGAGCGCCAGCGGCATAAATTGGTCGAGCCAGCGCAAAAAGAGCCAGGGGCTGCGATCGCTCTGAGGAAAATACCGGTACAGCAGCACCACGTCCCAGGCGAGCATCACACCATAGCCCAGGGCGATCGAGGCCAGCAGGCCCTCGACCGGCGGCAGCCCCAGCGCCAGCGCGGTCAGGGCGCACAGGCACGCCACGCCAATGGCCGCAGCAAAGCTGCACAGAATGCCGCGGTAATCCTTGATGGCCGTGAGATAGCTCATGCCGTTCCAGTTGACGATCATAATGTTGAACAGCCATAGGCACAGCAGCCCCTGCAGCAGCGTGGCGCCCGAGAACAGCAAAAAGATGCCGTAGAGCACCGTGCCCGCAACGAGCATGATGGCGTTGGAACCCCAAAACGAGGGCAGGACCTCTTCTTCGCGCTCGGCAAACAGCATGTCCGCCAAAAAGCGCGTGACCGGCATGGAGAAAAAGCTCGTGAGCGTGAGTGAGGCCAGCAGCGTATAGGTCACCATGCATACCAGCAAATCCTGGTTGGTGCGGCCGACGCCCCACAGACCGCACAGCACCAAGATACCCACCTGAAGCAGCACGCCCAACAGCATGGGGCCCGTGCACACAATGCCGGCGTAGCCATAGGCGCGCATCGTGGCAAACAGACCTTTGCGCCTAAACAGGCGTTTGAGCTCAAAACCGATTCCGGCCACCGGCTACTCCCCCTCTCTGGGCAGGTCAAACGCACACGCCGTCTCGTCGTACAGCGCACGATAGTTGGCGAGCATCTGCTCGTGCAAAAAGTATGTGGCAACGCGACGCTGGCCGCGCTCCCCCATCTCGATACGGCGGGCGCGGCTCGCGCACATGCGTTCCATGGCATCGGCCAAGCCCTTGCGATACATGGGCGGCGTCACAAAACCTGCCACGCCAAAGTCGTCACCGGGGGCGCCCTCGAGCAGCTCACGGCAGCAGCCGACCTCGGTCGTCACGCAGGGGCGACGTGCAGCAAGCGACTCCAGCACGCTGAGCGGCTGGCCCTCGGAGATGCTCGTCAAAATGGTAAAGTCGAGCTTTTCCATGTACTCGACCACGTTGACGCGGCCGGTAAAAATCAGGTCGCGCACGCCCAATGTCTCCACCAGCGCATGGCACTCGGCGCCATATTCCTCGTCGTCCACGCCGCCCATAATGTGCAGGCGCACCTTGGGCAGGCGCTCGTGCAGCTCAAAGAAGGCATAGATCATGGTCTTGACGTCCTTGATGGGCGCCAGGCGCACCACCGCGCCAATATCCACCCAGCCGTCATCGGGCTTTACGGGAATGTCCTTAAAGCGATCGAACTGGATACCGTTGGGGATAACCAGGCATTTTTCTGCATCGCATCCCATGTCGATTTGCGTCTTGCGGGCGTTATGGAACAGGCTCGTCACGCGGAAGGCGCGGCGGTAGATCTCCTCCGAAAGCAGGTAGAAAAAGCGGATCCAGCGGTCCTTAAACGACGGCACCACCCAATCAGCGCGAATGATCTCTTCCTCGCGCTCGCGCGTGTAGATGCCGTGCTCGGTCAGCAATGCCGGCGCGTTATGAACGCTCGAGCCAAGGCTCGCAAGCAGACCGCCGTAGCCGGTCGAAATGGCATGATACACGTCGGCAACCGGAACCTCGCTGCCCAGCAGATAGAGCACGGGCAGCAACATCGAACGCATGGTGTGGAAGGCGTCGGCGAAAGGCGTATACGGGTACTCGGCCAGGCACACGTCGCGGAAGATGTCCATAAAGGTGCGGCTCTGCAATAATGAGAGCGGATGCACGTGGCGGCGCTGGAAAATGTCGAACAGCACGTCCCAGTCCGGATTGGAGAGCGAAACCAAACGGCGCAACGCCTCGCGCTCGCGGTCATCGAAGTCGACTTCTTGCTGCTCGCCCGAAAGCCGCAGGGCATCGTCCAGGAACACCTCGTGCACCTCGACGACGTTGCCGGGCAGCTCGTAGACAAACTTGCCGCGGTCTTCGGCGTGAGCGCCAATCACCCACAGTACGAACTCATGCTCGGGCATCGCCGTGATGTAGCCGTGCATCCAGGTGGAAACGCCGCCGTGCACATAGGGGTAGCAACCCTCGAGTACCAAGCAGATTCTCATTTGTCGCCACCCTCCTTACGCTCAATCGTCACGGTCTTGTCCATCGCTTTGACTAGGTACAGGTCGCCCGTCAGGTGTTTAATCTCGCCACCGGACACCGCACCCGGCTCGCCGTTATTGGCGCGGAACATGAACCACGCTTCGTCGTGGAAATTGCCCAGACTGACCGTCCAGGCATCCGCACTGGTGTCCACGCTCACCGTCACGGACGAAAAACGCTGGATGGCACCCGAGCATTCCGAGCCGGTCTGGCGACGTAGGTCGGGAGCGGACGTAGCAAGCCAGTCCAGATAGTTGACCAGGCCGCCCTTATAGACTTCCCAGCCCTCCTTGGCGCCACGATCGGGATCCAGCAGGTCATCGGGATGCATAAAGTGCGTGCTCACGTAGTGCATGTTGAGCTCGGACACGGCAGCCAGGCGCATGTAGGAATCGCTGACCATGCCGCCCGAGACAATACGCGGCTGCTCCACAATGCCATCGCTCGCCACGCCAAACTCCTGCACGTACGGCAGGTCGGTGCCGTCCTCAAAATACGTACTGGCAATGGTCTTAATGCGCGGCACGTCGGTGCCGATAAGCTTGCGCGCGCGGGCCGAAAGGATATTCGACGGCGGCACGTAGACCGAGCCGTGCGCGTTGGGCAGCACCTCGTCCTGAAAGGCGATAAGCTCGTTGAGCGATGCAACGATCGTCTCCTTGTTCTTCCACGTCTTGTAGTCGTACAGCTTGCCAAAGTCGGTATCCCAGAGCGCCAGCGGCTGATGGTTGTAACCGTGAAAGCCCAGCTCTCCGCCCATCTGCAGCAGCATGCCGCCAAAGTAGCGGAACTGCGTAGTATCGGCCTGGCGCGCGGGCTCGGTCTGGTTGACCGCGTCCTCGTAGTTTTCAATCATCACGCCGGTATAGCGAATGTCGTATTTTTGCGCGAGCTTTTGCAGATCGGGCCACCAGACCTTGGCATAAAAGTCGGCGATGGAAAGCCCGTAGTCGCGCTTGATGTAGGTGCCGTCGCCCGAGGGCACGGGGCTGGGAAAGTCGTCCAAATAGAACACGGCGCTGTTGATGACCGGATAGGCCGTGGCATCGCCGAGTAGGCTGATCGCCGCGGCATAAAACCCGCGCATGACCTTGTCGTAGACACCGATATTGCACACCACGGTGCGTCCGCTACCGCAATCATTCGACCAAATGAGCGGGGCGCCCGCATCGCCGGTCTTAGCCCACTCACGCGCCGTCTCGCGCAGCGAAACCGAAAGCGACGAATCAAAGGGGTCCGAGAGCTCGTAGCGCTCTCCCCCGCCGAGCATAAAGTCCTCGCTCGGCACAATGCTTTCGGCTTTTACATAGTCATATCCGGCCGATTCAATGCCAAGCTTGGGGGCAATCACTTGCAGATAGCTCGAGTTGTCCGGCGGCATGGCGAGCATAAGCGAACCGCCGGCACTCACCCAACTCATAATGTCGGTCAGGTGCGTACCGAGCCTATCGAGCGACGGCATGAGCAAAATAACGCGATCGTAGGAGGCCAGCGAGGGAATGGCATCCGCGCCATCCAGGGCAAGGTCCACGTCGCGGTGCGCGATCTTCATGTCGAGCAGGATCTGGTCAAACTGCTCCTTTACGTCCTCGACGCCGGCTTGATCGGAATCGGTAATGACCAGGCATCTGGGCTTTTGGCCAAATATCGCCGAGGAGGCCGGCACCGCATCGTTGGCGGCAAGCATCCCCAGCTTATGTTGGCCCGCACTGTACTGCACGCCGGCGCGCTCCACCAGCAGCACGGCGGCCATGGCAATAAAGACCGCCCACACCACGAGCAGTCCCATCCAGCGAAAATGGCCCGCACGGTCGCGGATATGCTGCACCACGCTCATCGGGCCTCCTCTCCGTTGCGCCAAAAAGCCAGCTCCTCGCGGTTGGCGGCGCTCAAGTACACATGCTGTTTATCAATCGCATCGATCACACGCTGAACCTCGTCACCATCGCGGCGCATCACCGCCAGGCGCAGGCAAAGCATCCAAACCTCCTGCTCCTCGGGCGCGTCGAGCACCAGCTGGTCGGTCACGGCCTGCGCCTCATCGACCTGGTCGACATCAGCTAGCGCCGCGGCATACCGAATACGCAGCTCAACGGAGTTCTCGCGCTCGCAGCGGCGCGCAAGCAGGCGCGCGTACTGTTGGCGCTGGATCTGAGCCACGCGTCCCTCGGCCAAGCCCGAGTCCAAGTATTCACCAAGAAAATCGCAGTATTCATTGAGATTATGCGCGCTCGGGTCGGTCTTAAAGGCGTGCTCCAGCTGCTGTAGTTTAAGGTCGGACTCCTTAGAGATCTGCGCCACCGCCGTCGCGGCATAGTGCGCCACCTCAACGTCGTCGTTCAGCTTAGCCGCCTGCAGCTGCACCAGATACGCATCGGGCTCCTCGGTGAGCATGGAGAGCATTAAGCGGCGCCGGTCTGCCGGGTCGTTAACGATGAGCGCCTCCTCGAGCGGGATCACGCCTGCATCGGCTTCACGGTCGTGCACCAAGATGCTGCGATGCAGCTCGTCGTTAATGCGTAGCGATTCTAACGTGGCGTCCTTGGGGTCCGCACCAAACACGGCGCTGCGCGCGATAAGCAGCACCACCAGCAGCGGCCCCCACAACGGCACGAGTACCATCACGGCCAGCATATGCCCGCGCACCGGCAGCAGGCCCAACTTCATAAGCGTCCACAGCACCAGGCAAACCAGCGCATGAATCAGCAGCAAGACGGCAGCAACGACAAGCGAGATCAATCGACATCCCCCTCGCCGTTACCAGTGTCGGCAATGTGCTGCAGCAGCGCCACTATGTCCTCGCCGTCGACGGGCTCCACCGCAATCTGCTTCGCGCTTAGGCGCTCGCGGATAATGGGCAAGTCGCACGCCTTTGCCTGACGCATAAGCAGGTAGAGCACGTCACCATCGACCAGACCCGCCGCATCGCTCTCGCGGATTGCCGACCCAATCGCGCCCACCAGCTCGCCGACAGGTTCCATGCCCGGCACCACGCGCAGGAGCAAAAAGCTCCCCATCTTACCGTCTGCCAGCGCCTGCTCGGCCGCGAGCTCCTGGCCAAAGGCCGCCTGCTTGAGCACGCAAGTGCCATCGACGCAGCGTTTATCCTGCGCCACCGCCTCATAGTCAAAGGCACAGCCCAGCGCACTTTCGACCAAGCCGCACAAGATGCGGAACAGGTTTTGGTAATAGAGCGTCATTTGGTTCTCGGTCGCACGACGCACAAAGATCAACACGGCGGGTGCCCCGTCGCGCTCGATCGTGTATCCAAACATGGGAAGCCCCGGCGTCAGCTCGCGATTCACCCACAGGTTCGAACGACCCCCGCCGCCCAAAAGGGGCGCAAGCTGCTCAAGCGTGAGCGAGCGCGTGGCGTCTTCGGCAATCACGGGACTCGTCGCCACCAGACGTGCAAACGCCCCGCCCGAAACGTGGTAGATCGCAACCGAATCGTTTTCGAGAATCTCACCCATGAGCTCGCAGCACTTGCGGTAGATGTCGCGCGGGTTGAGCACGTCGAGCTCTTGCGTCACGGCAAAAATCTTGCCGAAGCTATCGTGACGTCCCACAATCTGGCGCTTGTACGTGCGCTTGTCCTCGATGGCATCGTGATAGAGCTGCGTGAGGAACGTATTGCGATTGCGCACGAGCTCGTTTTGGTCGCGCTCCACCTTAATGGCCTCGCTGTTGCGCAGCTGCACATAGCCGCACACGGCGCCCACCACAAAGTACGCGATAAACGGCAGCCAGTTAGACGGCTCGTAGAATAGGCCCTGGAAGGTATAGCCATACTGGGTAAAGTAGCTCACAGCCAAGCCCACCGATGCCAACAGCGCCGCAACTAGGCCAAAGTCCAGGCCATACAGTGTGCCGATGAGCACGACGTAGAGCAGGCGATAATCGAGCACGTTGAGCTGGGCCGACTGGGAGAACAGATGATCCAGCACCTCGAACAGGACCCAGGAAACGCCCGTCTCCAGGCATTTAATAGGCAGCGTGTGCATCTGGATGCGGTCGATGGCGGCGCGCAAGGGGTTGACCTTCCCTGCGCGGCCAGCATCCCAGCGAGCCTGAATGGTCGAAAGATCACGAAGCAGATCGTAGCGCTGAAACCAGCCATAGCGAACGCGAACGATGTCGCTGACGGGCAGGGCATAGCCGGCAGAATCGCCATAGGCAACTGAGAGCCCTGGAAACAGCGCCTTGAGGGCCTCGCCCACCTCACCTGAGGTGTGATGGAAGGTATCGGCAACGTCGAGCGTCTCAAAGGAGGCGTCCCAGCTGTCAAAGATGCGGCGCACCAGCACCGCGAGTTCCTCGGCACACAGCAGCGGAAACGGCGCGTCCTCCGCGCCCTGCAAAGCGACCGATCCGGTTAAGCACGCGTCGAACAGCGGCACCAAAAACGGATCATCCAGCGCGGAAGAGGAAGTATACAGGAAAGGCGCGCGCAGAATCTTTGCCTGAACGCCTTCGTGCGCAGCGTAATGGCGGCACAGGTCGTTGGCCGCGCGGGCAATAATCCCCTTGTCCGTTCGCCCCGCGGCGTCGGAGGCACCCTCGGCACCCGCGGGCGCCGCTACATACAGCAGCTGGACCCGGCGACCCATGCACGCACGAAAGACCGAGCGCAGCAGCTCGATATCGCCCATGATATCGGTATGCGGGGTAAGGAAATTAGACAGGTAGACCACGCGGTCGAACTCGTAGGCCTGCTCCAAGTGCTGGAGGAGCTCATTCCACGAGGCATGAGGCGACGACTCATCGCGGCGCGATTCCGTGGCAGCGACGACCTTAACGTGGTCCCCGGGGAACGCCTTGGCACAAAAGTCATCGTCAACATATGCGGTGTTGCCGACAACCAGCACTTCCATGGCGCACTCCTCCCCTTAATTCCACATTTGTCATAGTCAAACATGCGTATTGTACGCTGTCAACACAAGCCAGGGCGACTTTAAGGCTGTTTTAAGAACATTTTCAGAGGATGTGGGGGCGACGAAGGTGCTAAATGAGCGCCCAATCCGGAAGTGCGGTGAAAAACCGAAATCTACCGAACAGGCCCCTATTTTAGACTTCCGCAACCTGCGGTTTTATTACCGGAAATCGGGCTATGCTCGGCGAGTTTCGATTTTTCCCCGCACTTCCGAAAATAAAAGGCGGAGGGAGTTCTTTAGAGCAAACGAATACCCAAGCCCCTCTTAATCGCCTTGTTCCAAACGTCGTTAAGCCTCTTGGGCCAATTTGCGATAAAGAAAATGCAGGTGCAACAAGCACAAAATGAACCGTTCTGCAAACGACCAATCTCCTTGAGCAAAAGTTCAGAATGGTCGACGCCGGCCACAGCCGCAGCCAAGTCAGCCACAGACTCGTTTGCATTTTGCGTCGCCTGCTCACTAGTTAGCAAAAGCGACCTCAGGGCATGGACGGCAATAATGCAAGCAAATGTAAAACCATCAATACGCCCAATATCCGCAAGCGAATCTCCCCTCCTAGCAACCCAGTCCTTATAAGATCGCTGACCAAAAATCACATCTGAAGGAACAAGGGCGTCATCCAGAGAGTGATACTTCAGGGGATCAAAATCACGATATGCTTCAACCGATGGATAGCTTAGATATAGTTGACCCATATCAGTACTATCGCAGTAATAGTCTTGCATTAGCTCAAGCCGCTTAAAATCGTGCCGATTGTCCTGAGGATCTAAGTCAAATATGAGCAAGGTGTCAGTAAAACTGGATTCGAGAAGCTCTGTCGCATCATCTTTATCCGGAAGAAGCTCGGCAACAAAGGACCTAAGATCAACGGCCTCAAAATCGCAACCGTATTCTTGAAAGAGCTTGTCTAGAAAGTCATGAACATTAATCTCGACATGAACAATTTGATGATCATCTGCGAGACTAAAAGAATCAAACATGCGCTCCATCAGCTGAGGCTCGCGTTTAGCACCTTCGACAATGAGCAGGACGTTCTTTACGGACGCATTGTTCATGACTAGTCAAACTCTCCGGCACGGAGGAGCTTCTCAATGTTGTTGCCAAGCCTCAACTCGCGATCGGTGGAATCGGCCAAAGTTCGAATGCCCCCTTTTGCAGAGATTTGATAAACGCAGTCAGGCCTCATTACGCCATTCTTAACAAGCGAGGTATTGTGGGTCGAGCACAGTATCTGACACGATGCCTTTGAAGCAAAGAACTTCAAAAGGCTCTCTGCCATCTCAAAGTGACAAAAAGCGTCAAACTCATCTATGAACAAAAAACTGGCCGACTCGTTAAGCTCAAGCTCAGAGAACAACTTAACCAGGGTTCTTGTACCGCTAGAACATGCCTCGACAAACGGGATGCATCGAATAGGGTGATTGAAATACAGAACAGGCGAGCCGTCGGACTCTTTAATAACGATCAGAGACTCATCGACTCCAAAATTGCGGATAAATGACTCGAATTCCGCAACTTTGTTCTCGCGTATGATCTTGTCGATTACCCTTCTTGTTTCAAACCCTTTTAATCGAAAAAAGTCCATGCGAATCAGCCTCATGCGCGAGACAAATCGTCGCAACTCCGCCAAGACGCCTAAAACATTAGTTGGAAGACTGCTCGTTATATATGAAAGAAGGCTCAACGAAGTATCGGAGAATTCAAAATTGATCCCAGCAGCACCGATTCGTTCAAGATGGTTCTCTTCGAAAACGCCGCGTGCGTTATTGAAATCGAAAATGAGACTCTCATCAATCGATAGGCTCTCATGAAGCCAAGTAGTCGGAGAAGTCTTCTCATAACTGTAATTGATTTCGCGACCGTCAAATTCAAAGACATAAGTGAACTGTGCCGTGCCTCGCCCACAATCAGCATTCAAAAACAGACGATCATCCTGGTCAGAATAATCGAATGCCTCTGGAAAGCCGAGTGTAATGTCGAATAAAGCTGAACCGAAATTCGATTTACCAGACGCATTTCTGCCGATCAAAAGTGCGGTTTTCACGGTTCCGTTTTTAACGTTATTTTCTGCAAACTGGTAATCACGAGAAGCAGCAAAATTAAATGAAACCCGAGTCGAAAAATTCCTATAGCCATCAACAGTAAAACGCTTAAGCATGAGAGTCTCCTATCTCTTGCCGTAATTATATTACGGCAAGAGATAGGAGACCTGCATCAATTACGTCACTGCGGGAAAAGTCGTGTAACCAAAGCCCATCCGAACCATGAAAACCTACTGCGAAAGCCGCTCAACCCAGAAGTATGCTGCAAATTCTAGACATGCCGACCACACTGGAAAGCGGCAACGCTTCTACCAGCGGTTTCTTTTCATGAAAAAGCGGTGTGCTCGACGGTACCGAAATTTGCCGCATACTTCCGTTCGGCGTTTCCGGAAGTTCGGTGAAAACCTGAGATCGGTCGACCTAACCGCTGTTTAAAACTACCGTGACCTGCGGTTTTGTTGAGCACCTCCGTGGCGCCGCGCGGGCTATCGTGTTCTGCGACGGGCCGGACGCACAGAGTCTGAGTGGCATCTTGGCTCATATCCTTCTCGCCATGCTGTACCTCCTTGGTCTCGGCCGCATGGACAGCCGAAACGCACCAGCGGGCGATGCCGATGAGAATATCGCGGTGCCGAACGCCAATATTCTAGATGCGAGCGAACGGTTCTTAAGCGCAGTATTGCCGTTGTCGATGAGGGCGATTACTCACTTCTGCCCCACAAGCCCTCACCCACTCGTTCTTCAACGTGTTAATTTTTACTCATGAGAGGCCTATCGTTATAAAGGACAGGTGTGCACACAAGCACACAAGCACACAAGCGAGAAACACCTAAGGGGTACCCGAGCTTGAAAGCAGCCCGAATACCCCTTAAGATAAAAGTGACTGGTCGCAGTCATTTATTTGTCAGGCCTTAGTTAGCCTCTAGGGCCTGACCACTAACGGTTCTTCACGTGAACCTTTTTGGTAGTACTCCCCACCTTTACCAGACGTCCGGTCTTGGTAACGCGGTATTTGGGGATAGTAATTGTCACGTACATTCCTTCACCTCCTTCGAAGAGATATCGCATTGCTTAGCGATGCTTCGCGATTTGGTGCTTGACCAAAGTCTTTGCTGCCAAAGACTTCTGCTTTGAGCTAGAGCTGGAGCTTGCAAGCTTTTTGGCAGCCGCACCGACTTTACCGCCGTGATGGACAGGCATACTTCCCTCCTTTCAACAAATCGCTACGAACATCTGTACCATAACGTATGAGGTTCTCAAAGTCAATTCATTATTTTGTACGTTTGTCTCATTCTGTCTCATGTTATAATTCTCCTAGAAAGGAGAGGCCATGAAACGTGCCGATATAATTGATTTAATCCGCTTCCATTCAGAGGACAACGAAGTCGCTTTCAATGAAACCGCCTCGCGTATCGCCAAGGAATTCGAAGATACCGGCTATGGAGATCTCGCGGGCTATATAATGAGTCTTCTCGCTCAGACGAGGACATTTATACCTCAAACGCTTGAGCAGCCTTATGAGTACCTACAGCAGGTCGTTATAAACAACGATCCTCTACCCCTTCCCGAATGCATCTCCCAAGAAATACATGGACTGATAAACGCCCTAAACAGAAACATGGGAATCAATACCGTCCTTTTCTACGGCGCCCCTGGAACCGGTAAAACCGAAACAGTCAAACAGATCGCAAGAATACTGGGAAAGAAGCTTTTTTCTGTTGACTTCAATCTCATTATCGATAGCAAATTGGGCGAAACGTCCAAGAACATCAACAGGGTCTTTAGCGAGATCAAAGACATCGGCTCGGAATCTCTGTTTCTATTTGACGAAATCGATGCGCTCGCTCTCGATAGGATTAGGCAAAACGATGTTCGTGAAATGGGACGAGCGACAAGTTCTCTTCTTAAAGAGCTCGATGGGCTTGACGGTTGCGCAAACATAATTGCAACAACGAATCTTCACGACAAGCTTGACAAGGCACTCTTGCGCCGATTTGACGCACAAATTAACTTTGACAAATACAGTCATGAGGACTTGGCAGAAATAGCCCTGCTGATCATTAAGTCACAAAGCAAACGCTACGACTTCATAAAATATGATTCTCGGACTTTGAAAAGAATATTTGATACCTGTATCTCAATTCCCAATCCCGGAGAATTGAAGAACATCATAAAAACCTCAATCGCCTTTTCCGATCCAACCGTCGAGACCGACTATCTAACCAGGCTGTATCTCCAACTAAACGACATGGATAAGGTCGACATTGAAGTTCTAAGAAAACAGGGGTTTACGCTTCGGGAAATTGAAGCATTGACAGGAATATCCAGGAGCACCATCGCCAGAAACCTGAAAGGATAATCATGAATGATTTGCTTCGTCTCTCAGGTGCCTTCGAAACAAAGGGCGCGTCTGGTCCGGGAGCTCCGTCGCTTCCCGCAAAAGCTAAGGTCACTTCTACGAAAATCAAACGGCTAGGCACATCTCTAGAAACGCTCCTTGAAGAATGGAGTGGCGAATTTTTAATTAAGAGCATACTTGTATCAATCGAATACAGGCAGATTGTCGCAAAGAGCAACAGAGTCCGACGTCTCCTCAAGGGCGGGATAGGCCAAGAACCCGAGGCAACCATTAGGGGCGCTCGCTATCTAGATATCGATACTCCCCGCGCAAGGCACGTAATGACTCATTACGTGCCTAAAGAGACTATAATTTCAACGATAAATGAGCTGAGGGAAGCTGCCCGCATTGTGGATAACCACTTCTCAGGATCCATTGACAAGAACAAATTGAACAGTCTTTGGGATGAAAAGGATTCAGTTGAATCAAAAAAATGGAAACGAGACTACTCGACCATTATCAGTAAAAGCGCCTTTTCTCAGCTAATACGAGACTGCCACTATGTCGAGAAAATATATATTAGCGATGCACCCACCGTTCAAACCAAGACAACGTCGACGGCTCCAACGAACTCGTTAGTAACTCTTTACCGAACAGAAGTTGATATCAAAACACTGCTGCAAAAACTCGATCTCAACGTTGCCGCAGCCGATATCCTCGATAACACCGTACAACTTTCAGAAGAGCAATACTACGAGCTAACAAACAAGGCTCCATACCTTGTAGCAATGAGCATAAACGATTTATCCTCTTATACCCCAATACGGGCCAGCTCTGAAACGGTAATGCGGGAAAGCAATCTACCGCTATTTCCTTCAACCGAACCCGTGGTCGGTGTTATCGATACTGCTTACGAACAAAAAAGTTTGCCTTACTTCCACAATTGGGTTGAATACAAGTCGATGCTCCCGGAGGATGTTGAAATAAGACCTTCCGACACCTCTCATGGGACATCTGTCGATTCACTAATTATCGATGGACCTAGATGCAACCCATGGCTGGAAGACGGATGCGGCAATTTTAGGGTCAAGCATTTTGGAGTAGCAACTGGCGGAAACTACAGCTCATTCACCATTATGACGATGCTGCGTAAAATTTTGAGTGAAAACCCAGGCATCAAGGTTTGGAATCTGTCTCTTGGATCTGATGAATCCATCGACCACAATTCAATATCACCCGAAGCCGCCCTACTGGATAAATTGCAGGCAGAATATGATGTTCTGTTTGTCGTTGCCGGCACAAACAATCACGATGGCTCAACAGATCGAATAGGGTCTCCAGCGGACTCCGTCAACGCTCTCGTAGTCAACTCGGTAAGGCGTGATAAAACTCCCGCTTCATATACTCGGAGAGGTCCTGTGCTCCATTTTCAGCATAAGCCCGATGTTTCATACTATGGTGGAGACATAGACGAACCGCTCAACTGCTATGGGAGCGACAGACCAAAAAAGGAAATGGGCACATCCCTCGCAGCGCCCCTTGTCGCAAGAAAAGCAGCTTATCTCATCTACAAAATGCACCTTAGCTGCGAGTCAGCGAAGGCACTCTTGATCGATTCGTCAAAATCATGGAATCAGCCTTCGGATATGAACTCTCTTGGCTATGGAGTAGTGCCGATTCATATTAACGATGTAATTAAAAGCAGAAACGATGAAATTAAGTTCCTGATTACGGGGACCGTCACCGATTACGAAACATACAACTACAAGATACCGATTCCAGCCGTCAGAAACACTCATCCTTCTGTCGCACGGGCAACCCTTTGCTACTTTCCAAAATGCAATCGCGATCAAGGCGTTGACTATACCTGCACGGAGCTTGATTTACATTTCGGAAGGTTGAACAAAGGCAAGCTCAGTTCCCTCAAAGCAAACACGCAGGGAGAGAAAGAAGACTACACTGACGAAGAAACTGCCAGAAAGAGCCTTCAGAAGTGGGACAATACGAAGTCAATATCTGACTCCCTAACCAATCGAAGCAGGCCAAAAAAGGCTTATGAAAACCCTCTCTGGGGTTTGAAGATACGCAAGACCTCACGATATCAAGATGGGTCCCATGAACCGCAAAGGTTTGCCGTCGTAATCACCGTTCGCGAGCTCGACGGAGTCAATCGCATCGACTCTTTCATTCAGCAGTGCAACGCACTGGGCTGGCAGGTCAACCGCATTAGAGTCGAAAACGAGCTTAATATTTATGAGGAGAGCCAGGTTGAAGTTGATTTTGAATAAACTCCTTTCATAAATTAGTCAACTAGTTATGTGGCCAACCGAGGTTGATTGCCGTATCTTGGTTGGCCAGTTCTAGCCATTTCGTTGATAATTTGTACGTATACACCAGAAGTAATTACTTTTAAATTGCCAGTCAAATGCGGCCAGCCTCATCCCCTACAGCCGCAACATAAAGCACGATGCGTCATCGTGCAGCTTAAGCCGTGGATAAAGATCAAAGTCTGGGTCCAGGTTTTCTTCAGTGCGTAGACGTACAAGAAGCTCATCAAATGACTCGCGAGTCGCCTCAGCGAGAAACGCTGCGGGATCGGCCAACCCAAACAGATCAAATGCTCGCTCCAGCCCGTCGGACATAGCACAAACGTAATCGATATCCTCAATGCAAAACCGCCTCACATTGAGATGCTCCAAGGCAATCCCAGACGGATCAAGAATCCAATAGCCATCGGGCTTATTCTTGAGCCGACGGTTCGCAAGCAATGTATCGTTGACGGCAGCACGCTTCTGCACCCCAGTCATTGCTCTGCCACGCGAGCGATCGACCATCACGTCCACTGCTGTTTGGTCGAGCTCCGCAATCCGCTCATCAGACATAGTCACGAGCGAGCCGTCTTTAAAACCGATGAACGCTGGAGAGTCACCTAGGGAGACAATATCGACCAAATCGCCTGAAACAGAGACCACCACCAACGTGGAGGAGGGAAACAGTTCCTCGTTGTCCGTCACACCGTGTTTGCCAATAAAGTCGCGCGAATCATCCACCGCGAGGCGTATAGAATCGACAATTCCACGAGACATGTCTAAATACTCACAAATGCGGCCGCCAACAAAATGACTGAACCACTGAGCGTCCGAACCAGAATGATGCGGCAGCACACGCGTGCCGGTGATGCCAGAGGCTCCATCGAGTAGCACGGCATATGTCGACCCAACTGCAACGTAATCTTCATTAACCTGATTACCTATAGCAGAGCAGGAAAACTTGGCCTTGAACATGGAATCACCGCTTTCGGTAAACTGGCAAGCAAACGCAAAGCCATATCATCACTACCTAGGCCTTAGCAGACTTCAGGAATTTCGCCTTTGCTTTCTGGTTGCCATTGAACACAGTATCAACAAGCGATTGACGTGCAGATTTGCTCATATGAGGATGCTCGACAATATATCCAGCAGACAAAACCGTAATCGCCATAATAAAAGGCCACGCGGCATGCTCCCGCGCAGTCTTAATGGATTTCTTTGCTACGTTGCAAAACTCCTTCTCGGAGTTCGACCGCAGATATAGCGCGAGCATAAATAGCGAGTAAAAATCGCTTTCGTCAATAATCTTGGAGAAACCCAGAACACTAAGAGGTCCACAGGCATTAGACGCTACCGTGTCCAGCTGTCCGATACAACCCGACAGCGCTACCATAGATAATAACTTTCTAATATTTGGCCTAGCCTCTTCCGGAGATTCTAGCTGGCCAACAACATCTTCGACCATTTCGTCGTAGGAATCATCAACCGCTTCTAAAAGCAAATTGAGAGCAGCGCCAGTTGCGTAGTAGATTTGTTCTCTAACAGTCGCCTTAAGCGGCTCCTTTAGTTTTACCTGCTGTCGATTAAGGCAACGTCCCGCAATAGCAACATATTTCAAAGCAATAATTGCCGACTGAAAGGCACTCCTCGTTTCAGGAACCTCATATTCATAAACGCCAGCATAACTAACCCTTTCAATGGCTTCACAATTTCTTTTCTCTATCTCATCAGTTACGCTGCGAATGGCACCCGCACCTTCTTGAGAGGGCGGAGCAATCTTAATGCCTTCCAACCCACTCAAACACTTATAGGTTTTTCCCTGATTAAAAATGAAATCTGAACTATCCACGGCATCCGATGCCTTTTCGACTAGTTTCTGGGTTAGCCAGGGAATGAATCGAGTTCCCTCAAGCAAAACGAGTATCTCTTCATTTATGGAAAAATCTAGCTCATCCAAAAGACGCAGTACATAGGTTTCTCCCTTGTCCACGTCCTCGTCAAACTCAAGATCAATTGCCTGAGCAACAAAATAGGCATACAGACTTCTCGAGGCAAAAGAGTAGTTGAAGCCATTGTCTTCAACTAGGAGCACGCCAGACTGGACAGAAGCATCCATGATTATTTTTGGAGTTATAGGGATACCGTATTCACTCAGGTAGTTTTCAGCCACTTCAGAGAATGTCATACTCGAGAAAACAGTCGTTCGATCAGAGTGAATTTTAAGAGCAAGTTTCTTCAAAACGGTAATAACCGCATCCGCCAATATATCGAGCATCTGATTCTCGCCGTCTGATATGACATTACATATCTTTCTTTTGACGTTTGAATTCATAATTGACGTAAACGGCAAGTCACCCTTGATAAAAGACGCACCGGAATCATAAATGTAATAATCAATATATTGATTGATGAAGGGCGGAGTCATATCAAACAATTGAAAATGAGAGCCAACAGCTTTATCAACAATGGCAATAAGCTCATCTACCTGTGCATCGGAAAGCCCAGTACCCTTACATCTCTTTTGAATTAACTCGTCTCTTTTATTTTTCGTCCAAGGACAGATAAGCAGATGTCGAAAATCAACCTCGACCGTTTCGTCCAACTCAAACGTAAAACTATTATCAGTAATTAAAACAATATTGCCGGCAGTCTTGAGCATCGATTTAATGACATCGGATTTTTTAGCTTTTCTCTTCAGAGAATCAAAGTCATCGACGAGCAAATGAACTTTTTCACGAGGAATTCGTCCAAACAGTTCAACAGCTTCCCGAGTATCACCATACTGATCCTTGATAATGGATGACAGCGTTCGTGAAATGGAACCAGTTGAATAATCGGGAGTCAACAATAAAGGCGAATAGCCCATCGCCAACGACTCGCGGTATATGGCTTTAAGTAAAGAGCTCTTGCCCGCACGAATATCACTATGGATTTCAAGCGCTTTAGCATCAAGCAGGAACTCCATAAAAGAATGGATATCAGATATTAACTTTTGATCATTAATTCTTAGTTCACCATCTTTTGTGCCAGTTGCGATCTCTTCTTTCAAAGAAGGAAACACAAATGAGTCCTTAAATGATTCACTTGAATTATCTTCAGTTTCAAAAAGCTCGTTCACAAAATCTGGGCGCGGTCTGAAGTACGTTTTTGATTTTATATAACGCCGATAAGAGTGGGCCTCATCGAGAAGCGTGTGAATTTGTGCAGAGGTTTCCCAGCCATAGACCCTTTCCGCAAATTCATAGCTGCCAAACTCTCCAAAGCGAATTAGTAGCATTTTATAGGAGCTCTGGTCATCATCGCAAAGTGAATAAGTTCCTCCTCGCACGACGACACAGGACTCACCTGACAAACCACCTACGCAGCGGCTTTGTCCCATATGCTCATGTCCCGTAAACGCAAAGTCAAAGCAGTTGGCAAGCATATTCTCCAGGCTAATACGCTCATTATCGCAGAACCACTCTGGGCCATGATGCGAAGCAAAAATATGAAGGCCTGAGTCCGGTGTGTTATCAAGTAGAGAGCGATTAGGGTTTCTCAATACATGAAACCCTTTATCATCACCGTCAAGAGTAGATAAGGGGGCACTATTAAAACCAGATACCGAGACTTTCGTCCCCTCAACCTCAAAAACAATTGGCCCTGGCTGACCAAAAACAAAACGGTTGTCATATTTGTTTGCAAATTCAAAAAATGACGTCATATTTTCGATATCCACACCGTACTGTGCACCAGCAAAGCACCCAACAGACTTACACGGGCCTTGCAAATCATGATTTCCCGGCAATATATAAACTTTCAATTGGTATTCAGGTTGGTTCAGTTGTTCAATCAGATAGTCAAAGAACATAGCTGCTGATTGATATTCGCTTTCCTTGCCAGTTCGGGCAACATCACCAGTAACAAGCAGCAATACGGTTCCAGACTTAATACTCTTTTTAATAGTCACGAGGATATCGTCTACCCGTTTTTGATAATTGCCCTGGAGTTCTTCGAAATGAAAATCCGTAAGCTGGACAATACAAAGCTGAGGATCAAAATCACGGCAATCCACTGCGCGACCTCCGAAATACTACTCCGTCGAATATAGTGATTCTAGCTACACACGCCGCTCACTTACCAGGCATTAAAGAAACAATTAAAGGGACGGCTCCATACAAGGCAATCGGAATAAAGGCGAAAACGATACCAAAGATAATCAAGCGACGACACAGCTTTTCGTCCCGCCCCGAGATGAGAGAAAACACTGCAAATACCGTAATCAGCAGTCCAAACAAAGAGCATGCTAGAAATGAAAGCTCAAAAAACTTCAGCTTTGAATGTGCCGTAATAGATGCCATGGTAAACACCACAGAAAGCACGGCGGAAAATAGACCAACAATTTCAACGTTACTTGACACACTTGCTTTTACATTTTCAATTTCTTTAGAAGCACGGTCAGCGATTCTCTTATTCGACGACAGAAAGTCTGCACGCAATCGAGCAGCTTCAATATCGGCGAGATGCTTTGGATATTCAGGGGAAGTCGGATGCAGCAAAGAAACTGCTTAATCAAAATCAATGTATGCATTATTCATATCCCCCTTCAACGCATTAAGCCGAGCCCTTGTAACACGGTATTTGGAATAAGACTGATCTAAACTGATTGCACGATTTACAGACTTGATGGCTTCATTAAGATAAGCGGAATCCATCTCCACGCCACTTTCCATAAGAGAGGCAACAATGTGGGCATACACGTTCAGGCACGACGGCCTATCAGGGAATTGAGAACAAAGAGCGCTTGCATCTTCTAGCAACTCGGCATGTGACTTACCGAGAGGATTGCAAAACTCATAGCAGCTAAGATAAATTAGTTTGAAATCGATGTAATCTTCGAACCGAGTTGCCCCGAGTGTAATAAGTGACTGAAGTTTTTGACGGTCGCATGCCCGTCTATATATCACCGATAATAAATAGAAGCCGGTAAAGGTTACCTGGTTGTTTTTACTTTCTCCTTCATGGATAAACAGACGCTCCATGCGAGCGAGAACATCTTCGTAGTCGCAAGATGTATATACAGTGTCAGCCAAATCGGTAACAGCGGAATCATATTCAGCGGTATTCGGTTTCGTATTCTCAAGAATACTATGCAAGTCACTGAGAAAACAATTGTGCATGCGTTCCGACCTCCCGAGCATACGCATCAGGCACCAGACAGCAGGCGCCAGGGTTACAACAACTTAGACGAATTTGAAAGCTACGGCCTATTGGGAGAAATCCTCAATAGGCCGTGTCATTTACAAATAATAATTCAAATACTCCCCCAGCTCTTCCTCCCAGTCGGGCATGTGGAACCCGACCGACTCGAGCCTGGAAAGGTCGAGCGCGGAGTGGACCGGGCGCGGGGCGATGGGGCCCGCGGCGTTCGCGTAGTAGTCCGCGGTCGACACCGGCGCGACCCTGTCGCCGTTGCCGTTGGCTGCCTCGAAGACGGCGCGGGCGATGTCGGCCCAGGACCTGACGGCGCCGGATCCGGTGCAGTCGTAGGTGCCGTAGGGGGCGTGCGAGCCCAGCACGTGGAAGATGGCCTCGGCCATGTCGCGCGTGAAGGTCAGGCGCCCCAGCTGGTCGTCGACCACGGTGACCTGCTCGAGCCCGTCCTCGGGGTCGGCGACGCGGTCGGACAGCCCCTTCATGGTCTTCACGAAGTTGTGGCCCTCGCCGATGACCCAGCTGGAGCGCATGATGTAGTGGCGCGGGCACCCTGCCACGGCGATGTCGCCGGCGGCCTTGGTCTGGCCGTAGACGGACAGCGGGCTGAGGGGCTCCTCCTCCGTGTGGACCTCGGCCGTGCCGTCGAAGACGTAGTCGGACGACACGTGGACCAGGGTGATCCCGTGCCCGGCGCAGGTGCGGGCGAGCAGGGCCGGGCCGGTCGCGTTGGCCTTCCAGGCGGTCACGCGTCCCTCGGGGGTCTCGGCCCTGTCGACCGCCGTGTAGGCGCCGCAGTTGATCACGGTGCCGTAGAGCGACCAGTCGTACTGCGCGTAGGCCGCCGGGTCGGACATGTCGAAGGTGTCGATGTCGCAGAAGTCGAAGTCCTTGGCGACCCCGCGCTCCTCCGCCAGCGCGCGCACCGCATGGCCCAGCTGGCCGTTGCATCCGGTGACGAGGGTGCGCTTCGGCGCCATGGGTACGACGTCCTTGAGCATCGGGTGGTTGAGGTCGGCCTCGGAGACGGTGGCCTGGTCCAGCGGGATCGGCCACTCGATGGCGAGCTCGGGGTCGGCGAGGTTCACGAAGGTGTAGGTCCTCTTGAGCTCCAGCGACCAGTGGGCGTCCACCAGGTAGGTGTAGGCGGTGCCGTCCTCCAGGGCCTGGAAGGAGTTGCCCACGCCGCGCGGGACGTAGATGGCCCTGGACGGGTCCAGGGTGCAGGTGAACACCTTGCCGTAGGTGGCGCTGCCCTCGCGCAGGTCCACCCAGGCGCCGAAGACGCTGCCGCGGGCCACCGAGATGAACTTGTCCCAGGGCTCGGCGTGGATGCCGCGGGTGACGCCGCGGCTGTCGTTGTAGGAGACGTTGTTCTG
>UQWS01000015.1 GCA_900544875.1 uncultured Collinsella sp. | reverse complement strand
GCCGCGGGGGCGTTCGGCTAGGTGCGGGAACGGCCTATTTGCTCAATGTGTTCGGCTGAGATCGGAAATCAACCACGCTCTCGCGAGGGCATCAGTCGTCACGAAAGGCGCGAACAAACGCAGGCTCGCAGCGAGATGCCCCTACATCTCATCGAGCATGATCCAGGCAGAGCTGTCCTGCGCGAGCCTGCCGTCTGCAAGCGGTGATGAGGTGAGCAGGACCCTGCCCGCCGGCAGCTCCACGGGTGCTGCGCCGAAGTTCGTCACACACGCCCAGCCGTTGTCGCGGCGATAGGCGATAACGCCGCCCTCGGCGCCCTCGGCACCATCCGCAAGACCGGTGCGCCCGTCAAGATCGAGCCACGCAAGATCGTTGGCGCAACCGCGCAGCTTGCGCCGAAGCCAGAGGGCGTCACGATAGAGCGCAAGCATCGATGTCGGGTCCGCTTCTTCCCTATCGGCAGCGTAATCGGAAAACCATGCAGGTTGCGGCAGATGGGGCGCCGCATCGGCGTCCGCCGGCGAAAACCCAAACGATCCGCCATGCGCGGGATCGTCCGCCGCCACCCACGGCAGGGGTACACGACAGCCGTCGCGCCCCTTCTCACGCTTCGGTCCGTGCGTATTGGTCGCAGTAGGGTCTTCGAGTGCGGCCCACGGGATATCAGCCACCTCAAAAAGGCCGAGCTCCTCACCCTGATACACGTATGCCGAGCCCGGAAGCGCCAGCTCAAGCAAAAGGGCCGCCCGCGCGCGGCGCTCGCCGAGTTCACGGTCCTCGTCATAAGACGACCCGTCGCGTAAGAGCCAGTCGAGCGCAATCTGGTGGTAGCGCGTCGCCTTGATTTGCGGCAGGGCATAGCGTGTCGCCACGCGTGGCACGTCGTGGCTGGAGAGTACCCAGGTCGAGGCGGAATCGGATTCGACGGCTGCCTTCAAGCCCTTCTCGATTGCAGTGTGCATGTCATCATAGGTCCAAGTGGCCTTGGCAAACTCAAAGTTGAATGTCTGGCCAAGCTCGCTGGGACGCGCGTAGAGATACTGGCGCTCGGGCAGCACCCACGCCTCGGCAACGGCACTGCGCGGCGGATTATAGCGGTCGAACACGCGGCGCCACTCGCGATAGATCTCGTGGACCTCATTGCGGTCCCACAGCGGATGAGTGCCGTCGTCAACCATGTCATCGCCCTCGGCGAGATGCCACCGGTCGAGGTCATCGCGGTCGAGATCCTTGGCGAGACCCTGCGCCACATCAATGCGAAAGCCGTCGACGCCTCGATCGCTCCAAAACGCCAGGACGTCGCAAAAGAGCGCGTGAACCTCAGGGCATGACCAGTCAAAGTCCGGCTGCTCGGGCGTAAACATGTGCAGATACCACTGACCGTCCGCAACACGCGTCCATGCGGGGCCGCCAAAGTTGGCATTCCAATTGGTGGGAGGCAGCTCGCCATGCTCGCCGCGGCCATCGCGGAAGATATAACGGGCGCGTTCGGGCGATCCGGGGCCGGCGGCAAGAGCGGCTTTGAACCAGGGGTGCTGGTTGGATGAATGGTTGGACACGATGTCGACGATGACCTTGATGCCGTGCGCGTGAGCCGCAGTGATCATGTCATCGAAGTCGTCAAGCGACCCGAGACGTGGGTCGACATCGCAGTAGTCCGCCACATCATAGCCGCCATCGACGAGAGGCGATGGGTAAAACGGGCTCAGCCAGATAGCCTCGATACCCAGCCGCTCAAGATAGTCCATCTGCTGGGTAATGCCCGCGATATCGCCCAGACCCGAACCAGTCGAATCCTTAAACGAGCGCGGGTAGATCTGATAGATCGCGGCATCGGACATCCATGGGCGCGACGAGGACTTTTCTGTAGCCATGGGATGAGTCTCCCTTGCAACGAGGTTTTGCGAGATGCCCACGATGATACGCCCAAAGCGGACATTCGCGGCAAACAACGCCACAGCCACGCCCCAAAACGCTCGCTCCCTCTCGGGTTCGAGCCCAAGCGATGGGTACAAAAAAGCCCGGCTACCGTGGTAGTCGGGCTATTACACTTGGAGCGGACAACGGGGCTCGAACCCGCGACCCCAACCTTGGCAAGGTTGTGCTCTACCAACTGAGCCATGTCCGCATATGTAAAACAAAACGGGCGCCGGAGCGCCCGGATGTTGCCTGGAGGCGAAGCCCGGATTCGAACCGGGGGTAAAGGCTTTGCAGGCCTCTGCCTTACCACTTGGCCACTTCGCCGAAAAAGGACCGCCTAGACGGTCCGGAAATGCAATGGAGCGGACAACGGGGCTCGAACCCGCGACCCCAACCTTGGCAAGGTTGTGCTCTACCAACTGAGCCATGTCCGCTTGCGGGTTATTAATTTACGCGAGTTGTCCAAAAGACGCAAGTACTTTTTTCAAAAAACTTGTCTGCCGCATGTTCTTAGTAGCTAAACGCGCTAAAGCGATTGGCTAGGCACACGATTCCAGCGCTCCGCTAAACAGCTTCACCATCTGTACGCGCGTGCCGGCGCCGTCCGTACGACGAGCAACCTCCACGTTATCGACGAGCATACGCATAAGCTTGATGCCACGGCCGCGCTCCTCGGATGCGACCGGCTCGCTCGTTTCATCGATAGAATAGCCGGCACCTCGATCAAGCACCTCAACCACAACGCGATCGCCATAGGCCTGAACCGTCAGGACGCACCCGATACCGCCCGCATGGTCATAGGCATTTCCCAGCGCCTCCCCCGACGCCAATGCGACATCGTAGCGCTCGTCACGGCGCAACGGAAGCGATTCAAGGAGTTCGGCGATGCGATGTCGGTAGTATGGAAGATTCTCGATACCCTGACGGACCTCGACGCTCTTACTCCAGCGAGGCAGCTCCCCCACCGGAATGGCGGGAATAGACTCCCGTGCCGGCCCCGCGACATGAAGGATATCGACAAGACGAGCAATCTCCAAAAAGCGATCAACTTCACCCGATGCATTGACGAGCGAAAGCAGGCCTTCTCGCCTCATGAGCTCACGAGCGCGCGTAAGCAGGAATGCCAAGCCCGTCGAATCGATAAAGCTAACAGCCTGACAGTTGATGACAACACGACGCACGCCGCGGCCAATCAAAGCATCCAACCGCCGACGCAGCGCAGGCACCGTGGCGATGTCGATATCGCCTGGTGGCGTCAAAACCGCTATGTCATTCCACTCATTCATACGACCATGGTTCCCCAAAAAAGCCCACTCGATGCATTCGTTTCCCCAACCGTACGGATTCAGCCCGCCCAGCGTCGTCTATGAACGACCCCGTAAAAACTCAAGGGACACCAATGCAATGTCATCGTCCAGCGCCGATTCGGTAAATCGGTCAAGCTCGCCCAAGACCTTGCCGCAGATTCCCGATACGCCCTCACCCGAGACAGAGAGCAGAAGGTCACGAAGGCGCTGCTCACCAAAGAACGCTCCGGTGCGGTCGCGGGCCTCAATCGTTCCGTCCGTATACATGAAGAGCATGTCGCCAGGAGCGAACGTAAACACGCCTGTCTCGTACACCATGCTCTCAAAGGCACCGATTACGCCCGATTGGCATCCAAGCAGCTCGACCTCTCCCCCACGGGCCTCGCCGCCACCCAGCGGCATCGACTCTGGCCTAATGACCATGGTCGGAGGATGGCCCGCCGAACAATACGTTGCGCGTCCGGCTTTAAGGTCAATCTTGGCGATAAAGGCCGTCACGAACGTCTCGACCCTCGAAAAGCCCATGAGCATACTGTTAAGAGAGCGTGCCATGCGGGCCGGTCCAGCGCCCTCCCACGCATATGCCGTCAGGGCCGTCTTGACGAGCGCGGACATCGATGCGGCCTCAATGCCTTTGCCAGACACATCACCCAGAATCATGACGGCGCAGTCGTCGGGAAGACGGATGAGCGTATAGAAATCGCCGCCGACCAACGCCGAGTTCGTGGCTGACAGGTACACCGAATCGGTTGCGATACCCGGAACATCCCCCAGGGAATTTCTCATGCCGATCTGAAGGGTCTGAGCGATATGGCGCTCCTCGCGCTTTTGAGATTCGCCTTCGTAGATCAGTTCAAAGTCATGCGCCAAGTGCACCAAGTAGTCATATTCAAGATCATCAATCGGCTCTTGGCTACCATCACGAAGCAGCAGCGCGCGCGTCGTCGGGCTCTTCGCAACAGAAGCAGGAACAATCGCGTCGTTACTGTGCTTGCCATCACCCTCAGAGCGCGGGCGCCCCGCCTCGATGCCGGAGTCGACGTAGAGACCTTGACAAGGCAGGCCATGCGCCCTAAGCCAGCCTCCCATAGGCATCGATTCATCAACGCGAGTTATACGGACGTGTTTAAGGTCCTCGGCACTCGTACCTCCCAAAACAGATGCCTCAAAGCCATCAGGGCCAGCCCCCAGACGTGCCGCTGGCGCCGTCGTGGAAAAGAAAAGCCTCTCGGGATCGTCCGGCAAAGCAACGCGACTACCGCCTTCAAAATCTATGACGTAGGAATCCAGACTGGCGTCATACTCAACAGGGCAAAAATGGCAGTTAAGCATATTGCAGATCTCGGACGATACCGCCTGGGTAGCCGCGGCGGAATCGTCTAGAAAGGTAAACAACTCATCACGCAAGACATTGAGCGAGCGGCCAAGCTCGGCCGTGCGACGGGAGCGAAGACTCGATGCCATGCCGACCAGCTGGATAGATAGGTAATCGCAAATGACCTCGAGCACATTAACGTCATAGGCGAGCGGTGCCTGAGGGCGTTTCCAACCAACTTCCAGCACGCCAAGGATCTGCGTACCGTAAAAAACGGGAAGACAGATCTCGCTGCGATACGGAGGCATATCCTGCACGCGCAATAGGTGCTTAGAACGATTGTCCAGGTCCATGAACATACCGGAGGCGGCCCTATCGCCCTCAAGGTCCTGTTGAATCGACAAGCGACAGGCACGCGACTCACGAAGAACATACGTCGGAATGCCAGCGCCATACGGCAAAAACTCAGGCAGGTAGCTGTCGTACAGCTCCTTGGAAACACCGCGAAGTTTAAAACCGCCGCTCTCAGAAAAATAGATAGCGGCACCCGAAGCATCGAGCGTTCCTACAAGCTGGTTCAAAACGGTATCAAGTAGGCTGGGCAGCTCATCGGAGCCCACAGTGCTCATAATGACCGAGAGAGTGCCAGAGAGACGCTTGTTCGCAACTCTAAGCTCCGATAACGCACGCTTAAGTTGACGGTCGTGAGAATACTGTTCCTCGATACTGTGAAGCGCCACTAGGACACGTGGTGCGCGGCGCCCAAAGATGCGTGTAGGCGTTACGGAGCCCGCGCGAACCAAGACGGGGATAAAAGAGCCGTCACTCAGCTTGAGCATCAGTTCGTTCTCGGAGCCATCAGTTTCAAATGGCAGACGATGTTCCGTCGCACGTTCAAAAGCGGACGAGTACAGGACGTCTTTAACATCTCCACCGATGACATCGGCGCGTTCCTCGCACATCAACCCAAGTAAGCGATTATTCACATGCAGAATGGTTCCGTCGAGCTCGCAGATGATGACAGCATCGCTCGTGATCTCGACTAGTTGGGCAACGTCTGCCCACTCGTTGCGTTCAAGCGTTTCCATCGTGGACCCCACCGTCTATCGGTAACAAAAAAGCCTCCGAAGAGGCTTTCAAATGCGATGGTGTCGGAGGCGGGACTTGAACCCGCATGACCAAAAAGCGGTCACTAGCACCTCAAGCTAGCGCGTCTGCCAATTCCGCCACTCCGACATGCTATGTTGTTGATTCGCGGTTCATTTTGTTGGACCCGCGCGTTCAACGAAGAAGATAATAACCTATGATTCGAGAACTGTGCAAGCACTTTTTTCAAAAAAGTTTACGAATTTGTAAATGCGCTGGTAGATCTATATGTTCGGCCCCGAATCGGTGTTGCCTCCCGGCGCGTCCTCGGGCATGAGCGATATTTTGTTGCGCACTTCGTGCTGCAAAATATCGCTCCCCCTGCGGAATGCGCCGGGAGGCAACACCGATTCGGGGCCTGCAAATACATACTTCAGGCACAGTTCTCAAACATGTTCTGGGGGCTGATGCAAATTTGGTGGCTCGGCTTTGCCGAGCCCTTATATAAAGAGGCCGGAGCTAAAGCTCCGGCCTCACTAACTTTCCTATTAGATTAAGTGAGCGATCAAGGAATCGCACCCCTCCCTGCCGCGTTGCCGCAGGGCCCGCGCTGGACTTAGTTTTCAGAACATTCCGCAGACCAGGAAACCCCCTTATCCGCAGCTCCGAAGGAGCAGGATAAGGGGGTTTCCATGGTCGAGGACGTTCTGAAAATTAAGTCCAGCACGGGCCCGAAAGATAACAACCGACTACAGGTCGATGTGCGATTCCTTGATCGGGAACGGCTCCGCGAAGTGGCACGCACAGCAGTGGCCCGGAGCGACTTCCTTAAACTCAGGCAGCTTCTCGGAGCAGATGCCCTGAGCGATCGGGCAGCGCGTGTGGAAACGGCAACCGGTCGGCGGATCCAGCGGTGACGGCGGATCGCCGGCGAGGATGATGCGCTTGCGGGTCTTCTGGATATCAGGATCGGGCACCGGCACGGCAGACAGCAGCGACTGCGTGTACGGATGGTGAGGCTCGCTGTAGAGCGTCTTCCAGTCCGAAACCTCGACCATCTTGCCCAGATACATAACGGCAACGCGATCAGAAATGTGCTGCACGACGGAGAGGTCGTGAGCAATGAAGAGATAAGCAGTACCGAACTTATCCTGAAGCTCCTTCAGCAGGTTCAAAACCTGGGCCTGAATGGAAACGTCAAGTGCAGAGACAGGCTCGTCGCAGATGATCAGCTTGGGCTTCAGAGCGAACGCGCGGGCAATGCCGACACGCTGACGCTGACCGCCGGAGAACTCGTGCGGATAGCGGTTGATGTGCTCGGGGTTCAGACCGACGACGTCCAGCAGCTCGCGGACACGCTCAATACGCTCCTCCTTGGTGCCCACGCCGTGAATGGTCATGGGCTCGGAGACGATCTCGCCAATGGTCATACGAGGGTTCAGCGAAGCATAAGGATCCTGGAAGATAAACTGCATCTCGCGACGCATGTCCTTGATCTCATGCTTGCTCATCTCGGCAACATCTTTGCCCTGGAAGAACACCTTACCGGCGGTCGGCTTGGTCAAGCGCATGATGGTGCGACCCGTCGTGGACTTACCGCAACCAGACTCACCAACCAGACCAAAGGTCTCGCCAGGATAAATCTCAAAAGAGATGTCATTTACAGCAGAGACGACACGCTTGGAGAAGCGCTTGGCGAACATGCCGGACTCAGCGGGAAACTCCTTAGAGAGGTGCTCGACCTTCAGGAGCGGAGTGCGCTCGTTGGTATCTGCCATTACGCCTCGCCTCCCTTCTTGGAATCCTTGCGCGTACGGGACGTCTCAGGAGCGTTCTTGAGGAACTCGGGGTCACCGGAGTAGTGGCACGCAGAGTAATGACCAGACTCGGTGACAACGCGCTCGGGGCGCTGCTTGCGGCACTTGTCCGTCGCATAGGGGCAGCGAGGAGAGAAGACGCAGCCCTCAGGCAGGTTCATGAGCGAAGGCGGGTTGCCGTGAATCGGCGTAAGAGGCTTCTTCTCTTCGATGGCCTGCTCCGGGATGGAGCGGATAAGGCCCCAGGTGTAGGGGTGGCGGCTCTCGTAGAAGATTTCCTCAGCAGTACCGAACTCGACGGGACGGCCGGCGTACATAACCATGATCTTGTCAGCCATATCGGCGACAACGCCCAGGTCATGGGTGATCATGATGATGGCGTTGCCGTTCTTCTCCTGCATTTCCTGCATAAGCTCAATAATCTGAGCCTGAATGGTAACGTCCAAGGCAGTCGTGGGCTCGTCGGCAATCAGAATATCGGGGTCGCAGGCAAGAGCCATAGCGATCATGACGCGCTGACGCATACCGCCAGAGAACTGGTGCGGATACTCATTGACGCGCTTCTCGGGCTCGGGAATGCCAACGAGGTCCAAAAGCTCGGTGGCGCGCTTGAGCGCCTCCTGCTTGGAGTAGCCACGGTGCAGACGAAGACCCTCGCCTACCTGCTTGCCGATCTTATAGACCGGGTTCAAGGAGGTCATAGGATCCTGGAAGATCATCGCGATATCGTTACCGCGAATGTGCTGCATCTCTTCCTCGGTCATCTCGAGGATAGAACGACCGCGATAGCGAACGTCGCCACCCTCAATCTTTCCCGGAGGCATCGAGATAAGGCCCATGATGGTCATGGCGGTCACGGACTTACCGGAGCCGGACTCACCGACGACACCCAGGGTCTCGCCGCGATCGAGCGTGTAGGACACACCGTCGACAGCGCGAACGACGCCGTCCTCGGTATGGAAATACATCTTAAGGTCATCGACCTCGAGCAGATGCTGGCCCTCGGGAACCGGCTGGTCCTTCAGGTCCACATAGTTCTTGTTCTTCTTCATCCTTATGCGTCCTTCATCTTGACGTCGAGGGCGTCGCGCAAACCGTCACCCAGCAGGGTGAAGGCGAGCACCGTCGAGAGAATTGCCAGACCGGGCATGATCATCATCCAGGGAGCAGTCAGCAGATACTGCTGACCGTCCTGAATCATGGAGCCCCACGAAGGCGTAGGCGGAATAACGCCCATGCCGAGGAAGGACAGAGCAGACTCGGTCAGGATGGCGCCACCAATGTTCATGGTCGCGTAGACCACGATGGAGGCGACGGAGTTCGGGAAGATGTGACGCACGACGATACGAGCATCAGATGCACCCATCGCGCGCGCAGCATCAACATAGTCGTTTTCCTTGACGGTCAAGATCGCAGAGCGGAAGACGCGCGCAATCGAAGGCCAGCCGAGAATACCGATGGCGATAAAGACGTTCTGAAGACCGCGGCCGATAACGGCGATCATGGCGACAACGAACAGCACGTACGGGAACGCCAGGAAGATGTCCGCACAGCGCATGATGATCGTATCCCAGATGCCGCCGTAGAAACCGGCCAGAGCACCCATGACCAGACCGATCAGCGTGGAAATCGCGGTGGCCATAATTCCGACAGACAGCGAAACGCGCGCACCGTAGATAACGCGGACGAGAATGTCGCGACCAAGGGCGTCGGTGCCAAACGGGTGCTCTGCACACGGAGCCAACAGCGACGTCTCGGCCATGGTGGTCGAGTCGGAAGCCGTCGGCGAACCGAGCCAGGGCTTAGCCCACAGATCTGCGGTCAGGGCAACCAAAACGACGATGATGATCCAGCAGACACCGATAACGGCGAGCTTGTTCTTGCGAAGACGCTTAAAAGCGTCGCCCCACAGCGTGCGGGACTTGGCGGGAGCAGATGCGGCCTTGGTGGCGGTAGCCTGCTCCTGAGACTGAGAATCAGTTTCCTGCATGAGACGTACCTCCCTTAGGCCTTATCCGACGGACCGCCAAGGCGGATGCGCGGGTCGAGGAATGCATAGCTAATGTCGACGAGCAGGTTGATCACCATGACGACGACAACGATGAGCGTAACGCCGCCCATAACGATGGGCCAGTCACGCATGCTAATGGCGCGATAGACCTCATAGCCGATACCGGGCCAGTTAAAGACCGTCTCGGTCAGGATGGCGCCCGAAAGCATGCCACCAAAGTCGACACCAATATAGGTAACGACGGGGATGAGTGCATTCTTAAGCGCATGCTTGACGATGATCGCGCGATTGGAGAGACCCTTGGCCTTTGCCGTACGGATGTAATCCTGGTTCATGACGTCAAGCAGCTGCGAGCGCATAATGCGGGCGGCATAAGCGGTCGAAACCGAAGCCAGCGTAATGGTCGGAAGCACATAGTGCATCCAATCCTGATACTGAGAGCTGGAACCGCCGGCACCCGAGATCGGCATGGAGATTGCACCGCCCGTAGCGTCCTTGAGGATGACGCCAAAGAACAGCTGCAGCAACATACCGAGCCAGAAGGCCGGGACCGCAACGAGGATCGACGTGGTGAGCGTTACCAAAATATCCCAGAAGGAATAACGCTTTACCGCCGAAATGATACCCGCACCGATACCCATAATTGCCTCGAGCACGATGGCGCACGCGGCAAGTTTGACCGTATACGGATACTTCTGGGCAAAGATTTCCGTAACCGGCAGCTTGCGCTGATACGAATTGCCCAGATCGCCATGAAGCAGGCCGTTCATGTAATACAAGTAACGGTCCACGAGCGACGTTTGAACGGGGTCGCCGTTCTCGTCAAGGATCGCGTTGCCGTCCTCGTCCGACTGGACCAGGTGATAGCGGACGCGAAGCTGAAGCTCCACCTCGGGGGACAGAGCCTTGTCTCCACCAATCAGCTTGATCGGATCTCCCGGCACGATATTCTGAAGGGCGAACAGAATCAGCGTAACGCCCAAAAATACCGGGATGAACTGAAGCACACGTTTAACGATGTACTTACCCATACCACTCCCCTATCTAGGGATTAACCTAAATGGGATGCCGATCGCCAGACCGGCATCCCAAAATTACCATCAGCCAGTTTACCCCAGGTTAGGGAGAACTGTATGTTTCCCATGAGGTCTACGTAAATACTTGACCCTCACGGAAGCTGCAAACTCTTAGGCGAGCTCAGCGGTACCCAGCTCGGCGTGCTTCTGCGGATCGACATAGAGGTGCTTGATGCGATCGGAGCCGACGATGGTGTGCGTGTAGAACATCACCGGGATGACCGGGCAGTCGGCAGCGACCATTGCATCGGCCTCCTGCATCTTAGCGACGCGCTCCTCGTCGTCAACAATAGTACGAGCCTCGTCGACCTTGGCGTCGAACTCGGGGTTGTTGTAACCGGAGCGGTTGTCGCCACCGAGGGAATCAGAGTGGAACAGCGGATACAGGAAGTTGTCCATAATCGGGTAGTCGGCAATCCAACCCAGACGACCGAACTGATAGTTAAAGTTCTGGTACTGCTCGAGCAAGGCAGACCACTCAGGGGTATCGGAGACAGCGGTAACGCCAACCTTGGCGAGGTCACCGATGATGGACTCCATGATCTCCTTGTGACCGCCGTCCTGGTTGTAGGAAAGGGTCACGCTAATGCCACGATCCCCGTTAGCGCCAGCGGGAGCAACCTTGTCGAGGTACTCGTTAGCCTTGTCGACATCGTAGGCGCAGAACTCCCATGCGCCCTCCTTGTAGCCATCGATGCCCGGAGGAACAATGCCGTCGGCAGGGGTACGGGTACCCTTGAAGATGGTCTTGCAGATGGCCTCACGGTTGATGGCCAGGGAGATGCCCCTACGCAGGTCGGCGTTGTTGAACGGCTCGGCCGTGGTGTTGCAGGTCAGATAGTACGTGGAAGGCTCGGCGCCGAGCAGCATGCGCTCGCCGTCACCCATGGTGTAGCCGTCCTTGGACACGCCGCGATCCTTCTTGGCGGCATCGATCTGAGCAACGGGAACGTCGCAGACATCGAGGTTACCGGCCTGGAACTCCTTGTAAGCAGTCTCCATGTCCTTGATGACCTGGAAGTGGATGCCATCGATCTTGGCCTTGTCGCCATAGTAATCGTCGAACTTCTTGAGGTTGATCTCCTGACCATCCTCCCACTTGCCGTCCATCATGAACGGGCCGTTACCGACCGGTGCAAGATAGAAGCTCTTGACATCGGACTCGGCGCACTCGGGAACCGGGGCCAGAGCCGGGTGAGAGGCGACGAAGGGGAAGTCGGCGTAAGCGGAAGACAGCTTGACGACGAGGGTCTCATCGTCGGGGCAAGTAACACCGCTGAGCTCGGTAGCGTTACCGGCAAGCAGGTCGTCATAGCCCTCGACCATAGAAAGGTGATAGGAGACCTCGGAAGGGCCGTACTCGGTAGCGATGGCCGACTTGGTGTTGACCAGACGCTCCCAACCAAGCTTGAAGGACTTGGAGGTAACGTCGTCACCGTTGTGGAACTTGGCCTTCTTGATCTTGAAGGTGAACTCGGTGGCGTCGTCGTTGGCCTCAAAGGACTCGCAAGCCAGCGGAACGATCTCGCCCTTCTCGGCGTCATAAGAGGTCAGAGCATCAAAGAGCTGGTACTCGACCTGAGTGCCCTGGTCCTCCTGGACGTTATAGGGGTCGATGCAGACCGGGTTGTTGATGTAGAAGTTCAGCGTCGAACCGGACTCAGAACCGGAAGCGTCGCCGCCCTTCTTGCCGCATGCGGCAAGAAAAGCCATGGAGCTCGCAGCAAGGGTACCGCCGACAAAGGCGCGACGACCCATAACGGGCTGGTGGAACATAGAATCAGCCATGCCATCCTCCTTATGAGATAGGACAAAGTAAGTTCGGTCGGGCAACGTCAAGACAGCCCAATCGAACCATTCAAACGCGGTCCGCCGTTTTGGCTGGTTATACAAAGCGGACCAACGTATTGCAATACAGTAGCGCATTTTATGCACGATTTGGGGCTAATTCCGGTTAACGGTCGAGATTTTCTTTAGTTGGGCGAAGTATATGAGGATATTTTGACTCTGTTACAAATATGTAAACAAAAAGGGTCCCGCACTTGCGGGACCCTTTTCAAGTATTTATGCGGTTCGTGATTAGTAGCCCACGATGCCCTGCGGGAAGAAGAACATGCACAGCACGACGCACACGGCAAACACGACAGCCATGATGACGGTCAGGCGGTCAAGGTTCTGCTCCATAACGCCCGTGGCAGAGCTGGAGTTATACAGCGAGCTGGCAATCATATCCGAAACGCCGGTACCCTTACCGGAATGCATCAGGACGAGAATCGTCAGCGCCACGGCAGAAACAACCCAAACGACAAACAGAAGAATCTGGAACGGACCCATAGATAAGCTCCTTAATAGAACAGTTCAAACTCCAGTACTGTACCACAATCCCCCGCTCTCCCCTACCTGCCACTCAAGGACGGGGTGGAAATGGCAGAAATACCAAAAAGGGGGTTGTCCGGTTGTGGACAACCCCCTTGCTAGAAAACGGTATTTGTTTTCTATTAGGCCTCGGTAGCGAGCACGCGGCCCGTCATCTCGGCGGAAGGCTCAATACCAGCCATGGTGAGCATGGTCGGAGCGATATCGGAAAGACGGCCGTCCTCGATACCGGTGAGCTTGGCCTTCTCATCAACGATGATGAACGGCACGCGGTTGGTGGTGTGAGCCGTAAACGGATGCTTGGAGCCGTCGGAAGCAACGTCAAACATGTGATCGGCGTTGCCGTGGTCGGCGGTAATCAGTGCAAAGCCGCCCTTGGCGAGAATCGCCGGGACAACCTTGGACAGGGCATCGTCAACAGCCTCAACGGCCTTAACGGCAGCGTCGAAGACACCGGTGTGACCAACCATGTCGCAGTTCGCGAAGTTCACGATGTAGAAATCAGCGCGATCCTCGTTGATGGCGGCGACGAGCTTCTCGGTAACCTCGGGAGCGCTCATCTCGGGCTGCAGATCGTAGGTAGCAACCTTGGGGGAAGCGACGAGCACGCGCTCCTCGCCCTCCTTGGGCTCCTCGATGCCACCGTTGAGGAAGAACGTCACGTGGGCGTACTTCTCGGTCTCGGCAGTGTGCAGCTGCTTCAGGCCATTGGCGGCGATAACGTCGGCCAGGACGTTCTCGGGGAACGTCTTGGGGAAGGCGACCTCGACGTCAAACGTCGGATCATACTCGGTCATCGTCACAAAGTGCGAAAGCTTGATCTGCTCGCGCTCAAAGCCGTCGAACTCCTTGTCCGTGAACACGCGGGTCATCTGACGAGCACGGTCGGGACGGAAGTTGAAGAAGATGGCCGCGTCGCCCTCGTGAATGCCCTCGTTGTGGGCAGCGAAGGGCTCGACGAACTCGTCGCCGCGCGGGTCCTTCTCGTAGTAGGCCTTGATACCGGCAACGGGGTCGGTATCAGCATCGGACGCGTTGACCATGACGTCGTAGGCGCGCTGGATGCGCTCCCAACGATTATCGCGGTCCATGGCCCAATAACGGCCCGAGACGGTGGCAACGCGAGCGTCGCAACCGGTCTCCTCGGAGATCTTAGCCAGGAAGGCGCAGAACTCACTCATGTAACCGGCACCGGACTGCGGGTCAACGTCGCGACCATCCATGAAGGCGTGGACGCGAACGGTCTTGACACCGTGCTCGGCAGCCATCTTGACCAGAGCCTCGACGTGGTTCATGTGAGAATGAACACCGCCAGGGCTCATAAGGCCCATGAGGTGGAGAGTCTTACCGTCAGCCTTGACATCGTCCATAGCCTTGACGAAAACCTCGTTCTTGGCGATGGAACCGTCCTTGATGGCATTGTTGATGCGCGAAAGCTCCTGGAACACGATGCGGCCGGCACCGATGTTGAGGTGACCCACCTCGGAGTTACCCATCTGGCCGTCGGGAAGGCCCACGTCCTCGCCCGAAGCACCGAGCGTGGTGTGGGGGTACTTCTCGTACAGGCCATCAAGGAAGGGCGTCTTGGCAGCGGCGACGGCGTTCTCGCCATCGGCCGGAGCAAGGCCGCAGCCATCCATGATAATCAGGAGTGCAGGAAGATGACGTTGTGCCATATGTCCTACTCGCCTGCCTTGACGACCATAGAGGCGAAGTCGGCAGCCTTGAGCGAAGCGCCGCCCACGAGGGCGCCGTCAACGTCGGGCTTGGCGACGAGCTCGGCGATGTTGCCGGGCTTGGCGGAACCGCCATACAGCACGCGGATGCCGTTAGCGAGCTCCTCGCCGAACATCTCCTTGAGGGTCTCACGGATAGCACCGCAGACCTCCTGAGCGTCCTCGGCGGTAGCGGTCTTGCCGGTGCCGATGGCCCAGATGGGCTCGTAGGCGACGACGACCTGCTTGGGGCAGGTGATCTCAAGACCAGCAAGGCCAGCCTTGACCTGGTTCACGACGTGCTCGACATAGGTGCCAGCCTCGCGGACCTCGAGGGACTCGCCGCAGCAGAAGACGGGAACAAGGCCGGCGGCAACGAGAGCCTTAGCCTTCTTGTTCTGGTCCTCGTCGGTCTCGTGGAAGTAGTCGCGACGCTCGGAGTGACCGATGATGCAGTAGGTGCAGCCAGCGGACTTGAGCATGTCGCAAGAGGACTCACCGGTGAAGGCACCCTTGGCCTCCCAGTACACGTTCTGTGCACCGAGGGCAATGGGGGCAGCCTGAATACGGTCATGAACCGTGGTGATGTCGATGGTCGGAGGGCAGACGAGCACCTCAATGCCGGCCGGAACCTCGGGCAGAGCCTGAGCCAGCTCGTCGGCGAGCTTGGCGGCCTCGGCGACGTCGTTGTTCATCTTCCAGTTACCAGCGATAAGAAGGGTGCGATTAGGCATCGAGAAGCGCCTCCACTCCGGGCAGGGCCTTACCCTCGACGAGCTCCATGGAAGCGCCACCACCGGTGGAGATCCAGCTCATCTTGTCGGCAAGGTTGAACTTGTTGACAGCTGCGACAGAGTCGCCACCGCCGATGATCGAGGTGCAGTCGGCCTCGGCGACAGCCTCGGCGATAGCCTGGGTGCCGTGAGCGAAGTTGTCGAACTCGAAGACGCCCATGGGACCATTCCAGAACACGGTCTTGGCGCCCTTGACAGCCTCGGCGTAAAGCTCCTCGGTCTTGGGGCCGATGTCCATACCCTCACGATCGTCGGGGATAGCGTCGGAAGCGACAACCTCGGGGACAGCGTCCTCGCCAAAGTGATCGGCAACGCGGTTGTCGATGGGGAGCAGGATCTTGACGCCCTTCTCCTCGGCCTTCTTGAGCATCTCGCCAGCGCGCTCGACCCAGTCCTCTTCCTTGAGGGACTGACCGACGGACAGGCCCTGAGCCAGGAAGAAGGTGTAGGCCATACCGCCACCGATGATCAGGGTATCAGCGGAGTCGATGAGGTGATCGAGAACGCCGATCTTGGAGGAAACCTTGGAACCGCCGACGATGGCGACGAAGGGGCGCTCGGGCTCGGCGAAGATGCCGGTGAGCGTGTCGACCTCCTTCTCGAGCAGGAAGCCAGCGACTGCGGGCAGGTAAGCGGCGGGGCCCACGACGGAACCCTGGGCGCGGTGAGCGGTGCCGAAGGCATCGAGAACGAAGACGTCACCATAGGAAGCGAGCTTCTTGGCGATCTCGGGATCGTTCTTCTTCTCACGCTTATCAAAACGGACGTTCTCGAGAACGAGGACCTTGCCCGGCTCGACGGCGGCAACAGCTTCGGCGGCCTTCTCGCCGTAGGTGTCGGCGACAAAGGCAACATCGAGACCAGAGAGCTCGGCGAGCTTCTTGGCGACGGGCTCGAGGGACAGCTCGGGCTGGAAGCCGGTGCCCTCGGGACGGCCGAGGTGGCTCATGAGGATAACGCGAGCGTTGTGCTCAACGAGGTAGTTGATGGTGGGCAGGGCAGCCTTGATACGGGTGGTGTCGCCAACGACGCCATCCTTGATAGGCACGTTAAAGTCAACGCGGACGAGAACGCGCTTTCCGTCGACATCGATGTCGCGGACGGTCTTCTTGGTAAAGGCCATGTTTGCTTCTACCTTTCGTACGTGTCTGCCTCCCATTACGGCAGACGATTTCTTATAAAAAGGGCGCGACCCTAGGGTGTAAGCCCTATAAGGCCGCGCCCTTCTTTAGACGCTCAACGAGCTATTCGCTAAAAGCCAAATTAAGCAACGAACTTCTCGAAGTACTTGATGGTGCGGACCATCTGAGAGGTGTAGGAGTTCTCGTTGTCGTACCAAGAGGTGACCTGAACGAGGGTCTGGCCGTTGCCGAGGTCAGAGCACATGGTCTGAGTGGCGTCGAAGATGGAGCCGTGGGTCTCGCCGATGATGTCGGTGGAGACGATGTCGTCCTCGTTGTAACCGAAGGTCTCGGAGATGGTGGCAGCGTAGGCCTTCATAGCAGCGTTGACCTCGTCGACGGTGACCTTCTTGTCAACGACAGCGTAGAGGTTGGTGATGGAGCCGGTCGGCGTCGGGACGCGCTGGGCGGCACCGATGAGCTTACCGTTGAGCTCGGGGAGAACCAGGCCGATAGCCTTGGCAGCACCGGTGGTGTTGGGGACGATGTTGACGGCGCAGGCGCGGCTACGACGCTTGTTGCCCTTGCGCTGCGGGCCGTCGAGCGGCATCTGGTCGCCAGTCCAGGCGTGAATGGTGGTCATGATGCCGGACACGATGGGAGCGAAGTCGTTCAGACCCTTGGCCATCGGGGCGAGGCAGTTGGTGGTGCAGGAAGCAGCGGAGATGATGTTGTCCTCAGCGGTCAACGTCTCGTGGTTGACGTTGTACACGATGGTGGGCAGATCGCTGCCAGCCGGAGCGGAGATGACGACCTTCTTGGCGCCAGCGTTGATGTGGGCCTGAGCCTTAGCCTTGCTGGTGTAGAAGCCGGTGCACTCGAGAACGACGTCGACGTCGAGGTCGCCCCAAGGCAGGTTGTTGGCGTCGGCCTCCTTGTAGATCTTGATCTCCTTGCCGTCAACGGTGATGGAATCCTCGCCAGCAACGACCTCGTGATCGCGAGCGTAGTTGCCCTGCGTGGAGTCGTACTTCAGCAGGTAAGCGAGCATATCGGGAGAGGTGAGGTCGTTGATAGCGACGATCTCGGAGCCCTCATGACCGAACATCTGACGGAAGGCCAGACGACCGATGCGACCGAAGCCGTTAATAGCAACCTTTACTGCCATTGTGTCTCCTTTCGTAAGGCCCCCGCAAGCTACAGCGCCTGCCGTTGAGGCCCACAAACTAACCACTCGCCTAATATACCTTTTTTTTGACTTGAATTTCACGAGAATGCTCGAAATTGAAAATCAAATTTACGTTAAAACGTTTTAAATACTAAAACAGCAGCTAAATCCGTATATAAGTCGATACTTTAATCTACCTGTTTGCTTCAATGAGCTTTTCAAGCCGTAAAACACGATGGTAGAGGGCCGACTTCGACAAGGGAGGGTCAGCCATCTCCCCTAAATCACGCAGCGAAAGATCGGGATAGCGCTCGCGCAGGTCGCAAAAGACCGCCAAGGCATCCGGAAGCGCATCGCGAAGGCCTCGCTGCTCGAGCTCATCGATAAGCGCAAGCTGATGCTGGGCAGCACCGGCGCTTCTGGTCTGGTTGGCGAGCTCGGCGTTCACGCGACGGTTCACATCGTTCTTAACCAACTTGACCGCGCGCGCCTCCTCAATCTCGGCAACGCTGCGCTTGGCACCAATCAGCTTTAATAGATGCTCGATTTCCTCGGCGCTCTTAATGTACACGGCATATGACCCCCGCCGCGCATTAACACGAGCATGGACCCCAATCTGCTCCAACAGATCGCAAAGCCCCTTGGCATATTGCTCGCCCTGCACCGCGATCTCCAAATGAAAGTCGCCGCGGGGATCGGCCACGAAACCGCCCGCGATGAGCGCGCCGCGGATGTAGGCAAGCCTGCAGCAGGGACGGGCAACGATGTGCCGGGGAACACCGGCGACGAGCCCTCCCCTGCGGTCGAGAATGCCCAGCAGCACCAGAGCCTTGTCCAGGTCGGGTTGATCGGGCAAGGTGATGAGGTAGTTTCGAACCTTATGCAATACAGATTTACGGACGGTGAACTCCGTTTTGAGCTTAAGGATGCGATGCGTCAGTGTGATCATCGTGCGCGCGACGGCGCCCGTCTCGGTCGCGACCGTCAAACGATACCGCCCAGAGCCGGTAAGCGAGAGCGTACCGCTCACGCGCGTGAGGGCGGCAAGCGTCGACAAGTCGCAGTATTCACATTCGGGTTCGCAGCGCGCAAGCTCGTCGCGCACCTCAGCGGTAAACGACATGCAGGCCTATGCCTTCGTGTTGGCGCGCGACAGGTCGCGATGGGAAATGCTCACGTGATATTGGGCACCTTCCAAATAACGTGCCGTGGCTTCGGCAATGGCAACGCTGCGGTGCTGGCCGCCTGTACAGCCGATGGCGATAGAAAGCTGCGGCTTGCCCTCCGCGATATAGCCCGGCATCACCGTATCGAGCAGCTGTGTCCAAGCCTTCCAAAACTCCTGCGTCTTGGGATGGTCCAGAACAAAATCGGAGACCTTTTTATCGAGACCGGTCATCGTGCGCATCTCGGGATCGTAGAACGGATTAGGCAGGAAGCGGACATCGATCATAATGTCCGCCTCGACGGGCATGCCGTGCTTAAAGCCAAACGAGAATACGTGGACGTCCATGAGCTGTTGGTCGGACAGCTCGGAAAATGCCATACGTAGCTTGTTGCGCAGCGCAGAGGTGCGCAGACGGCTCGTGTCGATAATCATATCGGCTCGGTCGCGCACGCCCTGCAGCTGAAGGCGCTCGCGCTGAATGGCATCGGCCGTAGTCTCCCCCGGCTTGGCAATGGGATGACGGCGGCGATTTTCGCTGTAGCGACGAATCAGCACCTCGTCAGAAGCCTCCAAGAACACGATGTCGCAGCTCATCTCGCGCTCTTCGAGCGCGGCGACCGCATCGAGCAACTCGTCAAACAGTCCCTGGCTACGCAAATCGCAGGTAACGGCGAGATGCCTGCCCACGCCCGTATTGATGCCGACGAGCTCGGCAAGCTGGGCGATGAGACGCGGAGGCAGGTTATCGATGCAAAAATAGCCCATGTCCTCGAACACGTGCATGGCCTGCGTGCGGCCCGATCCGGACATTCCGGTGATGATGACGATATCGGGGATGCGCTCCGAGCGCTCCGCCGCATCCATGGCATCTCCCTTTTGCATGTGCTGCCTCCCGAAAACAAGCGCGGGACCCAGCAACCCGGATCCCGCGCGGTCAATTGCCTAAATTGAGTATACCGCCCCGAGCGGATACGAGGCCTGTCTTACGCCTCAAGCGCAGCCTTGAACCAACTCGTAATACTCGTGGGGTGCGTGATGGCGGTGCCGACGACAACGGCCCAGGCGCCAGCATCGATCGCAGCGCGAGCCTCCTCGGGCGTATGCACGCGACCCTCGCAAATGATGGGAAGGCCGGGGAATTCCTCAGTCGCCTGGCGCAGGAGCGGCAGATCGGGGCCATCGGCCATGGTGCAGTCGATGGCGGCGACGCCGTGAGAAAGCGTGGTGGATACCAGGTCAAAGCCCATATCAACAGCACGGCGAATATCCTCGATGGTGGCACAATCCGCCATCAGGAGCACACCCTCCTCGTGCAGCGGACGGAAGGTATCCTCGACCGTCTTGCCATCGGGGCGCGGACGATCGGTGGCGTCGATCGCCACGATATCGGCACCGGCAGCAACGCAGGCGCGAGCGTGACGCAGCGTCGGCGTGATGTAAACGCCCTCGTGCCCATCCTTCCACAGGCCGATGACGGGAACCTCACAGCGACCCTTAATGGCGGCAATGTCGGCAAGGCCCTGGCAGCGAATGGCGGCAGCGCCGCCGAGCTCGCAAGCGCGAGACATTTGAGCCATGGTCTCGGGCGTACGAAGCGGCTCGCCCATATACGCCTGAACGCTCACGACGAGCTTGCCCTTCAGGGATTGAATCAAAGGATAGACGGTCATAAGGCTGCAACCTTTCTCAGAACAGCCTCCCGAGGCGTGTTGTCTCGGGAGGCTCCTACAGCAGATACGTTTACTTCAACGAGGCAAGAAGATGCTCAGCGGCACCGATGAGCGGAGCATCGCCCTCCAGAGAACCGATGAGGATCGGCGTGTCCTGAAGCGGATCGAGCGCCTGGCTGGCATAGCCCTCGTGCACCGAATCCTTCCACGTCTGCGAACGCCAATCGGGACCTTGGTGAATCACGCCGCCCGAAAGCACGATGACCTCAGGGTCCAGGATGTTAGCGAGCGAGCCCAAGCTGGCCCCCAGCGCAAAGCCGGCGTCATGGATGACCTCGGTCGCCTTTGCGTCGCCCGCACGGCACAGGTCGTTCACATCGCGACCGACCGAAGGACGGCTGGGGTCGACGCGACCAAAGCGCTCATCGTACATACGACCAATGGAAGTGCCCGAAGCAACCGACTCCAGATGGCCGGAACGCCCGCAGGCGCAGGGAATGCCGGCGGCAGCCGAGCACTCGATGTGGCCCATATGACCGGCAGCACCATGGAAGCCCTGCATCACGCGGCCGTTCTCGACATATGCGCCGCCGATGCCCGTACCGATGCCAAGACACAAGACGGAGAACTTGCCCTTGCCGACGCCCCAGTGGGCCTCACCCAGAGCATGAGCCTGCACGTCGCCTACGACGGCAACGGGAAGACCGAGGTCCTCGCGCAGGCGCGGCCCCAACTGAACGCCGGACCAGCCGGGCATGATCTCGTTGGCATACGCGATGGCGCCCGTCTTGGGATCGACGACGCCGGCAGCACCGATACCGACGCCAAGGACCTCGACATCGGGATTCGCCTCGAGAGCAGCCTTGATGGACGCCTCGATACGCTGGAAGACGGCCTCGCCGCCCTCTTGGGCCTCGGTGGGAACCTCGGCCTCAAAAACGGGATGAGGCACGCTACCGTCAGCCGGGTACTCCATAATGGCGGTCGCAATCTTGGTGCCGCCGATATCAACGGAGCAAATGTACTTGTTCTCCATGTCGCTCTCCTTAGGAGATAAAAACAACTACAGGAAATGCGCCGTCAGGCTAGCCGTCACAGCGCGGTAAAGGTTTTCCAGGTGCCCGAGGTTGGGGTGAAAGTGGTCGGGCGTTGACCTAATGGGTCACGCCCGACCACTTGAGCCCCAAGATCGGGTGCCTGGGGAAGCTTTACAGGAGACCGTTGTCCTGGAGGACCTTCTTAATAGCCTCGACGTTCTCGCCGGTCATGGCCTTCACCGGGCGCGGCATGGTCGGGCTGTCGAAGATGCCCATGAGGTTCATAGCGGTCTTGAAGGCGCCGACGCCACCGGCATAGCCCTGGACGCCCGAGGTGACATCCCAGATGTGCGAAATCTCATTGAGGCGATCCTGCTCGGCCTTGACGGTAGCCCAGTCACCAGCCTGAGCGGCCTTCCACTGACGCACGTAGCCCTCGGGCTCAACGTTGGCGAGACCCGGGACGGAACCGTCGGCGCCACCAAGGTAGGCGCCGTCGACAACAACCTCGTGACCGGTGAGGATGCTCATCGGATGGCCGTTCTTCTCGTTCTCCTGAACGAGGTAGCGGAACGAGATGTCATCACCCGAGGAATCCTTGACGCCGGCCAGAACGCCCTCGGCGCCGAGCTTGGCAAGGAGTTTCCAGGGGAGCTTGGTGTGGACGCAGACGGGGATGTCGTAGGCGAAGATGGGCAGGTCGAGTTCCTCATGCAGGATGCGGAAGTGCTCCTCGACCTCGGTCATGCCCTGCAGGGCATAGAACGGGCAGGTGGCGACGAGGGCATCGGCGCCCAGCTCCTGAGCAACCTTACCGTGCTCGATCATGCGCTCGGTCTCGGTGTCGATGATGCCGACCAGAACGGGAACGCGGTGGTCGACGATACGGACGGCCTCGGCGATGATCTGACGGCGACGCTCGTCGGTGGAGAAGACGACCTCGCCCGAGGAGCCCAGGAAGAACAAGCCATCGACGCCGGCATCGATCATGCGGTTGATGCTGCGCTCAAAGGAGACAACGTCGAGCTGGTGATCTTCGGTATCGGGAACAACGACGGGAGGGATAACGCCGGTGAATTTCTGAGTTGCCACAAGAATCTCCTTAGCTGTCTGGCGGGCGGCCCTATGCCACCCACTCTTGTTGGCAGTGTCCAGGCCGTCTAGGCCAAAGAACACGAGTAGAACGTTTGGTTAAAAAAGTCGACGACTTCGTTTTCGAACGCATTGATGCGCTCGTGAGCGTATTTTGCATAGATGATATGCCTCCGGTCACACTCAAGACCGTTGAATACGGCAAACTGATCCTTGGGATCGCTCACGGTATCCATAAGCGATGTGCCCATGAGCACCAATCCGCGCACCCGAGACGACAGCGCCTCGAGGCCGCCAGGAAGCGGATTGGCAACCGCCGTGCAGGCGAGGCCCCGCTCGTCCAGAGCAGAAACCGCCAGCGCGACTCCGCCGCCAAGACCCTCGCCCCATGCAAAGATGCGGTCGGGGTCCATGCCATCAAGATTGCGCGCCACCTTCGCCAGCGCGCAACCCCAACGGACGCGCTCGACAAAAGCGGGCGAAGAAATCCCCCGCCGCAGGTCGTCCGCACCAGCAACATCGTCATCCAGCGCGAGGACGGCATACCCCATGGCGGCAAATCTCGTCATGTGATGCCAGCCGCGCACAGGCCGATCGATGTCGTGGAACATCAGGCACAGCGGCACGCGCTCAGATACTCGGGCACGACCGACAGGCTCGATCAAACGAGCGTGAATCGCATCGTCACCGAGCTCAAAGGAGACCTCCGAGTAACGGGCGCAGGGGTTAACAAAGTCAATCGCCGTTATGGCCAGGCCTTGAATCTCAAGATTCGAAGCGCATGTCTCTAAATCAGAAACATCTGCTTGGACATCACCGCGCCAGTCCCGATATTCTGCGAGCCTTGACGAAACCGTTCCAGGAATTCCCACGAGTCCGGGGACAATCAGCTCGTCGACATTGCTCTCGCACTTAGACATGAGCCTCCCCTCCCTTGCAGAAAAACGGAATGATCAGATCGTCAAAATCCTGAATCTCCTCGTGGCCAAAGCCTTCAAAGAACTCATGACGCTTTTCGCAGGTCAGGTTGTTATAGACCGCAAACTGCGTCGCTGGCGGACAGACGATATCGGCTGTGCCGGTGCCAAACAGCACGGGGCATTTGACCATAGGGGCAAAGTTCTTGGAATCGAAGTACGCCAGCTTGGCATAGGCTTCGTCAATACGAGTCGAGTCCTCGTCAAACCAGCGAGACCAATAGCGCAGGCCCTCGTAGGCAATGTCGTCGGCATCCAAATCCCAGACTAGGCGGAAATCTGACAGGAAGGGATAGAGGATGGCGGCACGATTGATAAGCTCGCTGTTAAGCGCACAGGTCGCAATGCCCAAACCGCCGCCCTGCGACGCGCCGTTCACAAACACACGCGCAAGATCGATGCCCTCGAGCTCGCGAACGATGCGGCACAGGATGCGAATATCTTGGTGCAAGCGGACATAGTAGAGGTTGGCCGGGTCGCCGTCGATACCGGCGACGATATGACCGGCAACAGTTGTGCCCTCAAATCCACCAATGTCCTCGGAGGGACCTCCTTGGCCGGGGCAGTCGAGGGCGATGAGTGCCATGCCCATTCCCGCAAACGACGCCTGCTCAAACCAGCTGCGGCTTGCACCCGGATACCCATGGAACTGAAGTACCAATGGCACGGGCTCGTCCGAGACGGGTTTAAGGTACTTGGCATGCAGGCGCGCGCCACACATGCCGGTATACCAGAGGTCGAAAAGCTGGCAGGTCGCGGCATCGGTGACCGATGCCGTCTCGATCGCATAGTCAAGCCCGACGGCGTCGGCCTCGGCCATGCGATCCTTCCAAAAGAGATCGAAATCTGATGGACGGGGCATGGCGCCTCGATATTCATCAAATTGATGTTGTAGCTCCTGAGCACTTGGCATGGCTCGTGAACCCAACCTTTCGAAATCGCAACGGAGGTGCGCCCGGCAAGGGAACCGGGCGCACGGGAGGGAAAGCGAGGCTACTCGCCGAGCTTGGGATGCAGCAGAGACGGCGCAGCGCCGAGCAGCATCTTGGTGTAGGGGTCCTGGGGGTGCTGGAAGACCTGCTTGGCCTCGCCCTGCTCGACGATCTTGCCACCATTCATAACGATGATGTCGTCAGAGATATAGCGGACCGTCTGGATGTCATGGCTGATGAACACCATGGCCAGGCCGAGCTCCTTCTTAAGGTCGGTCAGCAGGTTCAGAATCTGTGCGCGGACCGAAACGTCCAGAGCCGAGGTGGGCTCGTCGGCGATGATAGCGTCGGGGTTCAGCGACAGGGCACGGGCAATTGCCACGCGCTGGCGCTGGCCGCCCGAAAGCTGACCGGGAAGAACCTCGGCAGCGGAGCTGGGCAGACCGGTGAGCTCCAAGAGTTCCTTGACGCGCTTCTCCTGCTCGGCCTCGGTACCCAGGTTGTGGACGCGCATGGGGTCGAGCAGCTGCTCGCGAACGACCATGCGGGGGTTGAGCGCCGTGGCCGGGTTCTGGAACACGACCGAGATGACGCGACCCATGTGGCGACGGTCCTCGGCGCTACGTTTGGTAACGTCCTTGCCCTTAAAGTAGACCTTGCCGCTCGTGGGGGCCTGTAGGCCGCACATGACGTTAGCGGTGGTGGACTTACCGCAACCGGACTCGCCGACGATGCCGATCGTCTGACCGGGCATGAGCTTAATCGTTACACCCTGGACGGCGTGAACCAGGTTGGGGTGCAGAATCGAGCCGGTACGGGTCCTAAAGGTGACGTGGACGTCATCAAGGAAGATGATCGGCTCGACGCCGTTGACTGCGGTCTCGCTCATCTACATCACCTCCGCGTGAGGGGTCAAACCATTTGCCTTGAGCACCTCGTCGGGGAGCTCGGAATAGAAGTGCTCGGTGCCGGGCACGCGCTTGAAGACCGGACGGGTGTCCAGGCCAATACGCGGATGGCTCGAGCGGGGAGCGAAGCGATCGCCCTTGGGGAAATCGCGCGGACTCGGAACGGCGCCGGGCACCTGGTGCAGGCGGCCCGAACCGCTCTCGATGGACAGAACGGAGCCCAGAAGACCGCGGGTGTACTCGTGGATCGGGTTAGTGAGCAGCTCCTTGGTGGGCGCCTGCTCGATAACCTGACCAGCGTACATAACCGTGATGTTGTGGGCGACCTCGGCGACCAGCGCCAGGTCGTGCGAAACGAAGATCATGGCAAAGCCGAGCTTGGCCTGAAGATCGTTGAGCAGCTTGATGACCTGCTTCTGGACGGTAACGTCCAGAGCGGTCGTGGGCTCGTCGCAGATGACCAGCTTGGGGTCGCGGGTAAGGGCCATAGCGATCAGGACACGCTGACGCTGGCCGCCGGAAAGCTCGTGCGGATAGCTCTCAAGCGTGCGCTTGGGATCGAGGCCGACGAGCTCCAGGAGCTCCTCGGCGCTGCGGGTTCCGCCGCGCTTGGTGAGCTGCTTCATCTGGGCAGAGATGAGCATGGAGGGGTTGAGCGAGGACAGGGCGTCCTGATAGACCATAGCGATATCGGTACCTCGCAGGCCGAACCACTCCTTCTTGCTCATCTTGAGCAGGTCACGGCCCTCCCAGAGGACCTCGCCGGAAAGGTGCTCGTCATCGTCGGTCAGGCCCATGATGGCCAGCGTGGTGATGGACTTACCGCAACCGGACTCGCCCACCAGACCCATGGTCTGACCAGGACGGACGTCAAAGTTGACATGGTCGACGACGTTGATATCACCGTGATGCTCAAACTGAATGCAGAAGTCACGGACCGAGAGAATCGGTTCGACAGACTCGTCGGGCACATGGCGATCGTCACGCTTGAGCTCAACATCGCGCAGGGCGCCAAGGCGAGCGGAGAGGGACTGGGCCTGCTCCTTGTAGGCGCGAACGGGGTCGGAGACCAGCAGGTCGGCCTCGCGACGCTTGGAGGAATCGGTCGGATCCAGGGCGGCGGAGGGAGCAGCGGCCATGGCGTCGGTAATGCCCTCGGAGAGGATGTTGAGCGCCAGGCAGGTGATCATGATGGCCAGACCCGGGAACAGCGCCTGCCACCAACGGCCGGCAAGCACGCCGCCGCGGGCGTCGGCGAGGATGTTGCCCCAGGTAGCGGTGGGCTCCTGAATACCAGCGCCGATGAAGGTCAGCGAGGCCTCGAAGATGATGGCGTCGGCGACCAGGGTAACGGTGAAGACCATGATCGGGGCGATGCAGTTACGCAGAACATGCTTGATCAAAATCCACGGAGCCTTGGCGCCGGAAACGATGACCGCACGGACATAGTCCTCGCCGTACTCGGACACGATGTTGGCACGCACGATACGGGCAATCTGCGGAGTGTACATAAAGCCGATGGCGAAGATGATCGACGGCACGGAGTTGCCAAGGATGGAGACGAAGACGGCCGCGAGGGCGATGCCCGGGATGGACATGATGATGTCCAAGATACGCATGATCGTCTCGGAGACGGCCTTGCGCGAAACCGCTGCAAGGGCGCCCACGACCGAGCCGCAGACCAGAGCCATGGCAGTGGCGCCAAAGCCGATAATCAGCGAGTAACGACCACCGTAGAGCATACGCGACAGAATGTCGCGACCCTTATCGTCGGTACCGAAGATAAATCCGTTGCCGGGAGCCTGGCGAGCCGTAAAGATCTCGACCGGGCTATAGGGGGCAAGAAGGGGCGCCAGAATCGCAGTCAGGGCGACCAGCACCAGCACGACGGCGGCAATCTTAGAAGACAACGTCATCTTCTTCCAGCCACCGAGCTTGAGCCCCTTAGAGGCAGCCTTCTCGAGCTGCTCGGTTTGCTTCTCTCGAATCTTTACCATAATCTACACCGTCCTGATGCGCGGGTTGATGAGCAGGTAGAGCATGTCAACCACGATGTTGATGATGATGAAGGCAAGAGCAACGACGATAACGACGCCCTGAACCAGGTTCGCCTCGTTGCCCTGAACGCCCTGCAGAATCGCGGTGCCCATGCCGGGGAGGTTGAAGATAACCTCGATGACGACGGCGCCGCCCATGAGGTAACCGATCTTAAGACCGAGGGTGGTGACCGGGGTGATCAGCGCATTGCGAAGAACGTTGATGCCGACGACGACCTTCTCGGGAACGCCGGCGCCGCGAGCCATACGGACATAATCCTTGTCGAGCTCCTCGACCATGGCGGTACGCACGATACGAGTCATCTGGCCCGTCAGCGGAAATGCCAAGGCGATAGCGGGCATGATCATACGTCCCAGATAGCCAACCGGATTCGTGGTGAAGTGAGGCAGAGCACCCGATGCCGGGAGCACCTTAAGGTAGGAAGAGAATAGCAGGATCAACAGAACGGCAAGCCAGAACGACGGGGTTGCCAAGCCGGCGATGGAAAAGACGCGGATCACTTGGTCCGGCCATTTGTCGCGATACAGTGCCGCGATGACGCCGAGCAAAAACGAAACGACCGCACCGATGGCAAGACCGATGAAGGTCAGCTGCATCGTGACGGGCAGGGCCGTGGAGATGCGCTTGGCAACGGAGTTGCGAGCAGCACCATAGGTGCCCATGTCGCCATGGATCAGATCGCCCATATAGCGCACGTAGCGCACGGGCCAGGGGTCGTCCAGACCATACTTCTCATGGTACTCGGCAACCGCCTCGGGCGAGGCACCGTCACCCAACGCCGTGTAGGCGGGGTCGGTCTTGGAGAACGACATAAGGAAGAACACCAGGACGGTGACGCCCAATGCCATGATCGGCAGCGCCACAAGACGCCTTCCAATCAAACGTAGCAAGTTGTTCACGTTCTCTCCCCTTTCTTTTGTCGGTAGGACCAACTGGTATATGAGTACGGATACTCATTACAAGACCCGAGCGACATCGTTGCCGCCCGGGTCTTTGTTTCAACTATGAGGATACGGTCCCAACGACCGACATCCTGCATACAGACTCAAGCGAGTCTTACGCCTTGACGGTCGCAACGCCCCTGAAGGACATGCTCGTCGTGCCGATGCCCTTGAAGCCATCGAGGGCCTCGCCGTTGGGCGCAGTGGACGGATCGTCCCAGGAAGCGGAGACGGTCTTGACGTGGACAACGGGGTACAGAACGGCGTTGTCGGCAATGATGTCGAAGCACTCGTTCCACTTCTTCTGCTGCTCGTCGCCCTCGGCGGCAAGAGCCTCGTCCATGAGACCGTGGAGCTTCTGCCACTCAGCGGACTCCTTCCACGGGCAACGGGTCTGCATCCAGACGTTGTCGCCGTACCACCAGTTGAGCAGCAGGTCGGGGTCGGCGCCGAAGCAGGAAGGATCGCCAGGGGCAAGGAGGATATCGTAGGCCTCGCCGCCGTCGATGGCAGCGTAGGTAGCCGGCGAGGTATCGGTCTGGATGGTCACATCGAAGCCGAGAGCGTCGAGGTCGTTCTTGACCTGGGCGGCCATGCCCTTAATCTGCTCGTTGTCGGTGGTGCGCAGGGTGATGGCACCCGGGGTGATGCCAGACTCCTCGATGAGCTTCTTAGCCTTCTTGGCGTCGGTCTTGTACACCGTGGAAGCCTCATGATAGTTGGTGAAGCTCTTGGGCAGGTAGCAGCTGGCAGCGGTGGCAAGGCCGGCGAAGGTGTTGCTGACCATCTTCTCGGTGTCGAGCGCATACATGACAGCCTGACGGACCTTGACGTTGTTCCAAGGCTCCTTGGCGACGTTGAACATGATGAAGCGGGTGCCGAAACCCTGAACGTTATCGATCTTGCAGCCGGCGCTCTCGAGCTGGTCGACGGCGTCAGCGGTAACAAGCTCCATAACGAGCGTGGAGCCCTCCTGCTGAGCGGTAACGCGAGCGGTGGGGTCGGTCAGGATGCTGTACTGGATCTTCTTATCCTCGGCAGCATACTCACCGTTGTACTCGGGGTTGGGAACCAGGGTGATCTCGGTATCGGAGATAGAGTCGTACATCCAGGGGCCGGAGCCGATCGGCTGCTTGGCGCGATCCTCCTCGGTCTGGGTGGCCGGGGTAACGCGGACGATGGCCAGACGATCCTTGAGCAGGGAGAAGTTGGGGACCTTGGTCTTGACCGTCACGGTGCTGGCGTCCTTGGCCTCGATGGACTCGAAGGGCTGGAAGAACGGAGCATAGGTAGCGGAAGCGGCGCAAGCGGTGTAGGAGGCAACGACATCGTCAGCGGTGACCTCGGTGCCATCGGAGAACTTGGCGCCCTTGCGGATGGTGACCTCGAAAGTGGTGTCGTCCACAGACTTGGGATCGTCGGTGGCGAGCTCGTTGAAGGTGCTGTAGTCGTGGTAATCGATGCCGTAGAGGCCCTCGACGACGTGCCAGTTAGCACCCAGGCCCACAGCGGAGCCGGTGCTGGCGGGATCGAAGCTGGACGGAGCGTAAGCGGAACCAGCGGTGATCACGCCGCCGCCACGGTTAGCGGAATCGGTGGAACCGGAAGCGGAACCCTCGTCGCTAGAGCTGCCACCGCAGCCGGTGAGACCAAGCCCTGCGACAGCAGCGACGCTGCCGGTGAGGCCGAGGAACGAACGCCTGGACATACCCTTGTTGATGATGGCCATGTCTTCTCCTATCAATAGAGAATCTTACTCGGGAGCACCTAAACTTGCCCCCGCGCAACTTGCGGACGATATATACCTTACCTACCGACGTACCCAACTGAGGTGCCGCGCTCGGCGACCGATACATACATACGCTTGAACGGTATTTACTACCGTTCACCGAATTCGTTGACAAACGATTCGCCAGACAGTATGTATCGGCGAGGTGAGATATCAGTCTTCGTCAACCCGCAGGATAGCAGGGTTTTCGCTTGGGTTAGTCAAACGTTTTAGCGTTAATAAAACCCGAAACCAGCAGGCAATCATGGCGAAATAAATGGTTGAAAATCGCGCAATCATGTATATCAGTTGTTTAGGCTCGTGTTTAGCTATCGGAATGGCCAGCCGCCGCCTCGGCGCGCTCGGCATTCCATGCAACGAGCGCCTCGTGAACCGCTTTGGCGACATCGGCCGGAACGCCTCGAACTTCCGCGATCTCTTGCTCGCTCGCCGCGCGCAAACGCTTCATCGAGCCAAAATGGCGCATAAGGGCACGTTTTCTGGTGGGTCCCACGCCTGGAACGTCATCGAGTACCGAAACCGTCATGGCTTTATCGCGCAATTCGCGATGGAACGTGATGGCAAAACGGTGCGATTCATCGCGCACCTGTTTAATTAGATAGAGCGACGCGGACCCGGTCGGCAGCACGACGGGAGTCTCGTCCCAAGGCACGAAAACCTCCTCATCGGCCTTTGCCAAGCCGCAAACTGGTATATCGAGCCCAAGAGCCTCAAGTTGCTTGATCGCAGCGGTCAATTGCGGCTTACCGCCATCGACAACGAGCAAATCGGGGCGCGAGCCAAAGCGCTCGTCGGCCATGCGCTCGGGAGCATAACGTCGTCCCAAAACCTCGGACATCGACACGAAGTCGTTTGCCTCGTCCAATTCGGCCTGAATTTTAAAACGACGATACTGACTCTTGTCGGCGCGCCCGTTGGTAAACACCACCATCGAGGCGACCGTAAAGGTGCCATGCAGTGTAGAGATATCGAAGCACTCGATACGCAACGGCGGCGATGGCAGCGCCAACGCACTTTCGAGCTCCAGGAGCGCTTGATTGGTGCGGTCGTCAGCGTACCCCGTTCGCATCATGTAGCGCATGAGGGCATGGCGCGCATTTTTGGATGCCATATCGAGCAGACGGTGCTTTTCGCCACGCTGCGGCCTATGGAGATGGCAGGAACGCTCACGCTTGCCCGCAAGCCACTCCCCCAGCGCTTCCGCATCCTCAAGATCGACGGAAAGGTTGACCTCAGCTGGAATATCAGCCGTCTCGTCGTAATAGCGCTTAAGAAAGCCCGACTGGAGCTCTTCCTCGTCAACATCAAGACCCTTGTCGAGAATGAACTCGCAGGTGCGAACTGTTCGGCCCTCGCGAACGACGAAGACGCAAGCGGCGGAGATGGTCTCCTCGCGATAGAAACCGATGACATCTATATCGACACTGGAGGGAAAAACGACTTGCTGACGATCGTCCAGACCCCTGATGACCTCCAAACGACGTTTGACGCGTGCCGCGCGCTCAAAGTCGAGCGCCTCAGCGGCATCCGTCATCTCGGAGGTCAGCTCATCGACGACATCCTTGCGATGGCCCGACAAAAAGCGCTCGACACGCTTGACGTTCTTGGCATAGTCTGCCGGGGAAATCACGCCGACACACGCACCCGGGCCGCGCCCGACATGGTAGTCAAAGCAGGGGCGCCCGTTTTGCGCGCAAATCATATTGACGATGTCTTCCTCGCCCTTGTGGGACTCGACGATACGGCGACAACGACGCCACTCCGCACAGGATGCGGAGCAGATGGGGATAACCTTGCGCAGCGTATCTATCGTCTCACGTGCCGCGCGGCTATCGGTATAAGGTCCAAAATAGCGCGTTCCCGGCTTATGACGCTCACGCGTGTATTTGATAGCGGGATACAGGTCGCCCTTTGTAATGGCGATAAAGGGGTAGCTCTTGTCATCCTTGAGGTCGACGTTAAAGTACGGATGGTACTGACCAATCAAATTGCGCTCGAGCACCAACGCCTCGTGCTCGGTCTCCACCACGATATAGTCAAAGCTCGCCACCAGCTGCATCATCAGCGGGATCTTCTGGCGCTCGTCCTGCAGCGTCACGTACTGACGCATACGGGCGCGCAGGTTTTTCGCCTTGCCCACGTAGATGACATCGCCCTTGGCGTCTTTCCAAAGGTAGCAGCCGGGCTGCGTAGGAACGCGCGAAACCTGCTCGGCAAGCGTTGGAATGTTGTCGTGACCGGCCACGCGCACCTACTTGCGACGAATCAGCGCCGAGACCTCGGGCATCTTAAGGACGACGGCAAGGCCAAAGGTAACAGCAAGCGAGACGACACCCGCAACGCAAACGTAGCCAAGAGTAATCAGAATCGAGCCGCCAAGTGCCCCGACAAAGTGCTCAAGCGCCCACATGACGCCGGCGCCTGCGGCAGCACCCAGGCCACCGAGCAAAAGGCCAAAGAAACCGCCATGCAGGATAGATTTAACCTGAAGACCACGCAGACGACGACGCAGCCACCACAGCGAGCAACCGACCAAGATCACGTAGTCGACGACATACGAAAGCGCGATTGCCGGCATACCGAAGCCCAGCACAACGCCAAACAGCAGAACCGAGCCGGCCTGGCCGATGGCGGAATACAGGCAATAGCGGCTATAGGGCTTCATGTCGAGCAAGGCAGAGAAGCTCTTCTGCATCAGCACGACCACGCCGTAGAGCGGCAGCGAGAACGCCAGGTAGACAAGGAACTCGGACACCAGCGCCACGCCGGACTCATCGAACTTGCCAGCGCAGTAGATCATGTTGAGCGGACGCGCGAAGACAATCAGGTACAGCGCGAACGGAACCAGGAAGAACAGCATCTGGGCGACGCCACGCGAAATGCCCGTGCGAACGCTGTCATAATCCTTCTCCTGTGCGTCGTGAGAGAGCTCGGTATAGAGCGCCGTCGAAAGCGAGGCGGCAATCAGCGCGTAGGGCAGCGTGTACCACAGGCGCGCATAGGCGATGACGGAAGGACCGGTCTCGGGCTGGACCACCAGCGCGGCAGCGTTCGTGATAGAAGTCGAGACAAACATGCACACCGTAGCGAGCAGCGTCGGGATACCGAGCGCAATCGTCTGGCGCAGTGCGGGGTCCTTAAAGTCGATATGGATATGGGGATGCACGCCGTGCTTGCCAAGCGCGGGGATCTGACAAGCCATCTGAACAAAGACACCGAGGGTCGTACCGGCCGCAATCAAGATGATGCCGGCACGTTCGCCAAACTGTGCGGACACGGGCGCAAAGCCCATAAAGCTCGCAATGACGATCACATTGTTGAGGACCGGGGCAAACGTCGACCAGAAGTAGTCGCGGTGTGCGTTGAGAACGCCCGAGAACACCGAGCCCAAACCATAAAACAGAATCTGGATGGCAAAGAAACGGAACATGAACGCAGCGGTATCCATGCTGCCGCCGTCACCCGAAAGGAACGATTGCGTCCAGATAAAGCCCGGGGCGAACACGGTCCCCAGCAACGAAATGCCACCCAGCACTAAAAGCAGAATGCCGAGCAGGTTGCCCACGTACTCGTTCGAGGCCTCGCGACCCTGCTCACGCCTCACGCCCATGTACACGGGCAAAAACGCCGTCACGAGCATGCCGCCCATCACGAGTTCGTAGAGCATATTGGGCAGGTTGTTGGCGACCTGATAGGAGGACGAGAGTAGCGACATGCCAATAGCGGCCGCCATTGCCCACGTTCGGATAAAACCGGTAACGCGAGACACGATGGTCAGGATGGTCATAAGCCCGGCGGAACGACCAACCGTGGAGTAGTCCGACGAGCCCATGTCGTCAGTGTCATCTCGCGACGAAGAAGCTTCGGATGAGGGCGTCTGAAGCGCAGATTCTTTTGCAAAATGAGCTCCGCACTTCAATTCTTCCTGCGGCATCGCTCAGTCCTCTCTCGTAATCGCGGCAACCGTCGCCCCGCAAAATGCAATTAAATCATCGGGTGCAAGCTCGAGCTGATAACCACGCTTGCCTCCCGAAATAAAAATGGTATCCCAAAGGACGCATGTCTCATCAATGAGCGTCCGGTAGCGTTTTTTCATACCGACCGGGCTGCAGCCGCCGCGAACGTAGCCAGTCGCCGCAAGCAAATCCTTCACATGCATCATGGCCAAGGACTTCTCCCCCGCGGCACGCGCGGCGGACTTTAGATCGAGCTCGTCGGCAACAGGGATGCAGCACACGACATAGTCGTTGGACGGTGTCACGCAGACCAAAGTCTTAAATCCTTGACCGGGCTCCTCGCCAAGCTGCTCCGAAATCGCAACCCCCAGGCCCACCGACTCATCACCATCGTCTTCGTACGTATGTAGAACATAGGAAATGCCGGCACTTTCCAGCTCGCGCATCGCATTGGTTTTTGGCGTCTTTACAGCCTTTGCCATGACATATCCTTTCTCTCGCATTCGGACGTAAGGATTAAGTATATGTCCAATTCGACTGCATACGTCACTTCGGCACAGCAAGCGCCATCGAATCACAAGGAGTCGATGGCGTCCATAAACTGAATCGCCTATTTATTGAGCATCAAGTTGAGCCTGACGCTCCCGGTCACGCCTGAGCAACGGCGCCAAAAACTTGCCCGTATAACTCTGCGGACAGTCCGCAACCTGCTCCGGTGTGCCCGAAACCACGACGGTTCCGCCGCCGTTACCGCCCTCGGGACCCATATCGATCAGGCGGTCGGCAACCTTGATGACATCAAGGTTGTGTTCAATCACCAGCACCGTGTTGCCCGCATCGACCAAGCGCTGCAGCACATCGAGCAGCTGGCGGACGTCCTCAAAATGAAGGCCGGTCGTCGGCTCATCCAAAATATAGAACGTCTTGCCCGTCTGGCGTCGATGAAGCTCCTTGGCGAGCTTCACACGCTGCGCCTCGCCGCCCGAGAGCGTCGTAGCGGGCTGGCCCAGGCTCACGTAGCCCAAGCCTACATCGTACAGCGTCTGGAGCTTGCGCTTAATCTGCGGGATATTCCCAAAGAAGGCCAGTGCCTCGGTGACGCTCATGTCGAGCACGTCCGAGATGGTCTTACCACGGTAGGTGACCTCAAGCGTCTCGCGGTTATAGCGTTTGCCGCCGCAGACCTCACAGGGGACATAGATATCGGGAAGGAAGTGCATCTCGATCTTAATTTGTCCGTCGCCCTTGCACGCCTCACAGCGCCCGCCACTCACGTTGAAGGAGAAACGTCCCGGCGAGTAGCCGCGTGCCTTCGACTCCGGTGTGCTCGCAAACAGCGCGCGCAGATCATCCCACAGGCCAATGTACGTAGCGGGATTGGAACGCGGTGTACGGCCGATCGGCGACTGGTCAATGTCGATCACCTTATCGATGCACTCGATACCCTCGAGCTTTTTGTACGGACCCACAGGGCGCGTCGAACGGTGAATGGCATTCGTAAGGGCAGGCGCAATGGTGTCGGTAACCAGGGAGCTCTTGCCCGATCCCGACACGCCGGTAACAACCGTAAGCGTACCAAACTCGATCTTGGCGGTAACGTTTTTGAGGTTATTGGCGCGGGCGCCCGTGATCTTAAGGCAGCCACGACCGGGCTTGCGGCGTTCATCGGGAACCCGAATCATTCGCTTGCCGGTCAGGTAAGCACCCGTCATCGAATCGGGGCACGCCATGATATCGGCAGGCGTTCCCGCGGCGACCACGTGTCCGCCGTTCACGCCCGCACCGGGGCCCATGTCGATCACATAGTCGGCAGCACGAATCGTATCCTCATCATGCTCGACGACGATGACGGTATTGCCGATATCGCGCAGGCGCTCAAGCGTCTTGATCAGGCGCTCGTTATCGCGCTGATGGAGGCCGATCGACGGCTCGTCCAAAATGTACAGGACACCCATGAGGCCGGCGCCGATCTGCGTTGCCAGGCGAATGCGCTGGGCCTCGCCTCCGGAAAGCGTCGCCGAGGCACGGTCGAGGGTCAGATAGTCGAGTCCGACATCGACCAGAAAGCGCAGGCGCTCCAGGATTTCCTTAACGATGCGCCCGCCGATAAATTGTTGGCGCTCGGTAAGCTCCAAGTCCTCAAAAAACTCGAGCGACTCGCGGCACGATAGACAGCAGACCTCGTAAATGGACTTACCGCCTACGGTAACGGCGAGCATCTCGGGGCGCAGACGAGCACCATGGCAACTCGAGCACGGCTCCTCGCGGATGTACTTCTCCAAGCGCGCCTTGGTGTTCTCATTCGTCGTCTCGGTATAGCGCTCGTACAGGATATTGCGCACGCCCGAGAACTTGGTGTCCCACTGGCTACGGCGCCCATCGAGCTTTTGATAGTCGACCGAAATCTTCTGGTCGCCCATGCCGTCTAAAAACGCGCGACGCACCCGCGGAGGCAGATCCTCCCACGGCGTATCGACGCTCACCTTAAAGTGTTTGCAGACCGCAGCGAAAATCTGCGGATAGTAGTTAGAGTTGCCAAACAGGCTGCCAAAAACCCCGTCGGCGATCGACTTCGAGGGGTCTTCGATTAGGGCCTCGGCATCGACCGTCTTCTTAAAGCCCAGGCCATCGCACTCGGGGCACGCGCCATAGGGCGCGTTGAACGAGAAATCACGCGGCTGCAGGTCATCGATGGAGTGCCCATGCTCCGGGCACGCTAACGCCAGCGAATACTCCAGCAACTCGCCTTCGGTCCCCTCGGGAGCGTCGCGGTCGGGCAGCAAGTATACGTTCACATTGCCGTGCGCCAGCGCAGTCGCCTGTTCAACGGACTCGGCAATACGGCCCAGCGAGTTCTCGCGAATCACGATGCGGTCGACCACGACCTCGATATCGTGTTTGAATTTCTTATCCAAATCGATAGAGTCATCAAGCGAGCGAACCTCGCCGTCGACACGCACGCGGCTAAAGCCCTCGGCGCGAAGGTCCTCAAACAGTTTGGTGTACTCGCCTTTTCGCCCGCGCACCACCGGTGCCAGCACAAACGCACGACGACCCTCTCCCGCCGCCAGGACCTTATCGGCGACCTGGTCGGTGGTTTGGCGCTCGATAACCCGACCGCACTCGGGGCAGTGCGGCGTACCGACGCGAGCAAACAGCAGTCGCAGGTAGTCATAAATCTCGGTTACGGTGCCCACCGTCGAGCGCGGGTTCTTGGATGTCGTCTTTTGATCAATTGAGACAGCCGGCGAAAGGCCGTCAATCGAATCCAGGTCGGGCTTGTCCATCTGGCCCAAGAACTGGCGCGCATAACTCGAAAGGCTCTCGACGTATCGACGCTGGCCCTCGGCATAGATAGTGTCAAATGCCAGCGAACTCTTGCCCGAGCCAGAAAGACCGGTAATGACCACGAGTTGGTCACGCGGAATGGAAACATCGATATCACGGAGGTTGTGTTCGCGCGCACCACGGATAACGATAGAAGAATCAGACATGGAAGCTCCTTGCCTCCTATAACCTCAAATCACACTGTCGATGAGTTTAACGCACTCAACGCGCACAGATGTTCGTAATACAAGATTCGCAGACCTTTTGCTTTGCGTGTCGGGTGCTTTGTTTCTCGAAATGCCGTGGAAAGGTTAGAGTAATCTAAAACTGAACTTAATTTGCTGTAACAGAGGAACGTCCATGACCGAAGATATCCCCCTTGAAATCACTTCGAGTGGCATGGCCAATCTGCCCATATTCATCGCCGTCCTTATCGTGGCCGCCGTCGTCGTGCGCGTGTATTTTTCAATCAAACACAACGAAAAACCGCCCATTGCCCGCGTCTTTTGGTGCGCGATGCTCCTCATCCCGCTCGGCATGGTAGCTGCATGGATTACGAATCAATTGCTCGTAAATGAGGACTGTTCCCTATGGGTCCTTTCTTATTCGGCGCTCGGTGCTGCCGCCGTCATACTTCTTGTCGAGCCCTTGGTTTCGGGACTTATCGACCAAACCGATCTTGCGACGGGAACGGTTGCCTGTATTTGCCGCGACATCCTTGTCGTCGCCGCTGTTTCAGCGCTCTCGTTCGTTTCACTCGAAATGGCCTGCAACGAAACGTTCTATCGCATTCCCGCCAACTCATTCGGGTTTTCCGTTGGGCTGCTCGCGACGGTTCTGCTCTCCCTTTATTTGCTGGGACAGCGTCATGGAGGAGTCATGGCCCTCGTGCCCGTCGTCTGTTGTACCCTTGGCATTGCCGAGCACTTCGTCATAACGTTTAAAGGCGAGGCCATCCTGCCGAGCGACATTTTGGCATTGGGCACCGCAATGGAAGTAAGTGAGGGATATGAGTTCACCTTCACTGCAGGAATCGTAACCTCACTCGCCCTGCTGGAGATTTCCCTGGGGCTTCTTTCGCTTATCCGACCGCGAAAGCTCCGTACGCCCGCCCATGTCTTCCCCGCAATCGCCGCTAACCTCTGCGCTTTTCTGCTAGTGACCGTTGTGGGGCTCTTGGGCTTTTCCAACATCGACTTGGAGCAGTCGCTGGATTTTGGATTTGACCGTTGGCAGCCCATCACCACGTATGCGTCTCAGGGTTTTATCACTTCGTTCACCGAAATGGTCAACGAGTTGCCCATTGAAAAGCCCGAAGACTATACGCCCGATGAGGCGCAGAGCATCGAGCAGGAGCTCGCCGCCGCCTACGACAGCACGTATGGCTCGAGCGAGCAGCGCGCGGCGGCCGTTGCCCAGTTCAATGAAATCAAGCCGACGATTGTTGCCGTCATGAACGAGAGTTTTAGCGACCTTTCGTGCTTTGAGCAGCTCCAGGCGGCCGGGTACACCGGTCCCGCATTCTACAACTCGCTTCCCGACACACTTGTTCGCGGCACCATGCTCGCTTCGGTCACCGGTGGCGGAACGGCGAACTCCGAATTCGAATTTTTGACCGGAGCGACAACGGCCTTTGTCGGATTAGGCAAAATCCCCTATCAGCTGTATCAGATGAATGGCGTCAACAGCCTGGCAAAGGACCTTAAAGAGCTTGGGTATACCACTACCGCTATGCACCCGCAAAACCCCGTCAACTACCATCGAGATAAAATCTATCAGCAGCTGGGTTTTGGAGACTTTCTTTCAATCGGCGATTTCGAAGGTGCGCCCTATTACCATGCCGGCGTATGCGACTACGCCACCTACGACAAGATACTCGACCTGCTCAGAACCGACGAAGCCCCGCAGTTCATCTTTGACGTCACGATGCAAAATCACGGCGGCTACGACTATGGCACCGTTCCCGCCGAAGAGCTGACAAACTATTGGGTCGAGGGAGCCAGCGAGGGCGCCAATAGCGCGCTCAATACCTATCTCACCTGCATCAATGCATCCGACCGGGACCTCGAGTACTTTATCAACGAGCTCCGCAATATCGGCAGACCGGTTGTTCTTGTCTTTTTTGGCGACCATCAGCCGAGCGCCGCAACGACTCTCAACGACGAGCTGTACCCTCAGGAAGATACGGCAAGCCACGCTTTCCGTATCTATCAGTCGACCTATTTCGTCTGGGCTAACTATGAAATCGCCGGCAATACCGAGCTCAACGTCTACGACACCGTCGGGGCAAACGAGATTGCAGCTATTACCCTTAATAAGATCGGCGCCCCGCTCACTGACTATCAAAAGGCCCTGCTTGCAACAAGGTCAGATGTGCCCACCATCAATGTCGCCGGCTATCTTGGTGCCGACGGGCTGCGCTACGACTTGGAATCTGAAGACAGCCCATACGCCTCGACGATCGACAAGCTGCAGCGCATGCAATACCTCGAGTTCGCCAGCAAAGTTCAATAAGCCCGCCCATTCGCTTGGACCCATCGTATTGCAAGCACGCTCGGCCCAAATGCATCGCAAATGACTCCCGCTCGCAAACGAGGGTACAATGACGCTCGTGTCACATCGCGGGGCCCCGGCCCCAACATATACAAAGGAGTCATACATGGGTTGCGAGCACGCACAAGCAGCCGGCGGACAATCAACGCCGTCGCAATTTGAAGAGAATACGCTGTCGGAGGTCAAGCGCGTTATCGCTGTGCTTTCCGGCAAGGGAGGCGTCGGCAAGTCGTTTGTGACGGGCGCCATCGCAACCGAGCTCGCCCGCCGCGGCAACAAGGTTGGCATTCTCGACGCCGACATCACCGGCCCCTCCATCCCCAAAATGTTCGGCATGAGCGGACGCCATGTCCATGCCCTCGGCAACCTCATGCTGCCCGAGATCTCCGAGCACGGCGTCAAGGTCATGAGCTCCAACCTGCTGCTTCAAAACGAGACCGATCCCGTCCTCTGGCGTGGTCCGGTCATCGCCGGCGCCATCAGGCAATTCTGGAGCGAAACCTCTTGGGGCCCCATCGACTATCTGCTGGTCGATATGCCCCCGGGAACGGGGGATGTCGCACTCACCGTCTTCCAGTCACTGCCCGTCGATGGCATCGTCATCGTCACGAGCCCGCAAGACTTAGTCTCGATGATTGTCGCCAAGGCGGTCAACATGGCCGAGAAGATGAACGTTCCGATTCTGGGCATTGTCGAGAACATGAGCTATATCGAATGCCCCGACTGCGGCAAGAAGATCGAGGTCTTCGGCAAGAGCAATCTTCCCGAGGTCGCCGAGACCTATCATCTCGACATCCTTGGTCAGCTGCCCATCGATCCCGCGCTCGCCGAAGCCTGCGACAAGGGAGAAGTCGAAACCGCGCTGCCCGCCGGCATGCTGCCCCAAGCCGTCTCCGCCGTTGAGGCCATCGCCCCGCACAAGACAGACGAGGCCTAAGTGAACGCAAGCGCCTTCTATGACGTCTTGGTGATCGGCGGCGGGGCCTCGGGCCTCGCCGCCGCCATTACGGCGGCGCGTGTCGACAAAAGCGTCTGCGTCGTCGAGCGCGACGTCGCCTGCGGTCTCAAGCTGCTTGCAACCGGAAACGGCCGCTGCAACCTCTCAAACGAATCCATCGACATTCGGCGATATAACCACCCCGCCTTTGTCGAATCCATCATGGGCCCCCAACCCGAGCAAGATCTCGAGAGTTTTTTCTCCTCGCTGGGCATCATGACGATCCGTGAGGAAGGCCGCCTATACCCGCGCTCCCTTCGCGCCGAGTCGGTTCGCGATGCACTCCTCAATGCATGCGAGCGTTTGGGCATCACCCTACTCTGCGGGACTAACGTCATTGCGGCTCATAAGGCTTCCGAAGGCTGGACGCTTCAGATCGACCGTCCCGCTCATGTACTCAAACCCAAAAAGCACGGCGACCGAAAGACGGAGCTCCGTTCGCTTCGAAAGGCGTTAGCCGATACTCCTCGCACGAGCGATGCCCTGCAGGCAAGGGCCGTGGTTATCGCTACGGGCGGCAACCCCACCGGCATCGCCGAGGTGTTTAGCCTTCCCTTGACGCCCCTGTGCCCCGTCCTGTGCCCCGTATCGGCATCAGTCGTCGGCGACCGGACGGCACTCGGAACTCTGGATGGTCTGCGCGTCCGAGCCCGCTTAACGCTCTCGCGCAGCCACGAAGAGCTCTGGCGAGAAGATGGCGAAGTGCTGTTCCGTGCCTTCGGCATCTCAGGCGTCGCCGCCTTCAATCTCTCTCGCCGTATCAACCAGGGCGACACTGTTCTGATCGACTTCTTTCCAGATTTCTCCAAAGATGAGCTGCTCGATACGCTCGAGCAGCGTGTCAACGTGCTCGGCGATTTTTCGCCCCGAAACTCCCACTGGCTTGACGGCATGCTCGCCCCGCAGCTCTCACACGTCGTCTGTACGGCATTCGAGCGGTGCCATCCCGGCTCGCGCGATGTCATCCACCTGGTCTCAATCCTCAAGCACTTTAAACTGTCCGTCGAAGGGACGGCAGAGGAGCGCTCAGCACAGGTCACGCGTGGCGGCATATCTATCGAGTGCGTCTCGACACCCAATCTTTACGTGAACAGCACCACAGGCGCCCCGCTTTACGTCTGCGGAGAAGCGCTCGACATCGACGCCGATTGCGGAGGCTTTAACCTTGCGTGGGCCTGGCTCTCGGGCATTCGCGCTGCAAGCAGCCTGTAGCCGCGCAGTCTATAATCAAAAACGCATTCGGGCCGTCTGGGATACCGGACGGCCTCTTTCTTGCCTCTAAGGAGACCTCGATGATCGAAATCACCCAAGTCAACGCGTCGCTCGATGAAGCCGGCGATGAAAATGCCTGCCTCATTGTTGGCAAGCGAGTCGCCAAGCGCGTCCTACGTTGCAAGGACTCCGAGATCAAGTCCATCGAGCTCCACCGCAAGTCAATCGACGCCCGCAAAAAACGAGACGTCCATTTTATCCTAAGCTTTCGTGTTGAGCTGACTAGTCCCCACCTCGAGCGAGAAGCGGTCGACAGCGTTGCCGAGCGTGACCGCTCGCGCGTACGCGCGATAGAAGACGTTGAGTCTTCATTCCCCACCCCCGTCTCCGACGCACCTCAAGAACGCCCTGTCGTTGTCGGCGCCGGATGCGCCGGCCTTTTCGCTGCGCTTACGCTCGCCGAAGCAGGTCTTAAGCCCTTGCTCATCGAGCGCGGCGACCCGGCATTTCGCCGCTCGCATGCGATCGACCTCTTTCTAAAGGAGCGCATCCTCGACCCCGAGAGTAATATCCAGTTTGGTCTGGGCGGCGCGGGGACCTTCTCGGACGGCAAGCTCAATACGGGAACAAAAAACCCCGCCCATCGCCTTATCCTCGAAACCTTCGTCGAGGCGGGTGCGCCCCGCGATATTCTGTGGGATGCCAAGCCGCACATTGGCTCCGACATCCTTCCCACAGTTGTCACCGCTATATCCCAGCGCATCGAGCAGCTCGGAGGTGTCGTCCGTTATCGAACGAAGCTCGTCGACATTCGCATCGACGCGTCTGGCACCATTGTCGGTATCGACATCCAGTCGTCCCACGACGCGACAAGCGAGTCAATCAACACAAAGCATCTCATCCTTGCTTGCGGTCATTCTGCCCGCGACGTATTCGAGGTTCTCAAAACCCATCATGTCGCCCTCGCTCAAAAGACGTTTGCCATGGGCGTTCGCATCGAACACCCGCAGCGTGATATCGATCGGGCGCAATATGGCCCCGCAGCGGGTCATCCCGCGCTCGGAGCAGCCCCCTATAAGCTCGTTGCCCATCTTCCCAACGGCCGCAGTGTGTTCTCATTCTGCATGTGTCCCGGCGGACAGGTTGTCGCCGCCTCTTCAGAGCCCGGCCATCTGTGCGTCAACGGCGCCAGTCTCAACGCCCGCGCCGGCCGCAACGCAAACGCCGCTCTCCTCGTTAACGTCACGCCCGATGATCTCCCCAGCGATGATCCTCTTGCAGGCGTAGAACTCCAGCGCATTTGCGAGCGGGCTGCCTATCGCCTTGGCGGCTCCAACTGGAACGCACCGGCACAGCTCGTCGGCGATTTCCTTGCAGAACGCGCCAGCACGACATGCGGCAAGGTAAAGCCCACCTATCCGCTCGGCGTGACTTGGACAGCAATCGATGAGTCATTGCCGCAACATATCATCGAGTCGCTTCGTCTGGGAATTCCCTTGCTCGGCAAAAAACTGCGTGGCTACGACCATCCCGATGCCGTCCTCACCGGTGTTGAAACACGCTCGAGCTCTCCGGTCACCGTTACTCGAGACCGGCAATGCCATGCTGTATCGACCCCGGGGCTCTACCCTTGCGGCGAGGGAGCCGGATATGCCGGAGGAATCATGAGCGCCGCTACCGATGGCATCCGTTGCGCCGAAGCCCTAATCGCAGACCTCTAGCGCACGAATTCCAGCACGCAAAAGACACAGGCCCCGAGCTCCACAGGGAACTCGGGGCCTGTTCGCTATTTCTTAAACCGTGCACCCTGGCGTTTTCTGCCCGATGCGAACGTGGAACCCTTGCGGGCCTGCGAACGTAAGCGCTCGATCGTCTCGTCCTCAGACGCACCCTCGAGCATCGCCCGAATCTGAACGACAGCATCGCGCAGGCGCGCCGCCTCCTCAAAGTCCATGGCGGCAGAAGCGTTGCGCATATCCTCTTCCATGGTTTCGACGATCCGCACAAGCTCGTCATGCGGCAGTTCTTCCAACTGCTCCGCAAGTGTCTGCTCGGGCGCCACCGTCTCCGGCGCGGCGCCCTCGCCGTTTTCGTCAGGCGTATAGAACGCACCGTGACCCAGCGAATCGCCTCTCGAGCGTCCCTTCGAGCCCACAGTCTTTTCGGCCTCGGCAATAAAGCTCGAAATGTCGTTAATGGCCTTGCGGACCGTCTTGGGAACAATGCCATGCTCTTCGTTATATGCCATCTGAATCTCGCGACGGCGCTGCGTCTCCTCGATGGCTTCTTTCATCGAATCGGTCACAACGTCTGCATACATGATGACCTCGCCGTCGGCATTACGGGCCGCACGGCCAATCGTCTGAATCAACGAACGGCGATTGCGCAAGAAGCCTTCCTTGTCAGCGTCGAGAATTGCCACCAGCGAGACCTCAGGAAGGTCTAGACCCTCGCGGAGCAGGTTGATGCCAACGAGAACATCGATCTTTCCCTCGCGCAGCGTTCGCAGGATCTCGACACGGTCCATCGTCGCCGTATCGGAGTGCATGTAATTGACCTTAATGCCGGCATCAAGCAGATGGTCGGTCAGGTCCTCGGCCATGCGCTTGGTGAGCGTGGTCACCAGCACGCGCTCCTTGCGCGCCACGCGCTCGCGAATCTCGTCCTCAAGATCGTCAATCTGCCCACGAACCGGACGAACGTCGATCTTGGGGTCGAGCAGACCGGTCGGACGAATAATCTGCTCAACGTCGTTCTGGCTAACCCGCAGCTCATAGTCGCCCGGCGTGGCCGAAACGTAGATGAACTGGGGAATCCTCGCCTCAAACTCATCAAAACGAAGCGGGCGGTTATCGAGTGCCGAAGGCAGACGAAAACCATGCTCCACCAGCGTCACCTTACGTGAGCGGTCGCCTTCGTGCATGCCGCGGATCTGCGGCACCGTCACATGACTCTCGTCGATGATGCAGAGCATATCCTTGGGAAAGTAATCGATTAGGGTAAACGGCGGCTCACCCGGCTTGCGACCGTCCAGATGACGCGAGTAGTTCTCGATGCCGTTGCAAAAGCCCATCGTCTCGAGCATCTCAAGATCATAATCGGTGCGCTGCTGCAAACGCTGCGCCTCGAGCAACTTGTCGGTCGCCTTGAGCTCCGCCACGCGCTTCTCGCACTCTTCGCTGATCGATTTCAGAGCCGCCTTGACCTTCGGCTTCTCGGTCACGTAGTGCGATGCCGGCCATACGGGGATGGCCTCGTACTCACGAAGCATCTCACCGGTGACCTCATCGATCTCGGCGATAAGCTCGACCTCGTCGCCAAAGAACTCAAACCGCAACGGATGCTCGGCATAAGGCGGATACACGTCGACAACATCGCCGCGCACGCGGAACGTGCCGCGTGCCAGGTCATAGTCATTGCGGTCATATTGAATGTCGATAAGTGCATGGATAAAGTCATCGCGCTCGAGCGGCACCTTCTTGTCGACGTTCGGGGCTAGGCCCGCATAATCCTCGGGAGAGCCAATGCCATAGATACACGAGACCGATGCGACGACGATTACATCGCGTCGAGATAGCAGCGATGCGGTCGCCTGATGCCGCAGCATCTCGACCTCTTCGTTAATCGAGGAATCCTTCTCGATATACGTATCGCTTTGCGGCACATACGCCTCGGGCTGATAGTAGTCGTAATACGAGACGAAGTAGACCACAGCGTTATTGGGAAAGAACTCTTTGAGCTCGCTTGCAAGCTGAGCGGCGAGCGTTTTATTCGGAGCCATGACCAGCGTCGGCTTTCCCAGGGCCTCAATAGTCTTTGCCATCGTGAAGGTCTTGCCCGAACCAGTCACGCCCAGCAAAACCTGATAGCGATCTCCGTCCCTCACGCCCTGCACAAGCGACTCAATGGCCTTAGGCTGGGAACCAGCGGGCTCGTATGGAGACACGACCTTAAACGGCACCTCAGCGCCCTCAACGCCAAAACGTTTGAGCTCTCCTCCAACACGCTCAACTTCAAATTCCGCCATGGATACTCCTAACTCATATATCTGTAGTATATGCAGGCGGCAGGCATAGTCCTATACGAACCGATCGGGATAGAGGGTCTTGTAGCGAACCCAGGCATTATTGACACGAATCAGATACGCCTGCGTCTCGGGAAAGGTGATTGCATTATGAAGCGACGTGCTCTGCTGCGCCCATCCGTCGACATTGCCCATGCCGGCGTTATAGGCGGCAATGGCGCTGTCCGTCGACCCGTTAAAATACGTTAGAAGATACGAAAGATACGCACAGCCAAACTCGATGTTCGTAGCGGGATCGTTAAGGTTGTCGGCCGAATACTCGCCACCGTCGACAAGGCCCTTGGCGATCATATCCTGGGCAGTCTCAGGCATCAGCTGCATCAATCCCCGAGCGCCTTGATTCGACTCAGCCTCGGGATCCCAATTCGATTCAGACTTTATGACACCACACACCAGATACGGATCAAGATTGTGCGAAATGCTCGATTGCTTAACATACGCCTCGTAGTCAATCGGATACAAAGGCTTAAAGAAGGCGGCAGGAGCATACGAGTAGACGAGCGAAATAAGGCCGAAGACGAACACAACGGCAATTGGCGCCACGCGATACCACGTAAAGAAACGTGTCTTAAGCATCGGCCTCCTCCTTATCCGCTACATCACCGAAGCCATGGCGCGCAAGCCATGCGTCCAGTTGTTCAAAGAGCGAATTATCGCCTGCCGCATTATCGATTACCGTCGTAGCGAGATTGCAAAGCGAAGCCTCATCAGGTTGGCATGCTGAGCGCGCATCAAAATCAGAGGACTCCATACCACGATGAATGGCACGCTCGCGACGAACTGCTAAAGGAGCGCTGATAACCAGAATTTCATCAGCCAGGCCAAAAGCATCCTCAAAACCAGTCGGGGCAGAAACTTCGACAACCGCAAAGGGATAACGGGGGGACGAAACCGTGCAGCAAACCGGATCAAGAATCCTCAGTGACAGCTGCTCAATGAGAACGGGGTGCACAATGCCATTGAGCCTCGCGACCGCATCAGGAGAAACAAAAGCTCGAGAAGCGAGTATGTTACGGCGAACGCCGTCCTCCTCGTCCAAAATATCCCAGCCAAATTCTTCCGCGAGGGCATTGACGATATCGGAGCCTGGCACATACAGTGATTTGGCAAGTTCGTCCAGATCGATGAGCATGGCGCCATGAGATTCGAGATAGCGGCAGGCAGTCGACTTACCCGAAGCAATATTGCCCAAGACAAAAACGGTAAACATCAAGTCCTCCCTAACGCCAATGGGAGTTATTATCGCGCAAATACAAAAGAAGGACTCAAAATACAGCCAAACAGTAAGACAAGCTAAAAGAAGGCGAGTTCTTGTATTACAGCTCTCTATAAAACGCAAAAAAGGGGGAGGCCGCGAGGCCTCCCCCTTCTCAGTTCGATGCGACGGCTCGGTGCCGTCCACCGGTCAGCGGCGCCCTGGCCTCCCACGGGCTGGCCCCGCAGTACTCTCGGCGCGATGG
>UQWS01000014.1 GCA_900544875.1 uncultured Collinsella sp. | reverse complement strand
CTTGCCCGTATCGTAGGCAATGCGCCGAATGCTCGCCATCGAAATTTATCGGTGGCCCACTTCAGACTGTAATGGGGCGTCCTCGGCACCTCAGCATCTCGGAAGAAAGGAGACCAGGTGCGCAGGAATTCCATTTTTACGAAACGGTGGGTGAAGGGAAGCGCGGTCCTCGTTGCCACTGCAGCGACGCTCGTGTTTGCCAATCCCCAGCAGGCGATTGCCACGCCACTCAAGGGCGTCGACTCGGCGACCGTGTCCCAGTCTGCCTCGAATGTCGTCGACATCGATTTCGCTGACGGCATCAAGGGCCGTATTACGTTCCTCGAGGACGGTATTTTCCGTTATAACGTCGACCCCAAGGGTGAGTTTTCCGAGTACGCCACGCCGCGCAGTAAGTCCCACACGGCTAAGATCCAGGCTCAGCCCGATACCTCGGACACCTACAGCAAGCCGAGTGCGACGGTTGCCGACAAGGGCGACACTATCGAGATCACCGGCGGAAAGGCGACCGTGATCCTGGACAAGGCGACTGGCAAGATGAGTATCAAGTCAGGCGACCGTGTCGTGGTTTCCGAGTCCGCGTCCCTCGACCTTGATAAGAAGGGTACCGTCCAGACGCTCGCCAAGGAGAAGTCCGAGAACTTCTTTGGCGGCGGCACCCAGAACGGACGCTTCCTGCACACCAACCAGACCATCGCCATCTCCAACACGAACAACTGGACCGATGGCGGCGTTGCCTCGCCCAACCCGTTTTATTGGACGAGTGACGGCTACGGCGTGCTCCGAAACACGTTTGCAGAGGGTTCCTACGACTTCGGTTCCACGGACTCATCGACGGTCACGACTTTGCACAGCGAGAATGAGTTTGATGCCTACTACTTCGTGGCGACCAACGAGGGAGCTTCGAACGTGGCAACTGAGATGCTGCAGGACTACTACAAGGTGACCGGTAACCCGGTACTGCTGCCCGAGTACGGGTTCTACCTTGGTCATCTTAATGCCTATAACCGTGATGGCTGGTCAACGACCTCGGGTCAAAAGAAGTGGGAGACCAAGGGCAGCAAGTCCTCGAGCGAGAAGGGCGACGTTAAGTACGAGTCTGGCATGTCGACGGGCTACAAGCTCGACGGCACACTTGCGGCCGAGACGCTCAACGGTGAGGGCCCTACGGTTGATACCGAGAACATGAAAGCGACCGATTTCGACCGCCAGTTCTCTGCTCGGCAGGTTATCGATGACTACGAGGACAGCGACATGCCGCTCGGCTGGTTCCTGCCGAACGACGGCTACGGCGCCGGCTATGGCCAGAACGGTTACTACAAGACCGGCGGCGTCAACTCCGACGGAGCGAGCTCGGCCGACCGTCTTAACGCTGTGCGTGCCAACGTCGACAACCTTAAGAAGTTCACCGAGTATGCCAACTCAAAGGGTGTGAGCACGGGCTTGTGGACCCAGTCCAACCTTGAGCCCGACAGCAACCCTGAGACCCCGTGGCATCTGCTTCGCGACTTCGACGCCGAGGTCAAGACGGGAGGCATCACTACCCTTAAGACCGACGTTGCCTGGGTTGGATCTGGCTACTCCTTTGGTCTTAATGGCATCAAGACAGCTTATGACACGGTGACGACCGGCGCTAACAAGCGCCCCAACATCATCACGCTCGATGGTTGGGCCGGCACGCAGCGCTTTGGTGGCATTTGGACCGGCGACCAGTATGGCGGTAACTGGGAGTACATTCGCTTCCATATCCCCACGTATATCGGTCAGAGTCTTTCGGGCAACCCCAACATCGGCTCCGACATGGATGGCATCTTTGGCGGCGACCCCATCATCTCTGCGCGTGACTACCAGTGGAAGACGTTCACGCCCTCTATGCTCGACATGGACGGTTGGGGCACCTACCGTAAATCGCCCATGACGCACGGCGATCCCTACACAGGCATCTCGCGCTTCTATCTCAAGCTCAAGGCGCAGCTCATGCCCTATATCTACACGAGCGCGGCCTCGGCGGCCAACATCGACACGGGTAACGGCGATGCCGGCCTGCCCATGATCCGCGCCATGCTGCTTTCTGACAACTCCGAGTACGCCGCAAGCACTTCGACGCAGTACCAGTATATGTTCGGTGAGAACTTCCTAGTGGCACCGGTGTATCAGGATACCCAGGCAGATGAGAACGGCAACGACATTCGCAATGGGATCTACCTCCCCAACTACGGCACCGACGAGAATCCCACCATCTGGATCGATTACTTCTCGGGTAAGCAGTATCGCGGCGGCCAGGTTCTCAACAACTACGAGGCTCCGCTTTGGAAGCTGCCGCTGTTTGTGAAGGCCAACGCTATCGTGCCGATGTACGCCGAGAACAACAACCCCGAGGCAGTGAGCGACACCAACACCAAGGGTACCGACCGCAGTCAGCGTATCGTCGAGTTCTTCGCCACCGAGGGCGACGGCACCTTTACGCAGTACGAGGACGACGGCTCCTCCATCGAAAACAACACGACTGAGGACGATTCCTACGGCACGATCGACAATATCTCCTACGGTGAGCATGTGAGCACCGTCTACAGCTCCAAGGCCGCAGGCGGCACCGCGACCTTTACCGCCGAGGCCTCGCAGGGCGGCTACAACGGCTACGACTCCAACCGCACCACGACCTTCGTGGCCAATGTGTCCGCCAAGCCCACGAGCGTCGTCGCCAAGAACGGCGGATCCGCACTCAACGTGGTTGAGGTCAACTCGCAGGAGACCTTTGACGCCGCGACCCCCGAGGCCGGCCAGGCGGTCTACTTCTACAGCAAGACCCCCAACCTCAACCACTACGGCAGCGATGCGGACGGCACCGAGGCCGAGCAGGGCGAGAGCTTCAACAACACCAAGATCACCACGAACCCCAAGGTCTACGTCAAGTTCGCGAAGACCGATGTTGCTGCAGCGGCGCAGACGCTTGAGCTGGGCGGTTTCGTGAACGCCGACGCAACGCTCACAGCCGATCGCCTCAACGAGAACCTCTCCGCACCCACGAACCTTGCTGCCCCCGAGGACGTCACGACCCCAACGAGCATCAAGCTCACCTGGGGAAAGGTCGATGGTGCTACCTCCTACGACCTTAAGGTCGACGGCACTGTGTTTGCCGTGGGTGATGCGGCCGAGTTCACGCACACCGACCTCGCCTACAATAGCAAGCACACCTACCAGATTCGTTCGCGCAACGCCGAGGGTTACTCCGCCTGGAGCGATGTGCTCGAGGCGAACTCCGCACTCGATCCGTGGCGGAACGTCCCCGACGCCGAGCAAATCACCTGGGAGGGCTCACTTTACGGCAGCCATAAGGCCGAGCTCGCCTTCGACCATGAGTTCCAGTCGGGCGACGGCGGTTTCCACTCCGGTGGCAACGATCTGGGCAAGGCGCTTACCGTTGACTATGGACGCGCTTACAAGCTCGATAAGCTCGAGTACTATCCGCGCGATGACGCCGGCAACGGCACTGTGACCAAGATGCGTGTTGAGACGAGTCTCGATGGCGTCCACTGGACGAGCCAGGAGGTCGATTGGGCACGTTCCGCTGATTGTAAGACGGTAGCGTTTGACGGCACCGTGGCCGCCCGTTACGTGCGCATGACACCGCTCGCCTCGGTCGGCAATTTCTTCTCCGCGTCCGAGATTGCCATCTACAAGACCGACGGCACGGATGGCTTCGCCGTGGGCTCCAACCTCAACAAGGCCACGATCTCCGACGGAGACTACTCCAACATGAAGAACTACCTGGGCCTCGAGAATCGCGAGCCCGATACCCCGACGTTCGGTTCGCAGATCCGCGACCACTTCGCCGACCTCAACGATAACGGCGTTTACGACGTCTACGATTACTCGTTCACCATGGCGGGTCTTGACGGTGGCACTAAACAAAAGGGCAAGGTCGCAGGTTCGCTCGCGGTGATACCGAGCAAGACCGAGGTCGAGGCTGGTGATGAGATCACCGTTGATGTCTATGCGGCCGACGCCAAGAACGTCAACGCCCTGGGCGCTCTCGTCAACTTCAAGAGCGACCAGTTCGAGTTTGTGTCCGAGAGCATCGCGCAGGACGGCTCGACTGCCGGCATGGAGAACCTGTCTCGCGAGAAGGTCCAGTTCGCGGACAGAACGCAGACTATCAATCTCGCCTTTGCCAACCGCGGCGATGGCAAGCTCTACAACGGTACCGGCGCGGTGGCGAGTTTCAAGCTCAAGGCCAAGACCGCCGGCAAGGTCGAACTGCCCTCGACATCTTGGCTCATCGGTCCGGCATGCGACGCGCTTGAGTTTGCGAGCGACGGCACGGTGACGATGCCGGATGTTCCTCAGCCAACGGTCGCCGAGTACGGTCAGGATGCCTTCAACATCACGATGACCAACGATGAGCTCACGACCGACGACGGGACCAACGTCGAGAAACTTATCCAGCAGAAGAGCTATAACGCGCTGTTCGATAATAACGAGGGCGACAACGGCTTTGAGTTCCTATGGGACTGGAGCGGCAACTGGGACAGCGAGGGTAAGCTTCCGAGTTACGTGAAGCTTCCCACCACGATGACATTCGCATTTAAGACGCCGTCGAAACTCGATAGTGTCGAGGTCGTTAACCGCAACGGTGGCAACGGAACCGTGCAGAAGATCAAGGCTGTCGTGACGTTCGAGGATGGCTCGACCCAAGAGTTCGCGGGCGGGGAGTACGATTCCTTCCGGGCTCGCTACGCCTTTGGCCTCTCTGCCGAGAACAAGGGCAAGAAGGCGACCAAGGTCGAGGTCACGCCGCTTGAGGCATCGGGTGACCAGATGCTCACACTGCGTGAGGTCAACTTCAACTACACGCAGGGTGTCGAGGCCATCGAGGGTGTCGAGCTAGGCAAGAACCAGACCGAGTTCTTTGAAGGCGACATTACGCCCGTCGACGCCAAGGCTACGCCTGAGAGCGCTGGCTACCCCTATGTGACGGTCGAGAGCTCCGACCCCTCTGTGGTAAGCGTCTCCGCTGTTCAGGCTGGCGATAGCGTGAGCTACTACCTGCGTGCCAACAAGGCCGGCAAGGCAAAGATCACGGTGGCGTCGGTACTCGACCCCTCCAAGACCGCATCCTATGAGGTCGAGGTCAAGGCTGGTGTCGATACCTCTGCGCTCGTGGCAGCGCTTTCCAAGGCCGCGGGCTACAGCGAGTCCGTCTACACCAAGGATTCCTATGCAGCTCTCACCACTGCGGTCGAGGCGGCTCGGAAGCTCCTCGACAGCGGCCAGGGCAGCTATAGCAAGAAGGATGTCGCAGACGCCACTGCCAAGATCGAGAAGGCAATCGACGGCCTCAAGATGCGCCCTGTCGATGAGAAGATCCTCATCAACACGCCCGAGAACCGCAAGAACGTCAAGGTGGCCGACTTCTCGAGTGAGGCCGACTACGAGGGCAGCAACGCCGTCAACGCTCTCGACGGCGACGAGCGGACGCTTTGGCACAGCGACTGGGCCCATGGGACCGGTATGCCCCAGTATCTGAGTGTCGACCTGGGCCGCGACTACGATCTCACCGACGTTACATTCCTGCCGCGCCAGGACGGCGGCACTAACGGCGATATCTTCGAGGCCGAGATACTGGTCTCCGACACTGCCGACGGTTATGAGATGGGCACCGCCGCGTCGATGGGTACGTTCGCCTTCGACAACGACGGCCGCGTGCTCACCGACCGTGGCGACTGGAAGCAGATGAGCTTTGGCGCCGCGCGCGGTCGCTACGTGACCGTCAAGGTGATTCACGCCGGCGGTGGCGACGTTGATGCCTACTGCAGCATGGCGGAGCTCAAGTTCTACGGTACGGCCGTCCCCGATCCGGTGGCGAAGGATGATCTCGCTACCGCGATCGAAAAGGTTGATGCCGAGGTTGCTGCCGGCGACCTCAAGGCCGGTGACTACACCGAGGCCTCCTGGACGGCGCTCGAGAACGCCCTGGCGAGCGCCCGCGCCATCTTGAGCGATGAGGACGCCACGCAGGACGAGGTCGACCAGGCGCTCAGGGCGCTCGAGAGCGCCCGCGGCGCGCTCGAGAAGACCCCGGTGGTCCCGGTCGAGAATCCGACTAAGAAGCAGCTCAAGGCCCTGGTCAAGCAGGCGAAGGAGACTGACACCAGGGGCAAGACGGACGAGTCTGTCAAGGCCCTGACGGATGCCATTACCTACGCCGAGGACGTCTTGGGTGATGAGAATGCTTCCGACACCCAGCTCCAGGCGGCCTATGACCAGCTCAAGCTGGCCATTGAGAGCCTCAGGGATGCCGACTCCGGCAACCAGGGCGGCTCGGGCAACCAGGGTTCCGGCAATGGCTCGAACGGCGGCAACCAGGCGGGCAAGCCCGCAGGCGACAAGGCCCAGGGCAGCAAGAAGAACGGTTCGGCGATTCCCAATACCGGAGACCAGACGGCGGCGACCGTCGCGACCGTCGGTGGTCTTGGCGCCATCATCGCCGCGATCGGCGCTTTCTTCCATCGTCGCAGCAAGGCTAAGTAGCCCCAGCAACAGCTAAGCAAGCGTGCCCGCCGTCCCACCCAAGGACGGTGGGCACGCTTTTTGAATGTAGGCAGAAAGCTCCGACCCTTCGGCCTTAATCTCGCAAAGCGTTCCGTCTCCCGCCGAACACATCAGCATCGGCGGCTATACTTGAATTATTTGCAGTTAAGGGTCGCGGATTGGCCGCGTCACCGCTCTCAACAGGAGGTCTTTGTTTATGGCAGATCAAAAGCCGGTTGTCGGGATCATCATGGGCTCCAAGTCCGATCTGGGTGTTATGGAAGGCTGCACCGCCGAGCTCGAGGCGCTCGGTGTGCCCTATGAGCTCGTCATTGCGAGCGCACACCGCACACCGGCGAAGGTCCACGAGTGGGCTTCGACTGCTGCCGATCGCGGTATCAAAGTGATTATCGCCGCCGCCGGCAAGGCCGCTCACCTGGGTGGTGTCGTGGCCGCCTTTACGCCGCTGCCGGTTATCGGCGTACCTATGAAGACGAGTGACCTGGGCGGTATGGATTCGCTGCTGTCGATGGTGCAGATGCCTTCGGGCGTGCCCGTGGCCTGCGTTGCCATCAACGGCGCCAAGAACGCCGCCATTTACGCCACGCAGATTCTGGGCGCATGCGACCCCGAGTACCGCAAGGTTATCGAGAAGATGAAGCAGGAGATGGCCGACGCCTAGGCGTTCCGCCGTTTCACCGCAGTATAAGGAGAGCCATGTCCGATTATCAGGGAAAACGATTCAAGGCTTCTCAGATTCCCGATCCGTCGAAGCCGGGTGCTGCCTATGCGGCACAGCAGGGTCGGACATCCTCTCCTCAGCAGCCGCGCGCGCCGCGTTCCGTAACGCCGACGTCCCATCGCCGCCAGGATACGCCGGCTGCGTATCGCCCTTCGTCATATGGCACGGCAAAGAAGCAGGCTCGGACGACGAGGCAGCTGAGTGACGCGCCGTCCAACTATGCCGAGCAGCCGCGTAAGAAACGCCGATCCATCATTCCCATCTTGCTCATCATCGTGGGCATCGGTCTGATTGTCGCCGCCGCTGCCATCTTTATCAATGCTCAGATTGGCTATAAGCAGGCGAGCGATTCGTACCAGAAAATCGAGAAGCAATATGTAAGCGATAAGGACGCCAGCGGCGTGCCGATTATCGACTTCGATGCGCTTGCTCAGACAAACCCCGAGATTGTGGGTTGGATTTATGTGCCGGGAACCAACATCAACTATCCCGTGGTGCAGACCAACAACAACTCCAAATACCTCAACACGCTGTTTGACGGTACATCTAACGCGTCCGGTGCCATTTTCTTGGATAGTGATGACACCGCGCCGGGAATGGTCGACCAGCAGACCACGATTTACGGCCACCATATGAACGACGGATCGATGTTCAATGTGATTTCGGACACCACCGACCAGGCGACGTTCGACAGCATTGAGTTTGTGTATTACATCACACGGGATGCTACGTATAAGCTGCGACCGCTGGCGACCAAAGTTGTCGAGGACACGTATGCCAAGGCGCGCACGCCCAATTTTGAGGGCGATGACGGACTGAAAAATTACCTGTCCGAGATGCTTGACGGTGCCTCTGCCGTGGCGAGTGATGCCACCGATCGTGCTGCTTCGGCAACCAAGGTCGTAACGCTTGTGACCTGTCGTTCGTTATCGCTGAGCAACACGCGTGCCGTCATGGTGCTCACACCGGTCGAGGAGTAGCTAAAATAGTCCCGTTCCAAATTGACTACTCAAAGGGGAAATGATGCTCGAGAACGCTACATCGATGCCTTCGGTTGATGCGTGGCTGCGCGAGGCCAAGGCCGACGCTTCGGCGCCGGTGTGCGGCATGTACCTGACGCATAACGGTGTGGTGCGCGCGACGCCCAAGGCCGAGGTGCGCGGGGTCGAGACTGGCGGCGTGGCCCCCGGGCATAAGGTGGGCAGCATGGTCTTTGACTACGACGCTCAAAAGGTGCGGTCTGCCATCGAAGCGACGCGCGCGATGCCGGGTATCGGCTATGTGCGCGTGTGGCTGGCAAGCGGCGAGCTTTCCGTGGGCGACGACATCATGCTCGTGCTTATTGGCGGGGACATTCGCCCGCACGTGGTCGATGCCCTGCAGGCGCTCGTCGGCACCATCAAGAATGAATGTGTGAGCGAGGTCGAGTGCGAGGCGTAGGGCCTTGCGTCGATAGAAGGCTCGTTTATAAAATGCCCGCCGGTACGTGTGATACCGGCGGGCATTTTGCGTTTTGGGCGCGGCGGGCGCTAAACGCGCGTGGCGTCCTTGGGGCTCATGGTCATGCTCTGGAAGCGGTTCTCCATGTAGTCGTTATCGAAATACTTGCCGTAGAACTGTGCGACGGGAATGTTCGGCTCCGTGCCGTTAACGCGCTGGTACCAGTAGTCGAGCGACTGCAGCGTCATGACGCCGTCGACCAGCATAATGACGGTAAAGATGACGGTGGCCGAGTAGCGGCTCTTCCAGGGGATCTTGTTGATGAGCTTAAGCAGCCTCGGTAGCAGCAGCTTGATCCAGATGAGGCCACCTAGGCCCCACAGGCAGGCAAAGCCCGTGCAGGTGCGTCCGCCCGTGAGGACCACGAGCGGATCGGGCAAACCAAACAGCGTTATGTGCGAGTAGCTCCACGAGACCACGCCAAACGCGGTCTGCATAAACCAGCCCACGAACACCTCAAAGCTCGCGCCGAGCACAGCGCTCACCAGGAAAATGATGATGGGGTTCTTTTTGTAGAAGCGGTTAAGCACCATGGTCATGAGCACGGCGCCAAATCCGTAGATGGGGCTGAAAGGGCCAAACAGCATGCCGGCGCGGTCCTGGTAGACGCCCGGGTCGTTGACCGTCATGTGCCAGATGTCCTCCAAGATAAGTCCCAGTACGCAGCAGACGAAGAATACCCAGAACAGGTTGAAGTAGTTGAGCTTGATGTAGCCCTCGCCGGTCTCATCGCGGCCGAGCATGCCCTCGGCGGCGGCATCGCGGTCGAGCATCTCCTGCAGGCGGCGCTGCAGCTCGCGCTCCTGACGCAGCGTGGGGTCGACGGTGGCCGAAAGCGCGATGAGGATGCCGAGCTGAATAGCGGGGCGCAGCAAGAAGGGCCCGATACCCTGGAGCATCACGTCGACCAAAAGCTCGACGACGGTGAATGCAATAAGGATGTAGGACAGGCGGGCGGCGTTGCGGCGCTGGTTTTTGATAAGGTCCAGGCCAAAGATGATTAGGATGACGGCACTTGCCGCAGAGAGCATGATGCCGGCGACGATAAGGCCGACTGCGACGAGCGTGTTGTCGCCGAGCTTTTCGGTGGCGTTGCCGTTAACAAGTGCCGTGATGACCTGCCACATAAAGGCAGCGACCGACGGGAGCGTGCCCACGCCGGAAAGGATGCACAGGACGGCGTACACCTTAATGATGAGGGGAATCTTCTTGACCTCTGTGGCGCTGGGGACGCTGGGGTCGAGTTCGTTTCGATCCATACAGAACCTTTCTCGCTTTGTTGTAGGTTATAAGGATACGCCGCCGACCTGCCAAAAGACAGGACGAACGTCCCAATTGCAACTTTGTAATCCCCAACGGTGGACGCGGCGGCCATCTGGGGGCGCGGGCGCTTGCACTGGACAGACCGATAAAATGTTTGGCAACAAAACTGATTATTAGCTCGGTGGGCTTTTAAAAAGCGCTGTTCATGCGCGGGAGTGCTTGTCTTGCCGTGCGTATAATAGGGCAGGTAACGCCAAATAACGAGGCTCTGAGGGGATGCCATGTCTCAAGAAACCATCCACGCGGCCGAGCGCGCCGCGGGACAGGTGAAGACCATGTCGACGTATGATCCGGACTCCGACCAGCTGCATGAGGAATGCGGCATTTTTGGTGTGTGGGCACCCGATCGCGATGTGGCTCGACTGACGTACTTTGGTCTGCGCGCGCTGCAGCATCGCGGCCAGGAATCGGCGGGAATCGCCGTGGGCGACGGCGGCACGGTTATGGTTCGCAAAGACCTGGGACTGCTCGATCGCGTGTTCTCCAACGCCGACCTGTCGACGCTCTCCGGCCAGCTGGCCGTGGGCCACGTGCGCTATGGCACCGCCGGCGCCAAGAGCTGGGAAGCCTCGCAGCCGCATCTTTCCACCATCAACAGCGTCATTATCGCGCTTGCTCACAACGGCACTCTGGTCAACACCGACGAGTTGCGCCGTCAGCTGATCGAGCTGGGCGTGCCGTTCCTCTCCAATTCGGATTCCGAGGTCGCGACCAAGCTTATCGGCTACTTCACCCAGCGTACAGGCCATCTGCGCGAGGGTATTCGCAAGACCATGGAACTCGTGCGCGGCGGCTACGCCATGACGCTCATCAACGAGCAGGCGCTCTACGCATTCCGCGATCCGCACGGCATTCGCCCGCTCGTGCTGGGCAAGCTGGTGGACGAGGGTTTGGACCAGGCCGATGCCGCAGCCGTTTCGCAGCTGCCGTCGCAGGACGGCGCCGCGACGGTCGACTCCGCCGTCCGTGTCACGCGCGCCGGCGGCTGGGTCGTTGCTTCCGAGACCTGCGCACTCGACATCGTGGGTGCCGAGTACGTCCGTGATGTCCGTCCCGGCGAGATCTTGCGCATCAGCGCCGAGGGCCTGGTATCCGAGCAGGGCGTGCCTGCAGCCGAAGAGCCCGCCAACTGCATTTTTGAGCAGGTCTACTTTGCCCGCCCCGACTCCATCATGAACGGCAAGAGCGTCTACGCCTGCCGTTACGACATGGGTCGTCAGCTGGCACATGAGGAGCCCGTCGAGGCCGACCTGGTCATCGGCGTGCCCGACTCCGGCCTGCCGCCCGCGGAGGGGTATTCGCACGAGAGCGGTATTCCCTTTGGCGAGGGCCTTATCAAGAACCGCTACGTGGGCCGTACGTTTATCGAGCCCACGCAGGAGCTGCGCGCCATGGGCGTGCGCATGAAACTCAATCCGCTGCGCGACAACATCGAGGGCAAGCGCCTGGTCGTCATCGACGACTCCATCGTGCGTGGCACCACTATGGTGCAGCTCGTCAAGATGCTACGCAACGCTGGCGCCAAGGAGATTCATATCCGCATCAACTCGCCCGAGGTCATCTGGCCGTGCTTCTACGGCATCGATACCGACGTGCAGTCGCAGCTTATCAGCGCCAACAAGACGGTCGACGAGATTTGCGAGTATATCGGTGCCGATTCGCTGGCCTTCCTTTCGGTCGAGGGCCTGCTTAAGGTCATGCCCAAGGGCGGTTACTGCGATGCGTGCTTTACCGGCCGCTACCCCGTGGCGATTCCCGAGAGCTTTGGCCGCGACAAGTTTATGGAGGGCTTTAAGCCCCGCAACCTGGACAAGCCGCTGCACTTTGACGACGACGCCGTGGTCGAGAAATACGACGACCGCAGCTGGGAAGAGGAGCACGGCGAGGCCTAAAGCCTGCCATATGGGGACAGGTTTATTTTGGTGGGTTTTACCTGCTGTTTTGTTGATATGACGGCGTGTGCTGTTATGGCACACGCCGAAATGAACGCAAATATGAGCACCGTTTGGCGCCCGCGCGGCGCCACGGTAGTGGGAGAGGAAGGCTCAGATGAGCGACAGCAAGCATGTGACGTATGAGGATGCCGGCGTCGATACCGCTGAGGGCGGCCGCGCCGTCGACGCTATTAAGCAGATGGTCAAGGATACCAATCGCCCCGAGGTTATCGGCGGCATCGGCGGCTTCGGTGGTTTGTTCTCGGCTGCCGCGCTTAAGGATATGGAAGACCCGATTCTGATTAGCGGTACCGACGGCGTGGGCACCAAGCTCGTGCTTGCCCAGATCATGGACCGTCACGAGACGGTGGGCCAGGACCTGGTCGCTATGTGCGTCAACGACATTCTGGCTTCGGGCGCCGAGCCGTTGTTCTTTCTGGATTACGTTGCCATCGGTCATATCGAGGCCGAGCACATGGCAAAGATCATCAAGGGTGTGGCCGACGGCTGCAAGCTCGCGGGCTGCGCGCTCGTGGGCGGCGAGATGGCCGAGCACCCCGGCGTTATGGCTCCTGCCGACTACGACCTTGCTGGATTTACCGTGGGCGTCGTCGACCGTCCCAAGATGCTCGACCCCGCAAACGTCCGCCCGGGCGATGTGATCCTGGGCCTGCCTTCCACCGGCGTGCACTCCAACGGCTACTCGCTCGTGCGTAAGGTCATTGGCGTCGACGGCATTAAGCCGGGCACGCCCGAGGCCGCCGCTAAGGCCGAGGAGCTGAGCCGTCCGCTCGAGGAGCTCGGCGGTGCATCGCTGGCAGACGCTCTGTTGGCCCCCACGCGCATCTACGTCAAGCCGATCCTGGAGCTGCTGCGCGGCGGCGCCAACGTGCATGCTATCGCCCACATCACCGGCGGCGGTATTACCGAGAACCTCAACCGCGCGCTCGCCGACGACGTTGACGCCGTGGTCACCCGCAACGGCGCCGAGATGGGTTGGGACGTTCCGCCCGTCATCACCTACGTGTCGCGCCAGGCCGAGCTCGCCCCCAACGAGGCATGCAAGACCTTCAACATGGGCGTTGGCCTGTGCCTGATCGTTGCTCCCGAGGACGAGGCCGCGGTGACCGAGGCCCTGGTCGCGCTGGGCGAGAAGCCGTTCCGCGTGGGCGAGTGCGTCGAGGGCTCCGGTAAGGTCGTGTACTCCGATGAGCGCTAACGAGCAGATGGCTGCTGCCGCGAGCCTGGGCTTTGTGCCCTACACCCGTCCGACCGGCACCGATACGGCCGAGCCGCTCAAGATCGGCGTGCTCATCAGCGGTTCTGGCACCAATCTGCAGGCGCTGATCGATCTGATCGCCGCCGGCAAGCTTAATGCTTCGATTGAGCTTGTGGTGTCGAGCCGTCCTTCGGCCAAGGGCTTGCAGCGTGCCGAGCGCGCGGGCATCCAGACGCTGACGCTGTCCAAGGATGTCTATGCCGACCCCATCGCCGCCGATGAGATCATCGCGCACGAGCTTCTCGAGCGCGGCTGCGAGTATGTGGTCATGGCCGGCTACATGCGCATGGTGCACACGCCGCTGCTGGCGGCGTTTCCCAACCGCGTGGTCAACTTGCATCCGGCGCTGCTGCCGAGCTTTACCGGTGCGCATGCGATTGACGATGCCTTTGCGCGCGGCGTCAAGGTAACTGGCGTGACCGTGCATTTTGCCAACGAGGTCTACGACAACGGCTCCATCATCGCTCAGCGTGCGCTGGCTGTTGAGGAGGGCTGGGATGTCGATACGCTCGAGGAGCACATCCACGCGATTGAGCACGTGCTGTATCCCGAGGTCGTGCAAATGCTCGCTGACGGCCGCGTCCACGTGCTGGAGAGCGGCAAGGTCGCAATTGACGCGCCTCGCGGCTAGCGGCGCACAGTACAGTTTAGTTGAGTGGTCAGGGTGGTCATTGGCGCCAAGGCGCGCGTGGCCACCTTTTGTTTTGGGTAGTCACCTGCGACGTTCTTTAACGACTAGTCATTTAAGAACGTCCCCGATGGCTAGGTGAGAGAGGTGAGCGCATGGCGGATAACGAAGCGCTGTTTACGCCTGAGCTGGTGTTTTTTGATTGGGAGTGTGCGACGCCGGATGAGGTGTTTGCGCGGCTCGAGGGCGAGCTTGCACCACGTGGCTACATTGCCGACGGTTGGCTCGACGCCGTTCTCACGCGCGAGGATGCCTATCCCACGGGCCTTGCCATGCCGGCGGCAAACATTGCCATTCCGCATACCGATCCGGGGTTTGTGACCAAGCCCTATATCGCGGTGGTGAAGCCCACCGCGCCCGTGACATTTAACGCTATGGCTGGCATGGGCGCTCCGGTGCCGGCGCAGATCGTCATTAATCTGGGCATCGCCGAGCCGGGCGGCCAGGTCGAGGCCCTGCAGGCGCTCATGAACATCTTTATGGACGCCGATGCCGCAGCCGACGTGCTCGGCCAAACCACGCCGCAGGGCATGGTCGACGCCATCCGCCGCCACTTCTAAGGTGGGGCTGAGTCGGCACTTGGGGACGTTCCTTTTCTGCCGGCAGTAAGGGACGGTCCCCAAGTGCCGGCATATAAAGAACGTTCCCAAGTGCCACATCTGCCCCCTTTGCACCAAAATGGTGCAGATTAACCTGTCCCCAATGCACCAAGCGTGTCGCGGGGGCCGCGTTGTGACACAATGGCGTTTGTTCGATTCGTTATGCGAAAGGCCAACTATGGCAAATAAGAAAAAGAACTCCGAGGCCGCGCCGACGCCCGAGCAGCAGGCCCGCGCTGCCTCCAGCTCTCGCAAGAAGCAGCGCAAGACGTACGTGTCTAAGACCGTCAAGATCGTTCTGGTGGTCATCGGCGTGCTGGCGATGCTGCTTTCCGTCTCGGCGATGGCGTGCTCCGGCCTTATGTCGCAGGCTGAGGACACCTCGGGCTACAAGCTGACCGGCGGTGTTGCTGCCACTATCAACGGCACCAACCTCACCGAGGACACCGTGACCAAGCAGATCATGAGCATGCGCACGTCCTACGGCTACACCAAGGATGAGGATTGGGCGCAGTATCTGGTTGACAACGACCTCACGCCCAAGAAGTACCGCAAGCAGCTCATCGACTCCTACACGCAGCAGATTCTGCTTCAGCAGGCACAGAAGGAGAACGGCGTGACGGTGTCGGACGAGGAGGTCGAGAAGGCTTGGAAGGACGCGTGCAAGAGCGCGGGCGGTGCCAAGGCCTTTAAGAAGACCCTCAAGACCTACGGCTATACCGAGGACACCTACAAGGATTCGCTCAAGGAGAGCCTGGCGCAGCAGAAACTCAAGGATGCCGTGGCGCCCACCAGCAAGCCCAAGGACAGCGAGATCGTCGATTACATCAACGAGAACCTGTCTAACTACAACGATGCTCGCCGCTCGTCGAACATCCTGATCAAGGTTGATTCCGACGCTTCCGACGAGGACAAGGCTGCCGCCAAGGCCAAGGCACAGGAGTGCCTGGACAAGATCAACTCCGGTGAGCTGAGCTTTGAGGACGCCGTTGAGCAGTACTCCGAGGACACCGGTTCCAAGGAGAAGAAGGGCGATGTGGGCTGGGATAAGCTCACCACTTTCGTCGACAGCTACCAGACGGCGCTCGAGGGGCTCAACAAGGGCGACGTGAGCGAAGTCGTCGAGTCGACCTATGGTTACCACATCATCAAGTGCACCGACTACTTCCATGTCGATAATCAGGTCGATGACATCAACCAGGTGCCCAAGGCCATCAAGAAGTACGTTTCCAATGTGGTGAAGACGCAAGCGGCCAGCACCGCGTACAGCGAGTGGCTGGAGCAGTACAAGAAGGATGCCGACATCACCGTCAACCCCATGCCCAAAGACGTGCCATACAACGTCAGTCTGAAGGGCGTCACCAAGAGTTCGACCGACGATTCGTCGACGACTGAGTAATCATGGGGCGGTGCTCGCGCGAGCGCCGCCCACGCTATTAGAGAGGATTTGCAGATGACCAACGAAGAGCTGCAGAAGGAAATGATCGCGGCCATGAAGGCCAAGGACAAGGTTCGCCTGTCCATCATTCGCCAGGTTAAGGCCGAGGTGAAGAATATCGAGGTCAATGAGCGTCGCGATGTGACCGAGGAAGACGTCAACAGCATGATCAAGCGTCTGATCAAGCAGACGGGCGAGACGCTGGAGATGTCCATCAAGGCCGGCACCGACCAGGAGCGTACCGACAACCTGACCGAGCAGGTCAAGATTTTGGAGAGCCTGCTGCCCGCGCAGGTTTCGGGCGAGGAGCTCGAGGCTCTGATCGAGCAGGTCATCGCCGAGCTGGGCGCCACGTCCAAGAAGCAGATGGGCCAGGTCATGGGAGCACTCGGCAAGGCCACCGGCGGCAACTTCGATAAGCCTGCTGCGGCAAAGATCGCCGGCGCAAAATTGGCGTAATTTGTTACGCGGTTTTATCAAACCGCGTAACGGCTCGACGCTGCAAACCCGTACACACGGCAATCTGACGTTCAATTTCAAGGGCGCGACCATAAGGTCTGCGCCCTTTCATTTCACGTCACCTTGCTCGCGTGTACGGGTTTTCGCTGACTTATTCTCAACAAGGGCGGTTGTGGGCACTCATTGGGGACAGACTTAAATGAGTACCCGCTCATTGGGTACTCATTTAAGTCTGTCCCCAATGAGTGGGCGGAAGGTTGCGGGTTCTTTACGGGAATGTAGTGTGGGCTGCGGAAACGTGGTTCTTTCCGTACAATAGTTCAACTCGTGTAAACGCAGGGAAGGGACATTCATGGCAGACATGATCGAGATCAAGCATCTCAACAAGTACTTTGGCGACCTGCATGTGCTCAAAGATATCAACCTCACCGTCAAGCGCGGCGAGAAGCTCGTAATGATCGGGCCTTCCGGTTCGGGTAAGTCGACGCTCATCCGTTGCGTCGACTATCTTGAGGAGCCCACGTCGGGCGAGGTCATCATCGACGGTACGCCGCTCACCAAAAAGAATCACCTGGAGATGGCCCGCAAGTATAGCTCCATGGTGTTTCAGCAGTTCAACCTGTATCCCAACATGACGGTGCTGGGCAACCTGACGCTCGCGCCCATCAAGCTGCAAAAGAAGAGCAAGGAGGAGGCGACCGAGATCGCCATCGCTGCGCTCAAGCGCGTTGGCATGGCGCATAAGGCCGGCGAGTATCCGCAGAATCTCTCGGGCGGTCAGCAGCAGCGCATCGCCATCGCCCGTGCCCTGTGCACCAAGCAGCCCATCATCCTGTTTGACGAGCCGACCTCGGCGCTCGACCCCGAGATGGTCCAGGAGGTTCTGGACGTTATGATTGAGCTCGCGCAGGAGGACATCACCATGATCTGCGTGACGCACGAGATGGGCTTTGCGCGCCAGGTGGCCGACCGCGTCATCTTTATGGAGGACGGCCGCATCCTGGAGGAGGGCACGCCCGAGCACTTCTTCGATAACCCCGAGAACCCGCGCTGCCGTGAGTTCCTGTCCAAGATTCTTCACTAGGCGCGGTGATGGACATGACGGATATGACGAGGGCGGCCGTGTCGCGCCGTCACTTTTTGCAGCTGGCGGGCGCCGGCATGCTTGCGCTGACGGGGACCGCGCTTACCGGTTGCGGCAACTCTACCAGCGGCGAGGGCTCCGACAAGGGGTCCAAGCTTGCGGCCATCAAGTCGCGCGGCCATCTGAATGCCGGCGTTAAGAAGGACGTTCCCGGCTACGGTTATTACGACACCGCCAAGGGCCGCTTTGAAGGCATGGAAGTCGATTTGTGCTACCAGATCGCCGCTGCCGTCTTTGGTGTGAGCTACAAGGATGCCCGCGCCCAGGAGCTTGTCGAGTTTACCGATGTAACGCCCAAGACGCGCGGCCCGCTGATCGATAACGGCCAGCTTGACGTGGTCGCGGCGACCTACACCATCACCGACGAGCGCAAGAAGAGCTGGGATTTCTCGACGCCGTACCGCACCGACTACGTGGGACTCATGGTCAAGAAGCGTTCGGGCTTTACCTCGATTGAGGACTTGGACGGCAAGGTCATTGGCGTGAGCCAGGGTGCCACCACGCAGGGCCTGATCGAGCAGATGATCAAGGACAACGGCTTTAGCTGTAAGCCCGAGTTTAGGGCCTTTAGCGGCTATCCCATCATCAAGAGTTCTCTCGACGCCGGCAATATCGACGTCTTTGCCATGGACCGCTCCACGCTGGCCGGTTACATGAACGAGACCGTTGAGCTGCTGCAGCCCGAGGTCAAGTTTGGCGAGCAGGGCTACGGCGTGGCGACCAAGAAGGGCTGCGACCTTTCGGCCGTGGTCGATCAGGTGATTTGCGATCGCCTGGCCGACGGCTGGCTCGACCAAGAGGTCAAGACCTGGGGTCTTGTATAGGCGCATCGTCCAAGGAAGGAATCAAATGCTCGAAGGATTGTTTGACGCCGACCGCTGGTCGACGACATTTCAAAACATGGGGCCCTTCTGGGAGGGCTTTGGCGTGACGCTACAGGTGGTCGTTGCCGGTCTGCTGCTGTCGCTGGTGCTGGGCACGCTGCTGGGCGTGTTCTCTACCACTCGCTCGCGCGTGCTGCGCGCCATAAGCCGCGTGTACGTGGAGTTTTACCAGAACACTCCGTTGCCCGTGCAGGTGCTCTTTATGTACATGGCCGGTCCGCAGTTTTTGCAGGCCATAACCGGTGCCGACCAGCCGGTGCGCATCGCGCCGTTCGTGCTGGGCTTCTTGGGCGTGGGCCTGTATCACGCGGCCTACATTTCGGAGGTCATCCGCACTGGTATCGAGGCGGTTCCGCGCGGTCAGATGGAGGCGGCCCAGAGCCAGGGCTTCACCCGTGCGCAGGCATACTGGTACATCGTGCTGCCCCAGACATTCAAGATCATTCTGCCGCCGCTGTGTAACCAGGCGCTCAACCTGGTCAAGAACACGTCGGTGCTGGCACTTGTGGCCGGCGGCGACCTTATGTACCGTTCCGATAACTTTGTGAGTCTGTACGGTTACCTGCAGGGATACATCGTCTGCTGCCTTATGTACTTCATCATCTGCTTTCCGCTCGCCATGCTGGTGCAGTGGCTCGAGCGCCGCTCCAAGGAGCGTCCGCGCGGCGTGAGCCTGGCCGAGCTGGGGCTCGACAACGTAGAGGAGGCCTAGCGCATGGAAATCTTCAACGCGACCAACCTGCTCTACATCTGGGGCGGCTTTGTTAAGACGATCGAGATCTCGGCGCTGTCGATCTTTTTCTCGCTCATCTTTGGCACGGTGCTGGCGCTTGTTAAAAGCTATGCGCCCCGCCCGTTCCGTATTTTGGTGAGCGCCTATATCGAGTTGTTCCGTTGCACGCCGAACCTGCTGTGGATTCTGTTTATCTACTTTACGGTGCAGGGCTTGGACATCGTGATTTCGACCATCGCCTTTACGCTGTTTACCAGCGCTGTTATGGCCGAGATTGTGCGCGGCGGCCTCAACTCGATTCCGCGCGGCCAGTTTGAGGCGGCGCAGAGCCAGGGCTTCGGCTTCTTTGCCACCATGCGCTACATCATTCTGCCGCAGACGTTTAAGACGATCATTCCGGCGCTGTTTAGCCAATGCACGACCGTCATTAAGGACAGCTCGTATCTTTCGGGCATTAACGTGGCCGAGCTCATGTACACGGCAAACGTCGTGATGGCCCATGCGATCGATCTGTCGCAGGTGCTTATGCTCTACGGCCTGGTGTTTGCGATGTACTTTGTGCTCAACTTTGGTATTTCGCTGCTGGTGAGGGCGTATCAACGCCGCATCGTGGCTGCATAATGTGACAAAGGGACAGTCCCTTTGCCACACAGAGAAAGGAATCGCGATGAGCGATCTGGAGAATAAGAAGAATCCTGTGGTCATTACCATTGCGCGCGATTTTGGTGCCGAGGGTCACGAGATTGGCCGCATGCTTGCCGACGAGTTGGGGATTCCGCTGTACGATAACGAGCTGCTGGTACGTGCGTCGCTGCGCGCGGGCGAGTCGCTCGACAAGATGGCCGCCTACGACGAGCGTCTGGCCGTGGAGAACATGGCGTTCCTGCCCGACCGCTACGATGCGCGCTCGTACTCGGACAAGTTGTTCCAAAAGATGAGCCAGGTGATTTTGGACCTGGGCGAGACTGAGAGCTGCATTATCGAAGGCCGTCTGTCCGATTACCTGCTGCGTAACAACCCCAACCACATTGCCGTGTTGGTGACCGCACCCTTTGAGGACCGCGTCGAGATTGTGCGCAAGAAGCGCGGCCTCAACAAAAAGAAGGGCGCCAAGCTGGTCAAGCAGCAGCAGAAGGCGCGAGAGGCATTTTACAAGCGCTACAGTGCCGGCAAGTGGAAAATGACGAGCGGTAAAGACATCGTCGTCAACCGCGCCAAGCTGGGTCGCGAGGGCTGCAAAGACGTTATCGCCGCTGCCTACCGCTACAAAGTAGCGCAGCTCGAAGACTAACCGACCAAAACCACCACAAAGGGCACCTTTGTGGTGGTTTTTGTTTTAGGCCGAGGGGAAGGCCTTGGCGGCAGTGCCTATCCTCGGCTTTTGCAAAATCTCGATCTGTAACACCAAGCCAGCGAAAATGTCTCTAACTGTTACAGATTTAGATGAATCGTTCGGCCGTCAGCCCAACGTCTTGATCTGTAACATCAGGCGGCATATTTGGTCTCTAACTGTTACAGATTGAGATGCAGCGTGGGCGGCCGGCACAATATCTCGATCTGTAACAACTGCAAGGCTCAACGGGCTCCACGTGTTACAGATCGAGACAAAACGACCGATCAAACCACAAACCGCCACAAAGGTGCCGCCCCTTTGTGGTGGTTTGGGTGGCCGGCATAGAAAAAAGTCCCCGCCGGGCGTGTGCTCGACGGGGACTTTGCCGTTTGATGGCTAGCGCTGCGGGTGATTACTCGCCCAACAGGCTCTTGGTGATGGAAGCGGCGGCCTTCTTGCCAGCGCCCATCGCCAGAATGACCGTAGCGGCACCGGTGACGATGTCGCCGCCGGCCCAGATGCGGGGATCGGTGGTCTGGCCGGTCTCCTCGTCGGCGACGATGTAGCCCCACTTGTTGAGCTCCATCTTGCCGCCGATCTTCTTTGCGAAGGGGTTGGCGTTGGTGCCGATAGCCGAAATAGCGACGTCGCAGGGGATCTCCTCGATGGCGCCCTCGATGGGCACCGGGCGACGACGGCCGGACTCGTCGGGCTCGCCGAGCTCCATCTTCTGGACCTTGACGGCGCACACGGAGCCGTCCTCGCCAGCGACAAACTCGAGCGGGGAGACGAGCGGCAGAACCTCGACGCCTTCGGCCTTAGCATGGTGCAGCTCGGCGCGACGGCAGGGCATCTCGTCCTCGGTACGGCGGTAGGCGATGATGGCATGCTCGGCGCCCAGGCGCTTGGCGGTACGGACGGCGTCCATAGCCACGTTGCCGCCGCCAAAGACGACGACGTTCTTGCCGTGCTTGGTGGGGGTGTCGTACTCGGGGAACTTGTTGGCCTTCATCAGGTTCACGCGGGTGAGGTACTCGTTCGCGAAGAAGACGTTGGGCAGGTTCTCGCCGGGGACGTTGAGGAACTTGGGCAGGCCTGCGCCGGTCGCCACGTAGATGGCGTCGAAGCCCTGCTCGAACAGCTCTTCGGCCGTGGCCATGTTGCCCACGACGGAGTTGTACTCAAACTTGACGCCCATGTCCTCCAGGCCGTCAATCTCGCGCTTGACGACCGCCTTGGGCAGACGGAACTCGGGGATGCCGTAGACCAGCACGCCGCCGCCGGTGAAGAAGGCCTCAAAGACGGTAACGTCAAAGCCGTTACGGGCGAGCTCGCCGGCGCAGGTGATGCCGGACGGGCCGGAGCCGACGACGGCGACCTTCTTGCCGTTCTTGGGGGCCATCTTGGGCGTGGAGGCGAGCTCGGGGCGATCACCCAGGAAGCGCTCGAGCTGGCCGATGGCCACGGGCTCGGACTTCTTACCACGGATGCACTTGCCCTCGCACTGGTTCTCCTGCGGGCAGACGCGGCCGCAGATGGCGGGAAGCATGGAGTCCTCGCGGATGGTATCGAGAGCGCCGCCGAAGTCCTTCGCGCGGATCTGCTCGATAAAGCGGGGAATGTTGATGTTGACGGGGCAGCCCTCAACACAGAACGGCTTCTTGCAGTTGAGGCAGCGCTCGGCCTCGGCCAGCGCCATCTCCTCGGTGAAGCCCTTGTCGACGGGGCGGAAGTCGCAGGCGCGCTCGGCAGCCGGCTCCTCGTTATCGGGGGTGCGGGGCGACTTCATATCGGCAACGAAACGACCGTTAACTAGTGGCATGCGCAGCTCTTTTCCTCATAGGCCTTGAGGGATTCGCCCTCTTCGGAACGGTAAGCGGCCTGGCGGGCACGAAGGTCATCCCAGTCGACCAGGGTGGCATCGAAGTCGGGGCCGTCGACGCAAGCGAACTTGGTCACGCCGCCCACCTCGACGCGGCAGCAGCCGCACATACCGGTGCCGTCAACCATGATGGGGTTGAGCGACGCGGTGATGGGGGTGTCGTACTTCTGGGCGGTGAGGGTCGAGAACTTCATCATCGGAACGGGGCCGACGCAGAAGACCTGGCTCACGGCCTTGTCCTGCAGCAGACGCTCCAGCGGAGCGGTGACAACGCCCTGCTCGCCGTAGGAGCCGTCGTCAGTGGTGATGTGGATGTGGTCCTCGTCGAGGAGCTCGCGGAACTGGTCCTCCATGAGCAGGAGGTCCTTGGTGCGGGCGCCCATGATGGCGTGGACCTCGTGGCCGGTCTCGACCAGGTGCTTGGCGACCGGGAAGGCAATTGCCAGGCCGACGCCGCCGCCAATGACGGCACAGGGGCCCTCGGCCATCTCGGTGGGAACGCCCAGCGGGCCCACGACGTCGCGCAGCGACTCGCCGGCCTCGTAGGTGGACAGCATCTCGGTGGTCTTGCCGATCACCATGAAGATGAACTCGACCCAGCCCTCGTCACCGTTCCAACCAGCTAGGGTAAACGGGACGCGCTCGCCCGTCTCGTTGGCGCGAACCATGAGGAACTGTCCAGCGTGCGCATGCTTGGCGATTGCGGGCGCCTCGATGCGGAACTTGAACACCTTCTCCGAGAACTGCGTCTTCTCCAGGATCTTATACATAGAACCCCTCTCTTGTTAGGGCCGCCGAACCGTGCCTCCACGGAAATGGACGGTAGCCCGAGTAAAACCGTACGCGCACAGGCGTTGTGCAGACATACGGTGCAAATTATACCCTCATGGACATGTCGCTTACGTGTATCTTTGGCAGGCGGGAAAGGTGACCTACCAAAAAGGGACAGGTTTATTTTGGCAGGTTTTATCAGGCAAAACGGCAAAGGGGGCCGGCCTCGCGCATCGGTGAGTCCGGCCCCCTTTGGAGCACTGCATATGTATGGCGGCACAGGACTTATTGCGATGCGGCCGCCGCGGCGTTTGCCCAGATAAAACCTGCCAAAATAAACATCCCTAAATGGTAGGTTTTAGTGCTTGCCGTTGGCGGAAGCGGAGCCGTTGACGTGATCGCGGGCGTAGATTACGCCGTGGACGATGGCCAGACCGGCGGCATCTGCGGCGCGGGCGCAGGTGTCCTGGAAGTCCTCGGCTTCGCGGGCGCGCAGCTGCTTGAGCACGTAGTCGGCGACGGCCATCTTGCCGGGAGGGTTGCCGATGCCGGTGCGGATGCGGCTGAAGTCGCGGCTGCCCATCTTGTCGATGATGGAGCGCAGGCCGTTGTGACCGGCGTGGCCACCGCCCACCTTAACACGTACGTCGCCGGCGGGAATGTCGAGCTCGTCGTGGATTACGAGCAGCTCCTCGGCCTTGATCTTGTATTCGCGGCAAAGCTTGGAGATGGGGCCGCCCGAGGTGTTCATGTACGACTGCGGCTTGACCAGCACAATCTGGCGCTTGCCGCCATCTTCCTCGGGATCGTTGATGTTGATGAGCGCGACCTCGGCGCCTGCCTGGTTTTTCCAGTACGTGACACCGGCCTGACGGGCCAACTCGTCGATCGCTTTGAAGCCAGCGTTGTGGCGGGTCTCGGCATATTCATCGCCAGGGTTGCCAAGCCCGGCAACCATGCGAATCTTAAGCGGCTGTGCAGCTGCCATGTTTGTCCTCCGTTACGTAAATAGTTCAATCAACGACAAAGGCTACCACGCCCGCCGAAGGCGAGACTTCGTTTCAGCGAAATCCCACCAGACAAAAGCACGACCGCGGCAGAGCGAGCCGTCGGAACAGAAGAAACCCCCGCGCGACCTTTGCGAAGCAAGGGGGAGCGCGGGGGTTTCTTCTGTTCCGACGGCGATGCGCCGGGTTACAAGGACGATGCGACTACAGTGCGAAGTCGCCGCCGACGAGCGTGGAGACGGGCTCCTCGTGGTAAACGGCGGAGATGGCCTGAGCGAACTCCTCGGCGACCGAGATAGTCTTGATCTTGCCGCCGACCTCGACGGGGATGGCGTCGGTGACGACGCACTCGACGATGGGGGCATCGTTCAGGCGCTCGATGGCCGGACCGGAGAAGATGCCGTGGGTGGCGCAGACGTAGATGTCGCCGGCGCCCATAGCCTTGAGCTCCTTGACGTTGGCGCACAGGGTGCCAGCGGTGTCGATCATGTCGTCGTTGATGATGCAGGTCTTGCCCTTGATGTCACCGATGATGCCCATGACCTCGGCGGCGTTGTGGCGCGGACGGCCCTTGTGGGCGATGGCCAGGTCGCAGCCGAGCATGTCGGACAGCTTCTTGGCGGCCTTGGCGCGACCCACGTCGGGGGAGACGACAACCAGGTTGTCGGTGTCGAAGTGCATGTCGTTGTAGTACTGGCCAAACAGCGGCAGTGCGGACAGGTGGTTAACCGGGATATCGAAGAAGCCCTGGATCTGGCCCTGGTGCAGGTCGAGGGTGATGATGCGGTCGACGCCGGCGCGCTCGAGCAGGTTGGCGACGAGGCGGGCGGGGATGGGCTCGCGCGGGCCGGCCTTGCGGTCCTGGCGGGCATAGCCGTAGTGGGTGATAACGGCGGTGATGGAGCGGGCGGATGCGCGCTTGGCAGCGTCGGTGGCGATGAGCAGCTCCATGAGCATGTCGTTGACGTTGCCGCCGGCCACGGACTGAATCAGGAAGACGTCGGCGCCGCGGACGGTCTCGTCGTAGCGGGCGTAAATCTCACCATTGGCGAACTGCTTTAGCGTAAGGCCCGAAAGCTCGACCCCAAGGTACTCAGCAATCTTCTGAGCGAGGGGACGGTTGGAGGAACCGGAATACACGCGGATGGACTTGCGCATATTCTCCGACTTCTCGGGATCATTAATCGGCATTACCCTTCTCCTTTATACATCGAATGCCATATAGATGCCTTGTTGCATTGTAACCGCGCGGCGGGGTTTATCGGGTCCTGATAACGTCTTTACCGCCAACGGACACGAACCGACCACTCATCCTGTCGCGCAGGTCACGATAGAAAAAGGAGCCGCCCCCATGGAGCAGCTCCTTTTGTGCTTGGTAAAACGTTATACCTCGTCGTCCTCGTGCAGGCGGCGGCGGTAATCGGCGGCCCAGCCCTCAATATTTACCTGACGGGCGCGGCCCAGACCAAGTGCGTCGGCCGGGACCGGCTCGGTGATGACGGAGCCGGCGGCCACGAGTGCACCGTCGCCGATCTGGGCGGGCGCGACCATCATGGTGTCGGAGCCAATGAAGGCGTCCTTGCCGATGACGGTCTTGTGCTTGTGCACGCCATCGTAGTTGCAGGTGATGGAGCCCGCGCCCACGTTGACGCCGGAGCCCATGGTGGTGTCGCCGATGTAGGACAGGTGCGGCACCTTGGAGCCCTCGCCGATCGTGGACTTCTTGATCTCCACGTGCGTGCCGGCCTTGGAACCGTCGAGCATATGGGTGCCCGGGCGCAGGTAGGCGCGCGGGCCGCAGTCGACGCCGTTCTCGATGACGGCCTCGATGGCGATGGTCTCATCGATGGTGCAGCCGCTGCCGACGGTGGTGTCGGTGAGGCGGCTGTTGGGGCCGAGCTGGCACTCCTCGCCCACGGTGACGTGGCCGATCAGATGCGTCTGCGGCCACACGACGGTGTCGCGGCCGATAACGGCATCGGGGCCGATCCAGGCCTGCGTGGGGTCGATGAAGGTAACGCCCTCGGCCATCCAGTGCTCGTTGATGCGGTCGCGCGCGATGGCGGTGAGCTGTGCGAGCTGGATGCGGCTGTTGACGCCCAGGCCGTCGCGGTAGTCGTCGCAGTGGAAGATGGAGACAGCCTGGCCGTGGCCTTTGAGGATCTCGAGCATGTCGGGCAGGTAGTACTCGGATTGCGCGTTGTCGTTGCCGATCTCGTTAATGTGGGCGGCGAGCTGCGCGCCGTCGAAGGCGTAGCAGCCGGCGTTGCACTCCAGCAGCGTGGCGGCCTGCTCGGGCGTGCAGTCCTTCTGCTCGATGATGCGCTCGATCTGACCATCGGCGCCCAGCTTGATGCGGCCGTAGCCAAAAGGATCGGGCGGGGTCATGGTCATGACGGTGCAGGCGAGCTCGCCGGTGGCGACGGTCTGCGCGAACTTGGCGACGGTGTCGGCGGTGATGAGCGGCAGGTCACCGTTGAGCACGACGACGGGGCCTTGCGTGATGCCGCAGGCCTCGAGCGCGACCTTTACGGCGTGACCGGTGCCCAGGCGCTCGGTCTGCTCGACGCACTCGACCTTGGTGGCGCTGTTGGCATAGGCGCCATCGATGAGGGCGCGCATCTCGTCGGCGTGGCTGCCGATGACGACCACGACGCGGCTGCAGCCGGCCTTGATGGTGGCGTCGACGATCCACTGGACCATGGGCTTGCCCAGGATCTTGTGCGAAACCTTGCAGTGGTTCGACTTCATGCGGGTGCCCTCGCCGGCGGCGAGGATAATTGCGGTTGCGTCCATGTGATCTCCTGTTACGTTATTAGAGACGTGTGTTTGGAAACGATACACGGCGCAATATGATACCGCAGGCATATGATGAGCGCGTAACGATTGGTTTGCGGCGGTTGAGGCTTGCGCCGCCGGCGTGGCGTTTGCGCTGCTTGCGTGCGGCGTTGGCGGTGCTGCGGAGCTGTCGTTTGAGCGAGGGGACGGGGGTGCCCGTGGACAACATACGAGAGGAGTTTGGCGGCGAGCCCGTCGCGGCATTCTCGATGTCGCATCCGGCTGTGCCGGCACTCTATATAGTGCTGACGCTGGGGCTCACCATGTTCTCGATGCAACCGGTGCTGATCGCGCTGTCGCTTGCGGGCGGGCTGGCGTACGGGCTTGCGACGCGCGGTGCTGCGCGCACGTTGGGGGCGCTTCGCTGGCAGCTGCCGGTGATTTTGATTATCGCGCTGGTCAATCCGCTGTTTAACGCCTCGGGCTCGACGGAGCTGTTCCGTATTGGTATGCGCACGGTGTATCTGGAGAGCATGGTATATGGCCTGTGCATGGGCGGACTGTTTGTGGCGAGCGTGCTGTGGTTTGAGGCCGCGGCGTCGATGCTCGAATACGACAAGGTGCTCGCGCTGCTGGGCAATGCCGCACCGGTGATTGCGCTCATGATCTCGATGTGCATGAGGCTTATCCCGCAGTTTTTGCGCCGCGGTCGTACGGTGCTGGCGGTGCAGGATGCGATTGATGTGCCGGGCCGCGCGCCCACCGATCCCGTGCGATCGCGCCTGCGGGCGTCGAGCGTGTTGATGGGCTGGGGCATGGAAGATTCGCTGGAGCGCGCGGACGCGATGCGCTCGCGCGGGTGGGGTGCCGCGACACGTCGTACGACGTATGCGCGGTATCGACTGGGGCGCAGCGACGTTGCCGCGCTGGTCGGGCTCGCGCTGTTTGGTGCCGCCGCGGTGGCCGTGGCGGCGACCGCGACGACGCAGTATTCGTTTTATCCGCAGCTCTCGGTGCCGGCGCCGTGGCTGGGCTATGTCGTGTACGCTGCCTGGATGATGCTGCCTTGCGCATTGCACGCGATTGATGAGAGGAGGTTTGGCTGATGGCTCGGTTGGATAGGGGCCCGGTGTCGGGCGCGGCGTGCGGCCCGGATATGCCGGCGATTGAGGTGCGGAGCCTGAGCTTTGCCTACCCCGATGCTGATGCTGCGGTGCTCGAGGGGCTCGACTGGTCTGTTCCCCAAGGTGCGTTTGCGCTGCTTGTTGGCGGTACCGGATCGGGTAAGTCGACGCTGCTGTCGCTGCTCAAGCCCGAGATCGCTCCGGCGGGCGAGCGCACTGGCGAACTGCTCGTGCTGGGCAGGCCCGTCGCCGACATGGATGTTCGGGCGTCCGCGGAGCGCGTGGGCTATGTGTTTCAGGACCCCGAGAACCAGATCGTGTGCGAGACCGTGTGGCACGAGATGGCGTTTGGCCTGGAAAACTTGGGGCTAGCGCGTGATGAGATGCGCCGTCGCGTAGCTGAGACCAGCTATTTCTTTGGGCTGGAAGATTGGCTTCACCGCGATACTGACACGCTTTCGGGCGGTCGCAAACAGTTGCTGTCGTTGGCGGCCGTTCTGACGCTGCGCCCGCGCGCGCTGCTGCTCGACGAGCCCACGTCTCAGCTTGATCCGGTTGCGGAGAAGAATTTCCTGCACGCGCTGTTTCGTGTGAATCGCGAGCTGGGTTGCACGGTTGTTGTGGCGACGCATCAGCCGCGCCCGATGCTCGAGTATGCGACGTGTACGTACCGGATTGAGGGCGGTCGCGTGCGCGAAGTGGCGGACATGGCTTCTTTGGGACGCCGAGAATCGCTGTTTTCCGATGACATGTTGGGGTGGGGTGCCATCCGATGTGCAAAAAACGGAGTATTCAGCAGGCGTGAGGACAATTTGGGCTCTCTGGAGCCGCCCGGGGACGTATCGAGCGCGAAAAAAAGTTCGGAATTGGACAAATCGTCCGAATTTGTGGCGCAAACCTCGCTCGAGAACGGCTCGGAAGCCTTCCCACGCACGTATGGAAGCAGAATACTCCAAAAAATGCACGGCGGGTCGGCTACCACCTTGTCGGAAGGCTGGTTCCGCTACGATCGCGCGTGCGGTTGGGTGCTACGCGGGCTCGATGTGACGTTTTCAGCCGGCGCGGTGCATGCGGTCGTGGGCGGAAACGGCTGCGGCAAGTCGACGATGCTCTCGGTGCTGGCCAAGACGGCTAAGCTGCAGCGTGGCCGCATGGTGCGTGGGGCGGCTTCGGCGGCACTGCTGCCACAGAATCCCAAGGCATTACTGGTCGCCGAAACGGTGCGCGACGAGCTGATGGAATGGGCTTCGACCTGCGGATACGACGAGGCCGCAGCACGGGAGCAGGCAGCGCGCCTGGGCCTGGCGGGCTTGGAGGCGCGTCACCCGTACGATCTTTCGGGCGGTCAGCGCCAGCTGCTTGCGTTGGCAAAGCTACTGTTGATTGGTCCGGAGCTGCTGCTGCTTGATGAGCCCACCAAGGGTTTGGACCTGGCCAGCCGCCGCATCATCGCTCGCGCCCTGCGTGACCATGCGAAAGCTGGCGGTACCGTCATCATGGCCACGCACGACTTAGACTTTGCCGAGCAGGCGTCCGATGACGTCGCCATGATGTTCGACGGCGAGATTGCCTGCGTGGAGCCCCCGGCCGACTTCTTTGCCGACAACGTGTTCTATAGGGCGTGATGGGATGACGGACTGTCGTTTCTCGCGTTTACTCACAAAACTGGAGATCCCGCTGTTGTTGGCGGTGCCGGCGGTGATGGCAGCGGCGTTGCTGGCGGGCGTTGAGCAGGCGGCGCTTGCCATGCTTGTCGTGGTGGCGCTGGTGCTTGCACTGTTCTTTGCGGGTTACGAGGCATCTCGTCCGGGTTTGCGCCAGATTATGCCCACGCTGGTGCTGGCGGCGCTGGCGGCGGCGGGGCGCATCCTGTTTGGGCCCATTCCCGACTTTAAACCGGTGAGCGCCATCGCCATTATCGCGGGGGCGGTGCTTGGTCGCCGCAATGGTTTTATGGTTGGCGCGCTGGCGGCGCTGACCAGCAATTTCTTTTTTGGACAGGGCATGTGGACACCATGGCAGATGTATGCCTGGGGGCTCGTGGGATACGTTGGCGGTGCGCTGGCGTATGCGGGTGCGTTCGACCGCGCCGATGGCACCGTGCGCATGCCGGCGCTACTGACCTACGGCTTTGCTTCGGGTTTGCTGTACGGCGTGGTGATCAACGCGTATGACATCATTGGATTTGTACAGCCGCTTACTTGGGCGGGTGCCGTGGCGCGTCTTGCCACGGCAGTGCCGTTCGATATTACGCACGGCCTTGCGACCTGCGTGTTTTTGGCCGCCTTGTACAGGTCTTGGTGCCGTCGCATTAACCGTGTCGTCGTGAAATACGGACTGTAGGGCTAGTTGCGCCGAGGCGGGAATCAATACTGCCAAAGTGCCATTTTAAAACTATGCCGGTTTACGGGGCTAGATTGGCACAGGCAGACCATACCAGTTTTTTTCGAAATAGAGCAAGCCGTTCACCTGCGGTTTTATTATCTCGGAATTGCGTATGGTTGGGGGTTCGCGATTCAGCCCCGTAAACCGGCATAGTTTTGGAATGGCCGGCTGATACGACGGGCATCGTGGCCCTCAGAGAGCCAAATTGATCCATTTTCTTCCGTCTCCAGATGTCCCCAGGAAATCAGTTGACGACGCTTGCCACGAAACTGGCCCATCTACTACGTTTAGCTTGATACCCCCGACCATGACCGCGTTTTATGAAAAACCGCAGGCTCTCTACCTGCGGTTTTCTTTTTGCGTTGTTCGCTGTGGTTGAGGGTAGTGGCTTGAACGTAGTAGATGGGCTGGTTTCGTGGCGGACGGGGTCACGCAGGCGCCCTTGCGCGGGCAAAAGTGATCCGTATTCCTTCGTCCCCGGGGGATCATTTGGGGGTTAGAGCTCTAGCGTGAGGGTGACGGGGCAGTGGTCGCTGCCGAAGATATCGCCACGGATACCGGTGTCGCGAACGTTGGCGGCGATTGCGTCGCTTACCAGGAAGTAGTCGATGCGCCAGCCGGCGTTGTTCTTGCGGGCATTAAAGCGATAGCTCCACCAGCTGTAGACGCCCTCAACGTCCGGATTAGCCGTGCGCCAGGTATCGGTAAAGCCGGCGTTGAGCAGCTCGGTAAACTTACCGCGTTCTTCGTCCGAAAAGCCGGCGTTGCCGCGGTTGGACTTGGGGTTCTTAAGGTCGATCTCCTCGTGTGCCACGTTAAAGTCGCCGCAAGTTACGACGGGCTTGCCGGTCTCGCGCTCAAGCGCGCTCAAAAAGCCGCGGTAGGCATCGTCCCAAGCCATGCGCACGTCGATGCGCGCGAGTTCGTTTTGCGCGTTGGGAGTGTAGACATCCACAAACCAGAACTTGTCGAACTCCAGCGCGCAGACGCGGCCCTCGGTTGCGGCTTGGGCGACGAGTACGGCCGCCTCGCCCTCGCCGGCGTAGGGTAGCAGCGCGTCGGCGTGCAGCACGCGCAGCGGTTCCTGGCGGCTAAAGACCGCAGTGCCCGAATAGCCTTTACGCTCGGCGTAGCTCCAGATTTGGTGATAGCCAGGCAGATTGATATCGACCTGGCCCTCCTGCAGCTTTGTCTCCTGCAGCGCCAAGATATCGACGTCGAGTTCTTGCGCGATCTGAATAAAGCTCGGGTCCTTTTTGAGCACGGCGCGCAGGCCGTTAACGTTCCACGAGGCAAAGGTGTAAGTCTGAGGCATGGTGTCCTTTCGACGGGGTTGGCAGGCTTAAGATTAACGCAATAAGGGCGGGGTGGGCTCCGTGCATGCTGACTTAAAGGCTGCATGCTGGGACGTCGCTCAACGCTGCTCGATTAACAAGGACGGAGGACTCATATGACTCAGGCAATATCGGACCCCAGGCAGGCCTCCGCCGCCCTGGCGGATCTGTTTGACACCCACAAGCGCGTGGTCTTCTTTGGCGGCGCTGGTGTTTCCACGGCAAGTGGCATCCCCGATTTCCGCAGCGTGGACGGCCTGTATCACCAGCAGTTTGCCTATCCGCCCGAGACCATGCTGTCGCATAGCTTTTACGAGGCACATCCTGCGGAGTTCTTCGACTTTTACCGCACCAAGATGATCGCGCTTAACGCTAAGCCTAACCGCTGCCACACCAAGCTGGCCGAGCTGGAGCGCGCCGGTAAGCTTGATGCCGTGGTGACGCAAAATATCGACGGCCTGCATCAGATGGCCGGCTCACAGCGAGTGTTTGAGCTGCACGGATCGGTCCATCGCAACATTTGCCAGTCGTGCGGCGCGGTCTATAGCGCCGAGTGGATTTGCTCGCGCGAGCACGAGGATGCCGCGGGCGTGCCTGCGTGCCCCGCGTGCGGTGGCCGCATCAAGCCCGATGTAGTGCTCTACGAAGAGCCGCTCGACGAGCATGTGTTGACCGGTGCCGTTGCCGCCATCGCCGCGGCCGATGCCCTCATTGTGGGCGGGACCTCGCTCGTGGTGTATCCGGCGGCAGGCCTTACGCGATACTTTACCGGCGATACGCTGGCTATTTGCAATCTTGCTCCTACCGATCAGGATGCAAATGCCGACCTGCTGATTTCTTGCGACATCGCGGCCGCGTTTGCGTTCTAGCCCGCGCGCGCGGATACAATAGAAAGACTGAGTGCAAAGCGACCCCGCCGCCAGCTCCCCAAGCTCGGCGGCGTGGGCATTTTAGGAGGATGTTCATGGCGAACGACAGCAAGACATGGCGGTGCGGAAAGTACGAGCTCAGCTTTGACCGTCCGCGCATCATGGGCGTCCTCAACGTGACGCCCGATTCGTTTAGCGACGGCGGGGAGCACTTCGACCCCGATGCTGCCATCGAGTACGGCCTGGCGATGCTCGACGCCGGCGCCGACATCATCGACGTGGGCGGCGAGTCCACGCGCCCTGGTTTTACCCCGGTCAACCCCGACGAGGAGGCTCGCCGCGTGCTGCCCGTGGTGCGCGCGCTGGCCAAGGAGGGCGCCATCGTCTCGATCGACACGCGTCATGTAGCGGTTGCCAAGGCGGCCGTGCGCTGCGGCGCCTCGATCGTCAACGACGTGACCGGCTTCACCGATCCCAAGATGGTCGAGTTTGTTAAGACGAGCACCTGCGGCGTCATCGTGATGCATGCCGGCGAGGTCGCCGCGCCCGCCCGCACGCACGCAACGGTGCAGCTCGATACCTCGGCTGCGGCGTTTGTTGCCGAGAAGGCACGCGAAGCGGCTGCCGAGGCCGCGCGCGAGGCCGAGAAGCCGGCCCGTCGCCGTCGCGGCAAGTTGCTGGGCGAGCCCAAGGTTGAGGCCAAGCTTCCGGGCGGTGTGGTACAGCCCTCACTGCCGTTTGGCGAGCCGGAGCCCACGTCCGAGCCTGCAAGCGAGCAGGAGACGCCGGCCGCCAAGCAGGCTGCTGCCGCCGAGACCGTCGCGCCCGCGCCCGAGGCCGCGCCCGCAGCCACCGAGGTCGCATCGGAGTCCAATGACCACCTAGCAGCCATGATGCGCCGCAGCGCCCGCCGCGAGGAAGCCTACGTGCCCACCTCGCAGCTCCGCCGCTTCACCCTGCCCGATTCGGCGCCCATCATGCGCCGCGTTATGGGCTTTCTGTCCGACCAGGCCCGCACACTCATCCATGCCGGCGTGTCGCGCGACCGCATCTGCATCGATCCTGGCCCGGGCTTTGGTAAGTCGGCTAACGAGGACATCGTCATCCAGCGCGAGACTGCCAAGATGGCGTCACTGGGCTATCCGCTCATGTGCGCCGTGTCGCGCAAGCGTTTTGTGGGCGCTATCTCGGGCGTGACCGAGGCCGCCGCGCGCGATGCCGCCACGTTTGGCGTGTGCCTGGGCGCCATCCAGGCCGGTGCCAACATCGTGCGCGTGCACGACGCCGCGGGTTTTGCGCAGTTCCTGAACGGCTACTGGGCGGTTGCCAAGCCGCAGCCGCGCCGCGCGTTTGTGGCCGTGGGCTCCAACCTGGGGCATCGCTGCGACAACATCCGCGCCGCACGTGAGATGATCGCCGAGATTCCACTTACCTGCGTGTCTAACTCCTCCAAGATTTACGAGAGCGAGCCGGCCTACGAGACGCGCCAGGACGCGTTTGCCAACGCCGTCATCGAGATCAAGACCGAGCTGGCGCCGCTGGTGCTGCTCGATGAACTCATGAAGATCGAGGCCGAGCTGGGGCGCGACCGCTCCAAAAAGGCCAAGACCAACGGTCCGCGCACCATCGACCTGGACCTGCTGTGGATGGACGGCGAGACCCACGGCGGCAAAAAGCTGCGCCTGCCGCATCCGCTGATCGGCGAGCGCGATTTTGTGCTGGTGCCGCTCGAGGACTTGATGCACGACCCGGCGCGGTTCTTCCGCTACAACGGCGTCGAGGTCAAGGAGCCCGAGGACCGCGTGGGCCATATCGTGGGCGAATTGGGGCGTATGTAGATGATCGAGATGAACGCTGTTGCCGCCGGTACCGAGCTTGACGCCGCGCGCGACGCGGGCCGCGAGGGTGTGTCCGCGGGCTGGTGCGCTTGGAGCGCGGGCAACGCTTCGCTGGCGTTTTCGCTGGTCGTGCGTCCGGATGTGAATATGCACGCCTTCCATGGCCTGCCGTTTGTGGCCGCGATGGGTATGATGGACGCGCTCGTGGGCACGGCTTCGACGCCGGGGTTGGGCCTTGCCGGTAAGGTGGGTATCCAGTGGCCGAGCGATATCGTGTGCGGAACGCCTGCGTTTGAGACGTCGCTCGCGCGTGTCGCCGTCAACGGTGGTGCCGGTGCTGCGGGCATGTTCGGTGCCGTGACGGTGGATATTGAGCGTTCGGCGTTGAGCGAGCTTGGTGTGGACGTGGCTGACGAAGCGCTGGTCGAGGCGCTGGCCGCCGCCGTGCTGGCCCGCGTGGACGCCTGGGCGGTTGTTGCCAACACGCCGCAAGGCGCCGCAGGGCCGCTGGCTCCCGTGCTGGGCGAGTACTTCGACATGGTGCCGCTGCTGGGCCGCCAAGTTGCGGCGGCGTCGCCCAACGGCCTGCCGCTTGCGGTCGGTGTGTTTGCAGGCCTGGACATCTGGGGCCGCGCGACCATTAAGACCGATGCCGGCGAGCAGGAGTTTCCGCCCGAGGCCGTACGAATTCGCGGGCTGTAGCGCGGGGCGTTCGCGCCCAAAGATAGACATGACAACAAGACCCTCATCGGCCTGTGCCGGGGAGGGTTTCGCCTATCTGGGGAATGGGTTGCCAGCGCCCTATTCCTCAAAACTGAAAAATTTTCGTTTTTGAGGAATAGGATTAAGGCAGCTCGGTCTTTCGCGAGGTATATTCGCTATAGAGCCTATTCCTCAAAACTGAAAATTTTTCAATTTTGAGGAATAGCGATAAAAGACCGCGAGGAGGCCCCAATGAAACTCATCAATAGAACGTCATATATGGACACGTTGACGAGCCTTATTGGCGTGCCGGACATCAAGGTCATCACGGGCATCCGTCGTAGCGGTAAATCAAAATTGCTCGAGGCCCTCCGCGATTACGTGGAGGCAAATCTGTCCAATTCGAATGTCATCCATATCAACTACAACCTCGATGAGTTCGAGAATCTGCTCGAGTATCACGCGCTGCTCGCCTATGTAAAAGAGCATCGAGTGTCCGGCAAACAAAACTTTCTGCTTATCGATGAAGTTCAGATGTGCGACGGTTTTGAGCGTGCGATCAACAGCCTCCACGCATCCGAGCAGTACGACATATTCATTACCGGATCGAATGCCTTTTTGCTGTCGAGCGATCTGTCGACGCTCTTTACGGGGCGTACGTTTGAGATCGAGGTTTTCCCATTCTCGTTTGAGGAGTATCGACTCTATGGCGACGAGGGCGAGGTCGACCGCGACTTCGATGAGTACGCGAGAACCGGCGGTATGTCCGGCTCCTACCCTTATCCACTGCAGGAGCAGCGTTATCAATATCTCTCCAATGTCTTCAAAACGCTCATCGTGAGAGATATCGTGCAGCGGCATAACGTGAGAAACGAATCGGCGCTGCTGCGCATTGCCGATTACATGATGGACAACGTATCCAACATAACGTCGGCACGTAACATTACGGATATTTTGAACGCGGATGGGCTAAAGATAACGAACAAGACGGTCGGCACGTACATGGGGTACCTGTGCGATGCGTTTGCCTTCTATAAAGTTCGTCGGTACGACATCCGCGGCAAAAAATACCTTAAGAGCGGCGAGAAGTATTACCTGGCAGACCACGCGTTCAAATACGCGCTGCTCGGTACACGTGATATGGATTGGGGACGCGTATACGAGAACATGGTGGCAATCGAGCTGCTGCGCCGCGGATACGAGGTATACGTCGGCGTGCTCTATAAAAAGGAAATAGACTTTGTAGCAATCAAGCGAAGCGAGAAGCTCTACATTCAGGTGAGCGACGACATCAGCTCGGATAAGACATTTGAACGCGAGATTTCACCACTGCTGAGCATTGGCGACGCGTACCCCAAGATGATTCTCGCCCGCACGCATCACGAGGCCACGGACCGCAATGGGGTGCAGATCGTGGACCTGGCGAGGTGGCTGTGCGACGAGGCCTAGCAGAAAGCCCTATTCCTCAAAACTGAAAATCTTTCGATTTTGAGGAATAGGGTCGATGCGTTGCCTAGTTCGCCGCTCGCGCTCGTGCTCGACTTAAGCCCCTGTCCTATCCCAGCTCCTGCATGCGGCGGTAGATTTCGCAGATACCCTTGATGGTGAGCTGTCCGTCGACCACGTCGAAGGCATCGGTCGAATCGGCGACGATGCTGGCGAGACCGCCCGTGGCGATAACGGTGGCATCCTCGCGGCCCAGCTCGCGCTTCATGCGCGCGACCAGGCCCTCAGCCATGGCGGCGGCGCCCGTTACGGCGCCGACCTTGATGCACTCCTCGGTATCGCGGCCGATGGCGCGCTCGGGCGCCTCGAGCGGCACGCTGGCGAGCTTGGCGGCACGGGCGGCAAGCGCGTCCATGGAGATGCGAATGCCCGGCGCGATCGCTCCGCCAATGTAATAACCGTCCTCATCGATGACGTCGATATTGGTCGCGGTGCCAAAGTCCACCACGATCGCCGGCGCGCCATAGAAGGTCTCGGCAGCGACGGCGTTGGCGATGCGGTCGGCACCAACGGCCTGGGGGCGCGCCGCCCGCAGCTTGGTTACGGCGGCCGTCTGCGGCCCGATGACGATGGCGTCCGCGGCAATGCGGTCGGCCACGGCGTGCCACTCGCGCGAGAGCTGCGGCACCACGCCCGCAAAGGCGATCGCGTCGACCGCATCGAGCGAAAGGCCGTACATCTTAAAGAAACCCATCAGGCGCACATGGATCTCGTCGGCGGTATAGGAGCGGTCGGTGGGCATGCGCCACGACTGCACCAGCTCGTCTCCGTCAAACAGGCCCATGGCCGTCTGCGTGTTTCCCATATCGATAGCGAGCAGCATGTCTACTCCCGGTGTCGGCATAAAAGGACGCGCACCATTGTATACGTGCCGTCGACGGCGCTCGGCTGCGATTCGTTTACGGTGATAGGGGCTGAGGGGTTTAAATATGAAGGAATTATGCTCTACGAGATTTTCCTTGCCGTTTACCGAACTCCCGCGTAATATTCTTTCTTGCGCACATGTGGCGCCCAGACATTGCGGGGTGGAGCAGTCTGGTAGCTCGCCGGGCTCATAACCCGGAGGTCGTAGGTTCAAATCCTGCCCCCGCGACCAAGAACTTGCAGCTCGTCGGCCTAGCCGGCGAGCTTTTTTGTTATTCCGGGACTGTGTTTTCGGTCCAATTCTCGGCCTCTCAAACAAAATCTCGATCTGTAACATCTAGACCCGATTTGGGCGGCTTGGTGTTACAGATCGAGAAAAACCCGCTGTTGGGCTCATCCCATCCACCTGCCGCTACCTGCTGTCCGCCGATTTCCGTTGCGCCGCTGTACCCCTATGCCATATCCTCTAGACAACTACGCGGCAACATCGCCGCCGCGCCTACAAGAGAGGAATGTCCATGACCGCACCTGCATCCAAGCTGCTCCAGCCCATTACGGTTGGCCCCCTTGAGCTCAAGAACCGCATTATGTTTCCGCCGCTGACCACCGGCTACGAGGAGCGTGACGGTTCCATCGGCGAGCGCAGCCTGGCTTTTTACGAGCGCTTGGCCCGTGGCGGCGTGAGCTACATCGTCATCGGCGACGTCGCTCCCGTCATGACCGCAAGCCCCACGCCCAAGCTGGCAACCGACGCCCAGATCCCCACGTTTAAGGCGCTGGCCGACGCCGTCCACAAGCACGGCGCCAAGGTCGCGCTGCAGCTGTTCCACCCCGAGTACGACGTGCCCGGTGTCGGCCGCATGGTCATGGGTTCCATGGCTGCCGCCAAGGCCGCGCAGGAGGCCAAGGCCGCCGGCGACGAGGAGACCTTTGCCGCCAAGATGGCCGAGTCCAACGAGATCCGCAACCAGGCCTACGCCAAGCTGCATCACGACATGCAGCACTTTGTGAACGAGGCGAGCGTAGAGCAGCTCACCCAGATCAAGGAGGCCATCGCTGCCTCGGCCGCTCGCGCACAGCAGGCCGGGATCGACGCTATCGAGGTCCACGGCGACCGCCTGGTGGGTTCGCTGTGCTCGGCCATCCTCAACCAGCGCACCGACGAGTACGGTGGTTCGTTCGAGAACCGCGTTCGCTACGCGCTGGAGGTCGTCGCCGCCATTAAGGAGGCCGCGCCGCAGCTGATGGTGGAGTACAAGCTCCCCGTGATCATGGAGAACCCCGACGGCACGCCGCGCGGCAAGGGTGGCCTGCAGCCCGACGAGGCCTGCGAGTTCGCCAAGCTGCTCGAGGGTGCGGGCATCGATATGATTCAGGTCGCACAGGCCAACCACACCGGCAACATGGGCGACACCATTCCGCCCATGGGCGCCATGCCCTACAACTGGACGCTGCCCGTGGCCGAGCGCGTCAAGGCCCTGGTCTCCGTGCCGGTGGCAACCGTCGGCCGCGTTGTCTCGGTTGAGGCCGGCGAGAAGATTCTGGAAGACGGCGCGGCCGACATCATCGCCTATGGCCGCTCGCTCATGTGCGACCCCGACATTGCGCTGAAGGCCGCCACGGGTGAGCCCATCCGCGAGTGCCTCAACTGCAACAAGGGCTGCGTCGACGCGATTCAAAACCGCAAGTACATCTCGTGCGTGCTCAACGCCGAGAACGGTGACGAGGCGACCATCGCCATCAAGCCGGGCGAGGGCGACAAGAAGATCGCCGTGGTGGGCGGCGGCATCGCCGGCCTGGAGGCCGCGCGCGTGGCGGCCAAGCGCGGCTACGACGTGACCGTCTATGAGGCGAGCGATCATCTGGGCGGCCAGATTGTGCTGGCGGCTGCGCCTCCGCGCAAGGACGAGATCATGCGCTCGGTCGAGTACTACGAGAAGATTCTGCCCGGCCTGGGCGTGAAGGTTGAGCTCAGCCATGCCGCTACCGCTGAGGACCTCAACGCCGCCGACGCCGCGATTGTGGCCGTGGGCGCGCACGACGTGGTCATCCCCGTTCCGGGCGCCGACTCGGAGAAGGTCGTCTCGAGCTGGGACGTGCTGGCCGGCAAGGTGGAGCTTACGGGCCGCGTCGCCGTCATTGGCGGCGGCCTGGTGGGCACCGAGACCGCCGAGTACCTGCTGCAGCACGGCTGCGAGGTAGCGATTGTCGAGATGCTCGACAAGATTGCCGCGGGCGAGTCCGAGACCATTCTGCCGCTGATTATGAGCGACTTTGCAGAGCACAACGTGGAGCAGCACGTGAAGACCCGCCTGACCGCCATTACCGACGAGGGCGTGGAGGCCATTCGCACCACCGAGGACGGCGCCGAGGAGCCGGTGAAGATCGCTTGCGATTACGTGGTGATGGCCGTGGGCTCCAAGGCCAACGCGTTTGACCTGGACGGCGTGACGGTGCCCGTGACCTGCGTGGGTGACTGCTCGGGCGAGCGCACCGCCGACATTGCGAGCGCCATTCGCACGGCATACCACGCGGCCAACGAGCTGTAGTTGAACATCGCGGCCGGGCGGGGCGGTAGCACGGATTCGTCTCGCCCGGCTGTGTCCTGTCGGGTGTCAACCGGTGCGGGGCCTGCAAACGCAGCAAGTCCCGCCCTTTTTGTTTTGCTCCGGTGGATGGCAATGCGTGGTAATCATGAGGAGTGAGGACGTCTACTGCCTTGCAGATCACTCAAAATTATTGGGGGAGGGGTTAATAACTATATCCTCTATACCAAAGGACATAAAGAGATGCCAATTTTGTTGACAAGCGAATGACGATTAGCTGCGAGTCAGCTACCAGCGTAAATAATCGATAAAGAAATGTCGTAATTTGGTGCCAAATGCCCAGATAACGCCGCGTCTATTTTAATTAACTGCTTTGAGCAAACAGTAAAATGCTACTATCTAACTTGCACGTAAGAAAGCAGATTAACGGTTAAGGCTAAGAAGTGGCAGGTATGTCGGAAGCAACTAGGACTCGCACGCATGCGCCCGAGGTTAGGCAGCGCGCCGTCGAGGTCCTCCAAGAGGGGGTCGGTCATCGCGCCCTCGCCGCGGAGCTCGGCATTCCCCAGGCCACGGCTCGTCAGTGGGCCCGCGCGTATGCCGTGGGCGGTGCCGACGCCGTTCTCAACGCCGGTTCACATCATCACACCTATTCGTACGAAGTTAAGCTCGCCGTGGTTAAGGACCGTCTGGAAAACGGCTTGACGGTTCGCGAGGCCATGATCAAGCACAAGATTCCCAGCGAGTCTTCGGTCAAGGCTTGGTGCCGTCAGTACCGCGAGAGCGGTGAGTCCGCACTGGTCGATAAGCCGCGCGGTCGCAAGCCACGCGTTAAAAAGGCGGAATAGCAAACGGGATGGTGCGCCCACAGGGGCGCATTTTTCTTGCCGCGCCAACTTTTTGGACCGGCGCGAGCCTGTCGGGACATCCTCCAAAGTGGCCAATAAACTGCGCGCAGTGGCCCGCGCGCCTGTCGCTGCGATAGGGGGAGCGTCGCCTCTCTGCTCCAAAGCGGACGTGCCCTTGCCCCGTACGCCTAAAACTCCCCAGTTGACCGAAAACCCGCCGCCGCTACTCCTCAATTGAGCTATAACGTTAAACAATTGCAGCGTTTTTGCATGGGGGAGTGATGGTATGACGCTACTGTATTTCCTTACCCTGTTTCCGCTGGTACCGGCGCTGGGCATGCTGCTCGCGCGCGGTGACCGCGCCCGCGATGCGGTGGGGCTTGTAGGCTCCGGCATTATTATGGCGGTGACAGTTGTAGTCGCCGTCTTGTTTTTTGGCACGGGTCCGCAGAGCTTTGAGGTTGCCCCCGGCACCTCGCATGTGCTCTCGATCATCAGCTCCGCCATCGATGTCATCCTGTGCGCCGTCATCCTGTACAACGCGTATAAATATAGGAACGCGCTCACCACGGTGCTCGGCATAGTCCAGCTGGTGGGCTCGCTCGCCTTTGCAGCCATGACGCTGCCCGCGGCCGAAGCCGTCACGGCGACGCCGCTCTACCTGGACTACATGAGCGTGATCATGGTCCTCGCCGTTGGCATTGTCGGCAGCCTAATCTGCGTGTATGCCCTGGGCTACATGAAGGACTTCCAGGCTCATGACGAGCACGAGGCCGCGCTGCGCGGGCAGACCGCGCCCGACCGTCGCCCGCAGTTCCTGGCGCTTATGTTCCTGTTCCTTTCGGCCATGTTCGTCATCGTGACGAGCGATAACCTTGAGTGGCTGTTCTGCGGCTGGGAAATCACCACCGTGTGCTCGTTCCTCATGATTGGCTACACGCGCACGCCCGAGGCCATCAAGAACGCCTTCACCCAGATCATCCTTAACATGCTGGGCGGCATCGCGTTTTTGGCCGGACTCATGTTCCTGCACGTTAACGGTATGCCGCTGACCATCTCGGGCATGATCGAGCTTTCCGGCGCCGGAACCGTGCAATCCGCGCTACTGGTGATGCCGGTCATCCTGCTGTCGCTCGCCGCACTCACCAAGGCCGCACAGATGCCGTTCCACACTTGGCTGTTGGGCGCCATGGTTGCCCCCACGCCCACGAGCGCCCTGCTGCACTCGTCAACCATGGTCAAAGCTGGCGTGTTCTTAATGGTCAAGCTGAGCCCGCTCTATGCCATCTATCCCGTGACCGGCTTTATGGTTACGAGTGTGGGTGCCATCACGTTTTTGCTCGCTGCCCTCATGGCCATCTCGCAGAGCAATGCCAAGCGCGTGCTCGCGTTCTCCACCATTTCCAACCTGGGCCTCATCAGTGCCTGCTTGGGTGTCGGCGCGCCCGAGGCCGTCTGGGCGGCCATCTTCCTGATCCTGTTCCACACGGTGGCAAAGTCGTTGCTGTTCCTGTGCGTGGGCACGGCCGAGCATCATATCGGCAGCCGCAATATCGAGGACATGGACGGTATGTTCAGCCGCATGCCGCACCTGACGCGCCTGATGATGCTGGGCATCATGGGCATGTTCGTGGCGCCGTTTGGCATGCTCGTGTCCAAGTGGGGCGCCCTGGTGGCGTTTGCGCAGACCGGCAACGTGCTCATGATCATGGTGCTTGCCTTTGGCTCTGCCGCGACGTTCTTCTTCTGGGGCAAGTGGCTTGCCAAGCTTTCGGGCGTCGACCCCACGGCTCAAAACGTTGAGGTCAATGTCCATAAGACCGAATGGATGGCGCTCAACACCATCGCCGCGCTGCTGATTCTGTGCTGCGTGGCGTTCCCGCTCATCTCGAGCGGTTTGGTGTCGCCTTACTTGGCCATGGTGTTTGGCCGCGTGCCATACGTTATTGGCAAAGACGCCATGTATCTGATGGTGGTTATCGTGGCGTTTATCGCCGTGGTGCTGCTGACTTCATTCCGCGTGAGCAACAAGCCGCACGTCAACGTGTACCTTTCGGGTGTGGGAACCGACAAATATCGCCATTTCCGCGGCTCGATGGGGCACGAGGTGAAGGCCGAAAAGCGCAATTGGTACTCGGAGGACGCCCTTGGCGAGAAGCGTATCGGCCCCGCGGGCAGCGTCGTGTGCTGCAGCATTATCTTGTTTGCGCTGCTGTGCTGCGCATGGATTGGGCCCGAGCGGCTTGCCATGAGCGCGCCCTCGGTGCTGCGCGGCAAGTATTTCGAAGGTTCGGGTGTCGTGGGCATCTTTATAGGCACCGCGGCGTTTGCCTTGATTGCGCCGCTTGTGGGCGGTTTGATTGACGGTCTTGACCGTAAGCTTTCGGCCCGCATGCAGGGCCGTGTGGGTCCGCGTCTGCTGCAGCCCTTCTACGACGTTGCCAAGCTGCTGCGCAAAGCCCCTGCCAGCGTAAACACCATGGACGATACCTATATGGCGTGTGCGCTCATCTTTACCGTGGTGGGCGGCGGCATCTTTGTGTCGGGCTCCAACACGCTGCTGTGTGCGTTTATGGTGACCCTCGCCGCGATCTTTGTGGTGTTGGCGTCTGCCTCGACGCAAAGCCCGTTTGCCCAGGTCGGCGCCGACCGTGAGTTGCTGCAGGTTATGAGTTACGAGCCCGCTGTTCTGCTGATGAGCGTGGGCCTGTACCTTGCCACCGACAGCTTCGATTCCATCGCCGTGACGGGGCAGTCGGCCCCCATCATCGTGTACAGCGCACCCATTTTTCTCGCGTTGCTCGCGGTGCTTACCATCAAGCTGCGCAAGTCGCCGTTTGACCTTTCGTACTCACATCACGCGCATCAGGAGATTGTCCAGGGCGTCGCCACCGAGATGAGCGGCGGCACGCTGGCCAAGATGACCCTTATGCACTGGTGCGAGACCGTGCTGTTTTTGATGTGGGTAGGCATGTTCTTTGTTTGGGACAACCCGGTGAGCTGGGTGGTCGCCCTGGTCGTGATGGCCGCGACGTATTTTGTCGAGGTCCTGATCGACAACACCTTCGCACGCAGCACCTGGCGCAGCTGCTTTAGGCTCGGATGGGGCGTGGCGCTGGTGTTTGGCCTGCTCAACCTTATGCCCATCCTCGTCGACGTATTTATTTAGGAGGCGGCATCCATGGATCATAAAATGTCGCGCTCGCCGTGGGTTATTCATTACGACGGTTCGAGCTGCAACGGATGCGATATCGAGGTGCTGGCCTCGCTCACGCCACTGTTCGATGCGGAGCGCTTTGGCGTGGTCAACACCGGCAACCCTAAGCATGCGGATATCTTTTTGGTGACGGGGTCGGTCAATGCCCAGAACCTGCCCGTCGTGCGCCAGATCTACAACCAGATGCTCGAGCCCAAGTGCGTGGTGGCCTGCGGCATCTGCGCGTGTTCGGGCGGCGTGTTCCGCGATGCCTATAACGTGATCGGCGGCGTGGACCGCGCGATTCCCGTGGACGTGTACGCGCCCGGGTGCGCCATTCGCCCCGAGACCGTGATCGATGCCATCGTGGAGGCGTGCGGCATCCTGGACCAGAAGGAGGCCGTGATGCGCGCCGGCGGCGACCCGCTCACCGTGGGCGGTGCCGCTACCTGGGACGGTGGCGTTGAGCTGGGCGAGGACGGGTTTGTAGCTGCGGCTGAGGCCGGGGCCGGTGTCGACGCAGGCACGGCTGACGGTGCACCCGACGCTGCAAAGGAGGCCAAGTAATGCAAAAGGCAATCTATACAACCGTCGGGATCGATGAGCTCCTGGCGCACGTGCAGGCGCTCAAGGGTGCCGGCGCACGCTTTGTGCAGATGCATGCCGAGCGCTGTGTGGACGACGGATCGTATCGCCTGGTTTATACGTTTATCAACGTCCGCGCTGCGCAAGAGCAGATCGCGCGGGACGGAAGCTATGCGATTGAGAATCTGGTGGTCGAGGGTATCGACCGGTACCAGGAGATTCCGTCCATCAGCTCGTATTATCCGGCGGTATTCCCGTTTGAGAACGAGGCACATGACCTGTTTGGTCTTGTCATTACCGACATGCAGATCGACTTTAAGGGCTTTTTCTACCAGGTTTCGACTGCCGAGCCCATGAGTGTGATCACACCCGAGGTGAAAGCTGCGCGCGAGAAAGCCATGAAGGTCCGTGCCGCCACCGAGGCTAAGGCGCGCAAGGCCGCGGCCGAGAAGGCCGCCGCTGCTGCGGCTGCTGCAGGGGAGGGCGCTGCCAGCGCCGGCGATGCCGCGGGCGCCGCTGCTCAGCCCGCTGCGGCTGCCGGCTCCGATGCTCAGCACGATGAAGCTGCCGCCAAGGCCGCGCTCAAGGCTGCCGAGATGGAGGCAAAGCTCGCCGCCATGGATCCCGAGAAAGCGGCCAAGGTCCGCGCGGCGCTTGCCGCCAAGGCCGCCCGCGACAAGCAGAAAAAGGAGGCGTAAAGTCCATGGCACATCGCTCCGTTATTCCGTTTGGCCCGCAGCACCCGGTGCTGCCCGAGCCGCTTCATCTGGACCTGGTGATCGAGGACGACCGCGTCATCGAGGCAATTCCGCAGATCGGCTTTGTGCACCGCGGACTCGAGAAGCTCACCGAAAAGCGCGACATGCACCAGTTTGGCTACATCGCCGAGCGCATCTGCGGCATCTGCGCCGTGGGCCACAGCTATGGCTATGCCAGCGCCTGCGAGCGTATGCTCGACATCGAGGTGCCCGGCCGCGTGCAGTATATCCGCACCATTCTGCATGAGCTTTCGCGTATTCACTCGCACCTGCTGTGGCTGGGCCTGCTCGCCGATGCCTTTGGCTTCGAGGCGTTGTTCTATCGTTCGTGGACGCTGCGCGAGCAGATTCTCAAGATCTTTGAGAGCACGTGCGGTGGTCGCGTGATTCTGTCGATCAACGAGATCGGCGGCCTTAAGCACGACATTGAGGACTCCGAGCTGGCCGGCATTGTCCAGACGCTCGACGCCATGCGCCCCGACTACGAGGCCCTGGTGCATACGTTTTTGGACGACGACAGCTGTGGCGAGCGTCTGCATGGCGTGGGCGTGATCAGCAAGAAAGACGCGCTGGAGCTTTCGATGGTCGGTCCGTTTGGGCGCGCCTCGGGCGTGGATTACGACGTGCGCATGTTTGGCGACGGCGCCTATGCGGATCTGGCCGCGTTTGAGCCCATCGTGGCGACCGACGGCGACTGCTATGCCCGCTGCCAGGTGCGTTGCGCCGAGGTCATGCAGGCCATGGATATCATCAAGGAGCTTGCCGGTAAGATTCCACACGACGGCATCGGCGGGCGCACCAAGCTTACGCCGGCCGACGGCGCGCGCGGCGAGGTTGTGATTGAACAGCCGCGCGGCGAGGCGTACTACTATGTACGCGGCAACGGCACCAAGAACCTGGACCGTTTCCGCGTGCGAACGCCGACGTCGCAAAACCTGGCGGGTCTGACACATGCGCTGCAGGGCGTGCTCCTTGCCAACGTGCCCATGATTATCCTGACCATCGACCCCTGCATTAGCTGCACGGAAAGGTAGGCGCGGCATGAGTTTGCTGACATTTGCCAAGACGGCCTTGGGCTCTATGGTCAAGCAGCCGGTTACGGTGTGCTATCCGCAGGAGGGGCTGACGGCACCAGAGCGCCTGCGCGGACATATCGTCAATGACATGGATGTGTGCATCTGCTGCGGCATGTGCGCGCGTCGCTGCCCGGCGGGCGCGCTCGCGGTCGATCGCAAGGGCGGTACCTGGTTGATTGACCCGTACGCCTGCGTGGTGTGCGGCGAGTGCATCGAAAGCTGCCCCAAGCACTGCCTGACTATGGACACCGCCCGTACTCCGGTTGCGGCGGATAAGACTCCCACGGTAGAAACCAAGCCGGAGTAGCGCTGGAATGGGGCTGGTATAGCGCTGGAATAGGGGCCGGCGGGGCAAAAATGCCCCGCCGGCCCCGCGCGTGAACGCGTGTGCGGGCCGCCACGCGACCCGTCCAGCCCGAAAATGACCCGTCTGCCATGAAATGGGCCCATCTACTACGTTTAAGCCGCTACCCTCAACCATGGCAAGTAATGCGAAATAAAAACCGCAGGTAGAACGCCTGCGATTTTTCATGAAAAGCGGGTATGGTCGGGGATATTGAGTCAAACGTAGTAGATGGGCCGATTTCGTGGCGGGCGCTGTCAGCCGGTTTCCGCGGGTGGAGGAAAATGGATCATTTTGGTCCCGCGAGGCTTGCGGAGGCACTCGTGCAGGGCCGCCCGAACAAAACTATGCCGGTTTACTACGATGAATTCGACATTCCCGACCATGACTGCATTTTTCTAAATAATGCAAGCGTTCTACCTGCGGTTTTGTAAGCGCGCAATTTGCCGTGGTCGAAGGCGGGCGATTCATCGTAGTAATCCGGCATAGTTTTGAAATGGCATTAAATCGGTGGCAGCCATTTTACTTTGCCGGGGTGGTCGGTTGTTGGGTAATTACCCTCGCAGGTAGGCGATGGCGATCTGCGTGCGGTTGCGCAGGCCCATTTTGGCTAGGATCGAGCTAATGTGGTTGCGCACGGTGCCTTTGCCCATATAGGCGGTGGCAGCGATCTCCTTGTTATCGAGGCCGCGGGCGATGAGCTCGGCGACTTCGAACTCGCGGTCGGTCAGGCTGGCAAAGGCTGCGGGCCGGCGGGGCGTGCCCGTCTTGTCGCCCATCCCGTCAAAGTCAACATCTTCGATCGCCTTGCCCTCGAGCACGCGTTTGCCATCCATGACCTGCGCCAACGCTGGCGGAATGGCGGCGACATCGGTCTTGATCAGGTAACCGCGGGCGCCCAGCTTGAGCGCCGATACAATGTACTCGTCATCCGAGAATGTCGTCAGAAACACCACGCGTGCCGCGGGGTCGTGCTCAAGGATTTCGCGCGCCGCCGAAAGCCCGTCGCGCCCCGGCATCTGAATGTCGAGCAGCGCGATATCGGGCGCGTGCTCGGCGTAGAGTGCCACCGCGTCGTTGCCGTCGGCTCCGGTGCCCACCACTTCGATCTGCGGCTGGGCGCCCAGGATAATCTTGAGCGAATCGACTACCAAGCGGTCGTCGTCGACAACTATGAGCCTCATCGGGCGTCATCTCCTTGCTGTTTGGGGACGGTGGCAAACACGCGCCAGCCGGGGGCGCCGGCGCGCAGGCCGGCAGTGAAGGTTCCGCCAAGCGCCTCGACGCGCTCGCGCATGGAGACGAGCCCCATGCCTTCTGCGACGTTGCTGCTGCTCGCCGGGGTCGCGTCTGCGCCATCATCGGTAACGATGAGCTGGTAAAACGACGGATGCTCCATGCACCGCACGGTAATGGTTTTGGCATGGGCATGGCGCATGGTGTTGGAGAGCGCCTCGCGCAGGACCGCCGCAAAGCAGTTGGCGACGTTTGCGGGCGCATGTTCGGTCATAACTTCAAGCTCAATCTGCGGGCCGCCGTCCGAGCGCGCGCCTTCAACAATGCGTTCGAGCTGCACGGAAAGGTCGACGGCGTTGTCGTTGAGCGCGTGGACGCTGGCGCGCACGAGCTGGAGCGCCTCGTCAACGGTGTATTTGACGTCGGCGAAATCGGCGGCAACGCCGGGCTCGTTGACATGGACCACGCGCAGGGCTTCGGTTTGAAGCGAAGCGCGCGTGAGCTGGTGGCCCACGTTATCGTGGATCTCGCGCGCGATGCGGGCGCGTTCGGCGAGCGTCGCGAGCTCGACTTCGTAGTCCTGGCGGTCGGCGAGGTCGCGGTTGCGTGCCTCGAGTGCCAGGGCGCGTTCTTGCAGCTTGTCGCGGGTGCGACGCATGCGTTCCTGTTCGCGCTCCAGCTGCGCGGTGCGCAGCGACAGCAACGTGGCGGCGACCGAAAGGATGGCGGTTAGCAACAGCGTTCGGGTGGTGAGCGCGCCGCAGCGAAGGTCCGTGGCAAGTGCGCAGGCAAACACGGAGCCAATTGCCAGCGCGGGCCAGATGCGTTCACGGCGCACGCGTCGCGCGATGTCATAGAGGGCGAGAGGTGCGAACGGCACAAACGGCGGCACGAAGACAGCCGCGATGACGTAGGCGTAGCTGCCGGCCTCGCTGGCGCGACGGGCGCGTTCTCCCTGCGCGACCTCGGCCAGCGCGGCGATGACAACGCCAAGGCAAAACGCCGCGACCAGGCGAGCATCCACAGCAAGGCCCGTGGCGGCTGCGATGCAGCACGCCAGCACGATCGATTTGTCGAATAGCCTGTTCATACGGGTATTGTACGCGATGCCGCGCACGGGGGAGGCGCCACTCAAAGCAACCGTGACATTCCTCCCACGCGGCGGGGCGGTCGCGTCAGCAGGCTACGCGACCGCCCCGCACTCGTGACAAAGCTCACTGGTGCGCGCCGTCAGCTCCTGCGATGATGCAATCGTACCGGGCCGCAAGCAACAGAAGGGCCGCCTCATGACAGACATCGTCCACGTCGAAAACCTCGTTAAGCGCTACGACGACCTTATTGCGCTCGACCACTTTAACCTGAGTATCGCCCCCGGCGAGATCTTTGGCCTGCTGGGCCCCAACGGCTCGGGCAAGACCACGTCCATCAACTGCATCCTGCAGCTGCTCGCCTACGACAAAGGCACCATCGAGCTGTTCGGCGAGCGCATGACGCCCGCCCGCTACGACCTCAAGCGCCGCATCGGTGTGGTGCCGCAGCAGGTGGCGGTGTTCGACGAGCTCACCGTGCGCGAGAACATCGACTATTTCTGCAGTCTCTACGTCAACGACCGCAAGCGCCGCCGCGCGCTGGTGGACGAGGCGATCGACTTTGTCGGCCTGGGCGACTTTACCAAGTTCCGCCCCGGCAAGCTCTCGGGCGGCCTGGCGCGCCGGCTCAACATTGCCTGCGGCATCGCGCACAAGCCCGAGCTCATCTTTTTTGACGAACCCACGGTGGCGGTCGACCCGCAAAGCCGCAACGCCATCCTGGAGGGCATCTGCCGCCTGCGCGACGAGGGCGCCACGGTGGTGTATACCAGCCATTACATGGAGGAAGTCGAGCAGATCTGCAGCCGCATCATGATCATGGACGGTGGGCGCGTGCTGGCGCAGGGCACTAACGACGAGCTCAAGCGCATGATTCAGATGGGCGAGAAGATTGTAATCGAGGTCGGCGAGGTTCCGAGTGCGGCGCTCGGTGCCGTCGCAAGCCTGCCGCACGTTCTGGACCTTTCGGCAACGGCGGGACAGCTCACGTTTTCGTGCGAAGCGAGCCCGCACAACCTGACGGACATTCTCGATGCGCTGCGCTCGCATGACGTGCCGCTCGGCCGCATCTATTCCGAACCGCCGACCCTCAACGACGTGTTCCTCGAGATCACCGGCCGCGAGCTGCGCGACTAGGGGGCGGCCATGTTCAACACCATCATCACCACAGTCAAGACGTTGCTGCGCCGGCCGAGCACGTGGGTCTGGGGCGCTCTCTTTCCTATCGCGCTTTCCACGATGTTCATGTTTATGTTTGCGAACCTCAGCTCCGACGGCACGGTCGACCCGGTGCCGGTTGCCGTCGTGGCGGACGAGGCCTGGGATGCCTCGACCTTTAAGGATGTGGCAGCTTCGCTTGCCAAGGCAGGCGACGATCAGCTGCTCGATGTGAGCGAGTACGAAGACTTGGCTGCCGCGCGCAAAGCGCTCAAGGCCGGCGAGGTCGCGGGCATCTATACGGTTGATGCCGCGGGCACGCCCAGGCTCACGCTGCTATCGAGTTACGACAGCTCGCGCGCCTCGTCGGTGCTTACCGACCGCAGCATCCTTGAAACGGTGGCAAGCTCGTATACGCAAAATGCCGAGCTCATGTCCCAGATTGCCCAGGACAACCCGGCGGCGCTCGCCGATCCGGCGGCGGTTGCGCGCGCCCTGTCGCTCGAGGGCGGAACCCGCCGCGTGAGCCTGACTCGTGCCACGCCCGATGGCACGGTCATCTACTATTACGCGCTTTTTGGCCTGGTCGCGATGATGTCTGCCGAGTTTGCCGCCTTGAGCGTCGTCGATTTGCAGCCCAATCTGTCCGGCCTCGGCGCGCGCCGCTGCGTGGGCGGTCTTTCCAAGACGGCGTCGCTGGCCGGCATTTTTGTCGGCTCGTGGCTGGTTTCCTTTGCATCGATGGCGGTTGCGATCGGCTACGTGCGCCTGGTCGTGGGCGTCGACTTTGGCGGGCGCGAGGGGTTGTGCCTGCTGGGCGGGGCTGCATCCGCGCTTGCCGCCACGGGCCTGGGGCTTTTTGTGGGCACGCTTCCCGTTAAGGGCGGCAAGGCATCCAAGTCGGGCATCCTCACGGGCTTTGCCACCACGTGCGCCCTGTTCGCCGGCCTCTACGGCGAGCCGGCGATGGCGCTTGCCGACGACGTCGCCCGCGCTTGTCCGGTCGAGTGCTGGCTCAACCCCGTCAAGCTCATCTGCGACATGTTCAATCGCCTGTATTTCTTTGAGGACCTGGGGCCCTTCGCTGTTCGCGCCGGCGCGCTCGTCCTGATGGCCCTGGTGTTTGTCGCCGCCGCTACGCTGATCTTTGGAAGGAGCCGCTATGAGCACCTTTAAGACCGCGCTTCGCATGGCGCTGGCGCACCCGTTCTACCTGCTCATCTATACGGTGTTCATCTCGCTCATGGGCGTATTCATCGCGGCTTCGGTGAGCTGGAACTCGTCGCAGCTTACCGAGTACAAGCCCTACGACACCAACGTGATCGTGGTCGACCGCGACAATAGCGACCTTTCGCGGGCGCTTACCAAGCACCTGGGCTCACGCTTTGACCTGGTCACGGGCGTCGGCGACGACACATACGACCTTGCCGACGCGCTCTCCAAGAGCAACAGCGCCAAGGGCAGTGCCGATTGCGTGTTCTTTATCCCGGAGGGGTTTGAGGACGATCTTGTTGCAGCCGCCCGTGCGGGGGAGGCCCTGCCCAAGCTCGACGTGACCTATGGTTCCGGCACCATGGCGGCGGCGCTTTCGTCCGCCGAGGCCTCGCGCTGGATCTCGCTCGCGGGCGCTGCGGCGGCGCTTGAACCCGCTGCCTCCAACGGTGACGTCGCAAGGGCCGCCGAGCACGCGGCCGCAAAGCGCGCGGAGGTCCAGATCGAGCAGGTCAAGGTCGACTCGACTGCTGCTACCACGCTCGAGTCGTACTTCAACTTTGGCGCGTACGCGATCATCTCGTCGGTCATCGTGTCGGTGGGACTGGTGTTTTCGGGCATGAACGAGCCCGAGCGCGTGCGCCGCATGGATGCCAGCCCGGTCTCTGAGCGCCAGCGTTCGCTCGCTGTGTTCGCGGCCGCCGCCGTGCTCACCGTCTGCATCTGGCTCGTGTCGAGCATGATGGGCGTCGTGGGCTTTGCCAGCGCGGTTGCCGAGGTCGGCGTGGGTCGCGTGTGCCTGGCGCTGGCGGCAACGTTTGCCCTGGCGTGCACGCCGCTGGCCGTTGGCTTTACGCTGTCGAGCCTGGGCGCTCGCGAGGAGTTGCTCAACGGTGTGGGCAACTTGCTCGGCTTGCTCATGACGTTTTTGGGCGGCGCCTGGATGCCATTGTCGCTCATGGGCTCGGCCGTGCAGACGGCGGCGCACTTTGTGCCGACGTATTGGGTGAACGATGCGATCGGCAAGGCGCTTGCCTCGGACCTGACGTCTGCTGTGTTGGGCGACATCGCCTGCGACCTGGGCGTCACGGTGCTCTTTGCCGCGGCCATCGCCGCCGTAGGCCTAGCCCTCGCCTACAACAAATCCCGCGCCTAACCACAACCCGTCACTTGGGAACCCGTCACTTGGGGACGTTCCTTTTAATATGAGCAGGACATTGTCAAGAGGCAAAATCGGGCCTGGCCCCAACGATATGGGGTCAGGC
>UQWS01000013.1 GCA_900544875.1 uncultured Collinsella sp. | reverse complement strand
GCCTGGTCGAGATGCCCACGGCCGCGCCCGATTTCCGCATCTTCTGGGACAACGCCTACTGCGTGCACGACCTGTACGACGAGACCGACGAGCTCGCAAACATCTTTGACCTCGCTCGCGCGGCGGGCACCGAGGACCGCGTGGTGGCCTTTGCCTCGACGTCCAAGATTACCTTCCCGGGCGCCGGCATCGGCTTTATCGGTGCGAGCCCCGCGGTCATCGCCGAGTTCTCCAAGCGCCTGAAGGCCGGCCTCATCAGCGCCGACAAGCTCAACCAGCTGCGTCATGTGCGTTTCCTTCCCACCATCGAGGCGGTCAAGGAGCACATGAAAAAGCATGCCGAGTTCCTGCGCCCGCGCTTTGAGGCCGTTGAGCGCAAGCTCACCGAGGGTCTGGGCGATACGGGTTGCGCCACTTGGACGCATCCCCGCGGCGGCTACTTTGTGAGCTTCGATGGTCCCGAGGGCTCGGCCCAAAAGGTCGCCGCGCTTTGTGCCGACCTGGGCGTCAAGCTCACGCCGGCTGGTGCCACCTGGCCTGATGGCAAGGATCCGCGCGACACCAACATCCGCATCGCGCCGAGCTATCCCACGGTCGAGGACCTGGAGGCTGCGCTCGATGTGCTGGTGCTGGCCGTTAAGCTTGTCGCTGCCGAGCTTGCGCGTGCCGAGCGCGCCTAACGCGCGGCTTCCCGTACTATCCGCACTTTCGATACGTAAAGGAGCGTATACATGGATTTGGGTATTTCCACCAACCCCACGCCAGAGCTCTACACCATTAAGGTCACCGGCGAGATTGATATTTCTAACGCCGATAGCCTGCGTAACGCCATCGACCTGGCGCTCGAGCAGCCCACTGAGGCCGTTGAGCTCGATTTTGCCCAGGTGAGCTACATCGATTCGACGGGCATTGGCGTGCTCGTGGGCGCCGCGCACCACGCGGTCGACCACGGTAAGCGCTTTAGCTGCACCAATGTGCAGCCTCCGGTGATGCGCGTGGTTCAGCTGTTGGGTGTCGACCAGGAGATTTCGATCACCGCTGCATAATCTTGGCCCCCAAAAGGGCGTGCCGTTTGGCATATGTTTGTGATGCGCTCGGACGTTTTGGCGTCCGGGCGCTATACTTGACCGAATGAATAGACGAGTTCCGGCCGAATGGCGCGGTGCGGGCTCGACTCACATCGAGCCTTGGAGGTATGTGTGTTTGGTATTGGAGAGGGTGAGCTCGCGATCATCGTGGTCTTCGGCTTTTTGCTGTTTGGCCCGGATAAGCTCCCGCAGATGGGCCGCACGATCGGCCGTGCCATCCGTCAGTTCCGCGAGACGCAGGAAAAGATGACGGCCGTTGTTCAGTCCGAGATTATCGATCCGGTAAGCGAGGCCGCGTCGGCGCCGGTCAAGCCCAAGAAGGCCGCTGCGACCGACGACGATTCCGATGCGGACGAGGAAGCCGCCGAGACGGCTGCGCCCGCCAAGAAGGAGACCTTTGCCGAGCGTCGCGCCCGTCTTGCTGCCGAGAAGGCTGCGAGCGAGGGTGCCACCGAGGGCGAAGGCGCTGCTGGGGAGGCCGAGGGTGCAGAGCCCGCCGGCGCTGTCGCTGCCGCCGCCGAGCCCGAGCCTGCTGCAGAGCCGGAGCCCGAGCCCGAGCCGGCAGAGCCCACGACGGCTGACCTCTACGCCCGTCGTCCCCGCAAGCGCAAAGCCGTTGTCGACCAGCTCGCCCGCGAGCTCGAGGCCGAGGACGACGCTGCTGCCACCGACGCCCCGAAGGGAGGCGATGAGTAATGCCTATCGGACCTGCGCGAATGCCGCTCTTCGATCACCTGGGAGAGCTCCGTCGCCGCCTGACCATCGTGGTCGTGTCGGTGTTTGCCGCCGCCATCGTGCTGTATTTCGCCACGCCCGTGGTGCTCGACATCCTGGAAGACCCCATCCGCTCTTTTGTGCCGGACGGTAAGTTCTACATCACTACCACGCTCGGTGGCTTTGGTTTGCGCTTTTCGCTGGCCATCAAGATGGCCGTGGTCATGTGCACGCCCATGATCATCTGGCAGATTCTGGCGTTTTTCCTGCCGGCGCTTCGCCCCAACGAGCGCAAGTGGGTCGTGCCCACGGTGCTCGCCTCGACGGTGCTGTTCTTCCTGGGCGCCATTTTCTGCTATTTCATCATCATTCCTGCGGGCTTTGAGTGGCTCATCGGCGAGACCTCGGCCGTCGCTACGGCGCTGCCCGATCTAGAGAACTACGTCAACATGGAGCTGCTCTTTATGATCGGCTTTGGCGTGGCGTTTGAGCTGCCGCTCATCATCTTCTACCTGTCCGTCTTTCACATCGTGTCCTATGCGGCCTTCCGCAGCGCCTGGCGCTACGTGTACGTAGGCCTGCTTGTGGGCTCGGCTGTGATTACGCCCGACGGCTCGCCCGTTACGCTGGGTCTCATGTATGGCGCCCTGCTCTCGCTCTACGAGATTTCGCTCGCCATCGCTCGCGTGGTCATTACCGCGCGCGAGGGCAAGGAGGGCCTGTTCGTGAGCCGTCTGGACCTGTTCTCGGACGACGAGGACGACGAGGAGTAAATCGGTATGCACGAGGTTGGCATTGTCAACGGCATACTCGATACAGTGATTCGCGCGGCGCGTGGGGCGGGGGCCTCGCGCGCCGTTTTGGTAACGCTGCGTATCGGGGATATGACCGAGGTCGTGCGCGAGGCGCTTGACTTTGCGTGGGAGACGTTTCGCGACGAGGACCCGCTCACGCGCGGCTGCGAGCTTGCCGTGGAGGAAGTCCATCCACAAAGCGAGTGTCTGGACTGCGGTGAGGTCTTTGAGCACGACCGTTTCCATTGCCGTTGTCCCCAATGTGGCGGTGCCAACGTGCGTCTGCTGCATGGCCGCGAACTCGACATCGCAAGTATCGAGATCGAGACCCCCGACGATTAGCACGCTCGCCATCTAGCGATGGGGTATAAAAGGGCCAAAGTAAGGAGCGCTAAGTATGGCCGAGAAAACGATTGATATCGCGTCGCCGATTCTGTCGCGCAACGAGCGCCTGGCAGATCAGCTGCGTAAGCGGTTTGAGCAGACGGACACCTACGTGATCAATGTGCTGTCGAGCCCTGGCTCGGGTAAGACCACCACGATTCTGGGCACCAACGAGCGCCTGCGTGACAAAGCCAGCCTGCGCTGTGCCGTTATCGAGGGCGATATCGCCTCGGACGTCGACGCCATCACCATGAAGGAAGCCGGCATGCCCGCCATCCAGATCAACACGGGCGGCCTGTGCCACCTCGAGGGCAACATGATCATGGAGGCCGTTGACGCGTTCGACCAAGCTGTGGGTCTGGAAAACATCGACGTCATCTTTATCGAAAACGTGGGTAACCTGGTCTGCCCAGTCGACTTTGACCTGGGCGAGAACCTGTCCATCATGATCCTCTCGGTGCCCGAGGGCGACGACAAGCCCATCAAGTACCCGGGCATCTTCCAACACGCCGGCGCGCAGCTGCTCAACAAGGTCGACGTGGCCCCGGCTTTCGATTTTGACATGGATAGGTATACTAAGACCCTCGATGACCTCAATCCGCAAGCGCCGCGGTTTGCCGTGAGCGCGCGCAAGGGCGAGGGCATGGATGCCTGGTGCGATTGGCTCATCGGGCAGATTGAGCAAGCAAGGGCGTAAGTCGGCCGCCAAGAGGGCGGGCGCAGCCGCAGACACACGAGATAGGAGCCTCTTTTGAAGCTCATCATCGCTGAGAAAAACGACGCCGCGCGTCAGATCGCCGAGCGTCTGTCCACGGGCAAGCCCAAAAAGGACAAGGTGTACAACACCGCTATCTACCGTTTTGAGTGGAAGGGCGAGGAGTGCGTGACGATCGGCCTTGCCGGTCACATCCTGGCACCCGATTTTTGCGACAGTGTGCTGTTCGATAAAAAGTTGGGCTGGTATTCGGTCACGGAGGACGGCGAAATGCTGCCGGCCGATATGCCCGATGGCCTGGCCCGCCCGCCGTACGACACCAAGCGCAAGCCGTTCCTTGCCGATGGCATTTCCATCAAGGGCTGGAAGCTCGAGAGCCTGCCCTATCTCACCTGGGCGCCCGTCATTAAGCTTCCGGCCGAGAAAGAGCTCATCCGCTCGCTTAAGAACCTCGCCAAAAAGTCCGACAGCGTCATCATCGCCACGGACTTCGATCGCGAGGGCGAGCTGATCGGTTCGGACGCCCTCAACAAGGTGCGCGAGGTGGCGCCCGACTTGCCGGTCGCCCGCGCCCAGTATTCTTCGTTTACCAAGGCCGAGATCACGCAGGCCTTCGATAACCTTGTCTCGCTCGACCAGAACCTGGCCGACGCCGGCGAGAGCCGTCAGCACATCGACCTCATTTGGGGTGCGGTGCTCACGCGCTACCTGACGCTCGCCAAGTTTGGCGGCTTTGGCAACGTGCGTTCCGCCGGCCGCGTGCAGACGCCGACGCTTGCCCTGGTGGTCGAGCGCGAGCGCGAGCGCATGGCGTTTGTGCCCGAGGACTATTGGCAGATTCGCGGCATGGGCGCCGCGCAAGGCGCTGCCGAGGACGATCGCTTTAAGATCGCGCACAAGACGGCGCGCTTTACCGACAAGGATGCTGCTGAGACGGCGTACGGTCACGTTGACGGCGCTACGACGGCAACCGTCGCCGCGGTGACCAAGCGCTCGCGTAAGCAGCAGCCGCCCACGCCGTTTGCGACGACCTCGCTGCAGGCTGCCGCCGCGGCCGAGGGCATCTCACCTGCGCGTACCATGCGCATCGCCGAGTCCCTCTACATGGCCGGTCTCATCAGCTACCCGCGTGTCGATAACACCGTGTATCCCGCGACGCTCGATCTGGGCGCCGTGGTGAGCGACCTGGCAAAGATCAACCCGGCGCTGGCGCCCGTGTGCAAAAAGGTGCTCGCCGGCCCCATGAAGCCCACGCGCGGCAAGGTCGAGACCACCGACCACCCGCCTATCTACCCCACGGGCGAGGGCGACCCGTCCACGCTCGACGGCGGCCAGCGCAAACTCTATGACCTCGTCGCCCGTCGCTTCCTGGCAACGCTCATGGGGCCCGCGACCATCGAGAACACCAAGCTCGAGCTCGACGTCAACGGCGAGCCGTTCGTGGCTTCGGGCGACGTGCTCGTGACCCCGGGCTTCCGCGAGGCATATCCGTACGGCCTCAAGCGCGACGAGCAGATGCCGCCGCTTGAGCAGGGCGACACGGTCGACGTGTTCGACATTAAGCTCGAGGCCAAGCAGACCGAGCCGCCCGCGCGCTACAGCCAGGGCAAGCTCGTGCAGGAGATGGAAAAGCGCGGCCTGGGCACCAAGTCCACGCGCGCGAGCATCATCGAGCGCCTGTATGCCGTGCGCTATCTCAAAAATGATCCCGTTGAGCCGAGCCAGCTGGGCATCGCCATCATCGACGCGCTGTCGCAGTTTGCCCCGCGCATCACGAGCCCCGATATGACCAGCGAGCTCGACGGCGACATGACCCGCGTGGAGCGCGGCGAGGATACCGAAGAGCATGTCGTGACGCACTCGCGCGCGCTGCTGGCCGGCGTGCTCGACGAGCTGCTCAAGCATACGCAGGAGCTGGGCGACGCCATCAGCGACGCCGTCACGGCCGATGCGCGCGTGGGCGCCTGCCCCAAGTGCGGCAAGGACCTGGTTATGAAGACGAGCGCCAAGACCCGCGGCAGCTTTATCGGCTGCATGGGTTGGCCCGACTGCGACGTGACCTATCCGGTGCCGAGTGGCGTCAAGGTGAGCCCGCTCGAGGGCGAGGCCGCCGTGTGCCCCGAGTGCGGCGCGCCGCGCATCAAGTGCCAGCCATTCCGCCAGAAGGCCTTCGAGATCTGCGTGAACCCCACGTGCCCCACCAACTACGAGCCCGATCTTAAGGTGGGCGAGTGCAAGGTGTGTGCCGAGGCCGGACGTCACGGCGACCTGATCGCGCACAAGAGCGAGAAGAGCGGCAAGCGCTTTATCCGCTGCACCAACTACGATGACTGCGGCGTGAGCTATCCGCTGCCGGCGCGCGGCAAGCTCGAGGCGACGGGCGAGACCTGCCCCGAGTGCGGCGCTCCCATCGTGGTGGTCAACACGGCGCGCGGTCCGTGGCGTATCTGCGTCAACATGGACTGCCCGACCAAGGAGAAGAAGCCCGCCCGCGGTCGCAAGACCACAACCAAGGCGAGCACGGCAAAGAAGACGACGGCTAAGAAAGCCACTGCCGCCAAGAAGACGACCGCCAAAAAGACGACGGCCAAGAAGTCGACTACCAAAAAGACTGCTGCCGACAAGTAGCCGAGCACACATAGACACGGCGGGGCCGGGCGCGCAAATGCAAATGCGCGCCCGGCCCCACTTCTAAGTTGCGGTGAAATAGGGACTGTTTTTGCTGGCAAAAGGCCTAATTAATCCCTATTTCACCGCAAGTTTTGATCAGTTGTTGGGATTACTTCACCTCGACGGGTGCGGCGCCGGGGTAGCGGTCCTCAAAGTCCAGACGGTATTTGTTGTCGTTGGTGCCCGCTACGTTGTCGCGCGCCAGCGGCGCCACGATCTCGTCCTTGTGGTTGGCGGGGCTGGAGTACTCAAGGCTGATCTCCCAGGCGTCGCAAATGACGTCGATGCGATTCTCCAGGTCGTCGTAGAGCGTGATGATGTCTTTCCACGAGCTGTAGTTCTGCGAGTCGATGGGAACGTCCAGGTCCTCGACCTCATCCTTCAGGTCGCCGATCTGATCCTCGAGCGCCTCGGCGGCATCGCTGGCAGATTGGCGCGAGCTGCGGTCATCCTTGAGATAGTACGTGTTAAACGTGGTGGCGCAGTCGCGGACCTGCTGATCAAGATCGGAGAGCCTGCTGTAGTAGGAGCTCAGCTGGTCGTAGACGTTCTGCTCGCTGATGGTGGCGGCATCGTGGGCGTCATCGTCATCATCATCAAACTTGTTGGGGTCGCCCTTAACGGAGACGTCATCGTCGTCGTGGTCGATTTTGACCTTTTCGATCGTCGTGCCCTTGGTATCATCGGCGCCCTTGTCGAAAGGCTTGATCATAAAGAACACGACGAGCGCGAAAATCACGACAATGAGTACGGCGATAATGCCGATAAGCAATGCATTGTTGCTCTTGGGGGCAGTGGGCGCACCGGCCTGCGGAGCGGCGGTCGGTATGGGCTGCTGTGGCGCGGAGCCGGCTGGTGTCGCCCATTGCTGCGTCGTGCCAGCTTCCGGCTGGGGAGCGGGCGCGGGCTGATGGGCGGACTGCACGGTCACGTCTGCCGGTTGGGGCTGAGTCGCCGTGGGCTGCTGCGCAGACTGAACCGTGGTCGCGGCGGCGTCGAAGGCGGCATCGGGCGTGGCGGCATGTTCGGCCGCCTGCGCATCCTCTTGCAACTGAGAGGCCTGGCCATCATTGGTTGCCGGCGTTCCGCAGCTGGTGCAAAAACGCTCGTCGTCTTTCAGAAGCTTGCCGCAATGGGTGCAAAACCGGGGCATGATGGTTCCTTCCATTCGATGTGTTGGCTAGATTATAAGGTGGTTCAGGTGCGGTTGGGCCGCGCCGACCCAACTGGTTGTGTGAGGATAGTCGTGCCGCGCAAGCCCTGTCGCATGCGTCACAATGAGTGCGGCGTGCTGGGTGTCCGGCGCGGCCGTTTATCGACGGCTCGGTAGAATGCGACGGTGGGGAGTGAGTCTGTGTACTGCGGCGAGCAAGGTCGGGGTGGCGGTGACAACGTGGAGGCGTTCCGGTTCCCACCGGGGGATGCGCCTCTCACTGCGCGCGATTGCTCGCGTCGAGTGTTTTGTGCCGGGATGTTGACCGGAGCGCTTGCCTCGGTGATGAGTCTCGGCGGTTGTGCCGCGCGCCGCAACGAGGCTGAGGGTTCCGCTGTCCCTGCCAAACAAAAGGTGAATCATCCGTCCGCTCAAAAGACGGAGGCTGTCTCCCGGGCTTCTTGGATTGCCGGCCTTCAGCAAGATATCGAAGCCCTTGTCGAGCCATATGGTGGGTCTACCTCGGTCTATGCTGTGGCGCTTGATCCTCAAACGTTCGCGTCGCTCGATGGCGAAGTCGCTGTGGCACCGGACGCGCGACGTGTGGCGGCAAGCATCATCAAGCTTCCCATTCTCGCTTGTGCGCTCGAGACCGTGACGGCGGGCGAGCTGTCCCTCGACGAGCAGATAACGGTAACGCAACAGGATATCGTGGGCGGCAGCGGCAATATTCAAGCGCGCGGCGCGGGCGTGTCGTACAGTATTGACGAGCTGCTGCACGCCATGATCGCCCAGAGCGACAACGTGGCAGCGAACCTTGTTATCGGCAGGCTTGGCATGGATACGGTAAACGAAACGTGTGCCGCATTGGGGCTGACCCAGACCGTGCTCGCTCGTTTGATGATGGACGCCGAGGCCCAGGCACAAAGTCGCGAGAACTACACGAGCGCCCGTGATGCTGCGGCCGTGTTACAGCGGCTGGCGGCGGGGACAATCGCGACGCCCGAGCTGTGCGAGCGAGCGCGCGGGTATCTGCTGGCACAGGAGGACGCGCGCGGTATTGTCGAGGGCGTTCCCGGCGGCGTTTTGGTCGCGCATAAAACGGGCAGCCTGGCGAATGCTCAGCACGATGCCGCAATCGTCTACGCCGAGCGCCCTTACGTGCTGGCAATCCTCACCCAAGACCTCGAGCGCGAACAGGCCCTGGCCTTGGAGCGCGACATTTCCTTCGCCATCAACGCCCGCGCCCACTCCTAACTTGCGGTGAAATAGGGATTGTATTTGCAGCCAGAAGGCGTATTCAGTCCTTATTTCACCGCAACTTAGAGGGTCGGCAGTTAGGGACGTTCCTTTTCGGCCGGCAGTTTAGGAACGTCCCTAACTGTCGCCTAAGTAGTCATTGGGGACGTTCTTAAACGACTAGTCATTAAAGAACGTCCCCAATGACTAGGTCCGATTTGGGGTGCGCCGGACGCTGGGGTATCATGGCTTGGTTGCTATAACTTGCATTTTCGCGCCTTGTAGGAAGGGGCTGCGCCCATGGCTTTTGAGCCTGCTCAACATAGCTTTATCACGCTCGAGGGCGTCGACGGCGCCGGCAAGTCCACGCAGGCGCGCCTGCTGGCCCGCGCACTCGACCTCGCTGGCTATCAGGTCGTAACTCTGCGCGAGCCGGGCGGCACCGCCATCAGCGAAAAGATCCGCACCCTGCTGCTCGACCCCGCCAATACGGCGATGGGCGACACCTGCGAGCTGCTGCTCTACGAGGCCGCGCGCGCCCAGCTGGTGCACGAGGTCATCGCGCCCGCCCTCGCTGCCGGCAAGGTGGTCCTGTGCGACCGTTTCTACGATTCCACGACCTGCTATCAGGCGTTTGCCGATGGCCTCGACCGTCAGATAGTGCGCGACGCCAACAACCTGGCTGTCGCCGGTACGCATCCGGCGCTCACGCTCGTCTATCACATCACGCCCGAGCAGGCGGCGCTGCGCATGGCGGCCCGCGGTGCGGCCGATCGCATGGAGGCCAAGGGCATGGCCTTCCAGGAGCGTGTCTACCAGGGCTTTTGCGCAATTGCTGCCGAGGAACCCGCCCGCGTAAAGCTCATCGACGCCACTGCGTCGATTGCAGACGTCTTCGCGCAGACGGCCGAGCTGGTTCGCGCGCACGGCCTCGACATCCCCCAGGATGCCGTCGCCGCCGCGCTTGCCCAGGAGGCTGAGTAACATGGCCCCCGCTCAGGCAAGCCTGCTGGCCAAGCTCGACACCCAACAGCGCGTGCGCGACTTTTTGACCAACGCCATCGCAAGCGGCCGCGCATCGCACGCCTACCTGTTCTTGGGCGCGCCCGGTGCCGGTAAGCTCGACGCCGCATGGGCGCTTGCCCAGGCCTTCCTGTGCGAGCAGGACGGCTGCGGTGCATGCGACAGCTGCGTGCGCGTCGCCCGCCATACGCATCCCGACGTGCACTATTACACGCCCGAGAGCGCCACGGGCTATCTCATCGCCCAGACCCGCGAGCTGCTCGACGACGTGCCCTTGGCGCCCATCCGCGCCAAGGCAAAGGTCTACATCATCGACCGAGCCGAGCAGCTGCGCGCCAACACCGCCAACGCGCTGCTCAAAACGCTCGAGGAACCGCCCGAGGGCGTCATGTTCATCCTGTTGGGCACCTCGGCCGACGTGATGCTGCCCACCATTGTGAGCCGCTGCCAGTGCGTGCCGTTTCGGCTGGTATCGCCCGCCGTCGCCGCGCAAGCCGTGAGCCGTGCCACCGGTCAGGAACCTGCGCGTTGCCGCATGGCCGTTGCCGTGGCGGGCAGCCCCACGCGCGGCATCGAGTTCCTCAAGAGCGCCGAGCGCCAGGACGCCCGCCGTCAGATGGTTCGCGCCATCGATTCACTCGTCGCTGCCGATGAGGCCGATGTGCTCAGTCGCGCCAAGTCGCTCATCGTCGCCGTCAAGGCGCCGCTCGCCGAGGTCAAGTCCACGCAGGAAAAGGTGCTCGAGCAAAACGCCGACTACCTGTCGCGTGGAGCATTGAAGCAGCTTGAGGACCGCAACAAGCGCGAACTCAACGCGCGCGAGCGTTCGGGTATCATGGAAGCGCTGGCGAGCGCGCGGACGCTCATGCGCGACGTGCTGCTGACGCTTCAGGATGAGGCGGCAGACGTTGTGAACGAGGACGTGCGCGACACGATCGGGCGGCTTGCCGCGGCGACGAATGTTGCGGGTGCCACCCAGGCGCTCGAGGCGGTCGTGACCGCTGAGCGCAACATCGCCAGAAACGTTACTCCCCAGCTGGCCATCGAGGTCATGCTGTTCGATATCAGGAAGGCACTGAAATGCCGTTAGTCGTACCCGTTAAGTTTACCTACGCCTCGCGCGACCTGTGGTTCGACCCACAGGATCTGGATATCCTCGAGGCCGATTATGCCATTTGTTCTACCGAGCGCGGAACCGAGATCGGCCTGGTCACGGCCGATCCCTTCGAGGTGCCGCAAGACGAGATCGGTCAGCCGCTCAAGCCCGTGCTGCGTGTGGCGAGCGACATCGACCTGCAGCTTGCCGACGACCTGGCCATCCAGGGCGACGAGGCCATGGTCGACTTCCGCCGCCTGGTCAAGGAGCTCGACCTCGAGATGAAGCCGGTCGGTGTCGAGTACCTGTTTGGCGGCGAGAAGGCCGTGTTCTACTTTGCCGCCGAGGAGCGCGTCGATTTCCGTCAGCTCGTCAAAGACCTGTCCTCGACGCTGCACATTCGCGTCGACATGCGCCAGATTGGCGTGCGCGACGAGACCCGCCTGGTGGGCGGCTATGCCCAGTGCGGCCAGGAGCTCTGCTGCACGCGCTTTGGCGGACAGTTTGAGCCGGTTTCGATCCGCATGGCAAAAGAGCAGGATCTGCCGCTCAACTCGTCCAAGATTAGCGGCGTCTGCGGTCGCCTGATGTGCTGCCTGCGCTACGAGTTCGAGGCGTACAAGGACTTTAAGAGCCGCGCGCCCAAAAAGAAGACGCTGATCGATACGCCGCTTGGCAAGGCGCGCATCCAGGAATATGACACCCCGCGTGAGCAGCTGGTGTTGCGCCTGGAGAACGGCAAAGTCTTTAAGGTCAACCTGGCCGACATGACCTGCTCTGAGGGCTGCAAAAAGAAGGCCGCCGAGCAGGGCTGCAACTGCCGCCCCGACTGCGTGACGCGCGATGTGCTCGAGCGTATCGAGTCGCCCGAGATGCGCCTGGCGCTTATGGAGCTCGACCGCGAGAACGGCGTCGACGTGGGCGATGGCCTGTCGAGCGCCGACCGTCTGGCGGGGACGACGATGCCCAAGCGCCGCCGTCGCGATGCGGACGCCGACACCCGTGCCGGTCAGAGCCAGGGCGAGGGTCGCGGCCGCGGTAAGGGTCGCGGCAAGGCCGAGGCACCCGAGGCTGAGGAGGCTGCCGGTGGACGTCGCCGCCGCAAGCGCTCGGGTTCGGGCGATGCCGGCGAGGCCGCTCCCGCAGGCAAGAATTCCCCCCGCGAGCGCGAGGCTCAGCAGCCTCAGCAGCAAAACCGCGGCGGTGGCATGAATCCCACACGCCGTCGCCGCCGCCATTTGTCGAGCGAGGAGCGCGAGGACGCCTTCCGCGCCGCAGCCGCTCGCGAAGCCGGTGCCGCCCCCAAGGGTGGTTCGGGCTCCGATACGCCTGCCGACAAGGGTAGCAAGCAGCGCAACGATGACGAGCGCGCCCCGCGCCCGCGTCGCCGCCATTCCTCGGGCACGCAGCAAAAGCCCTCGGTGCCCTCCGTGGCCGATCAGGTCTCGGATGGCGAGGTCAAGGTCACACGTCGTCGCCCTGGAGATGGCGGAGGGGCGGCTGCCAAGGCCGCGCGCGGTGCTGCTCGCGACGAACGCGAGTCGCGCGATGATCGCGGTGGCGAGGGTTCGGCCGACCAGGGTCAAAAGCGCCGTCGCCGTCGTCGCTCCCGCAAGCCGCGTCAAGATGGCGGCGAGGGCTCGACCCAAAACTCGTCCGCACCGCAACCGCCCACCGGCGAATAGCGCCCGCAAACGGATTTAACCTGCCTGACCTCAAGCGCGTCGGGGTACCATAGCGCTGAATCAACAACCCTCCCTGCGACCGAGCGTAGGGAGGGTTGTGTCGTGAAGAGACATTTGAATGTGTTGGGATGCCTGCAAGGTGCCGGCATCCTACCGTTTGCGGACGAATTGCTACCGTTTGCCGAGCGGGCGGCGCACGAGGCGCTTGAGGCGTTGTCGCCCACGCGATGCGCCGGCTGCGAGCGCTCCGGCGCGCTTATTTGCCAAGACTGCTTGGCGGCGCTTGCGCTCATCGACCCGCGGCATAGCTGCACTTGATGCGGCGCCCCGTTTGGAGACTTGCTGTGCACCGAGTGCTCGGTCGAGGGTACGTCCTCGGCAATGGCCGAAGCACTCGACCGGTGCCTGGCATGTGCCATTTACACGCATCCGCTGCCGCGGATCATTAAAGCGTACAAAGACGCGGGCGAGCGACGCCTGGCGCCGTACCTGGCAGAGCTGCTATACGACACCGCCTTACATGCCCAGGTCGCGGCGCCCGAACGCTACGGCGGTGTGTTGTCCGGCGCCGATGCCGTGGTGTTTGTGCCTGCGACGGCGGCGGCGTTTCGGCGACGCGGCTTCGATCATATGGAAGCCATCGCGCGCCCATTTTGCGAGCTGTCGGGTGTTCCGCTGCTCGACGCCCTCGTCAAATACGGCCACGGTGACCAGCGCGAGCTCGGTCGCGTCGAGCGCCGGGAACGTGCCCGGGGCATGTACGAGACCGTTGAGGACGTGCGGGGCCGCCGCCTGCTGCTCATCGACGACGTTATCACCACGGGTGCGACGATGGCAGCGGCTTCGGCGGAACTCAAGCGCGCCGGTGCCGCGGCCGTTGATGGCCTCGCTCTCGCACGCGTTTGGTAGGGGTTATTCAGATGGCAATAAAGATCGGGCAGCGTGGCAAGCCTACAAGCGAGCAGCTAGCGGCTTCCGTGATCCTGACGGGCGCCTCGGCGTTGCGCATGATTCGAGCCGAGCGCCGGCAGATGGGCTACATCGGCTGGAAGGACCTTGAGCCCGAGGAGGAGCGCCGCGTGCTGCGCGCGTCGTCGCCCTCGACCGAGGACATCTATCTTCCCGACTTGGTGCGAATTGGAGCCAAAAGCGGCGAGGTGCAAGAAGATCTGTGCTTGCTGGTGGGATCTGCGGCGCAGCGCCGCCGCATGCCTGGCGTGGGCTGGTCCGTGTGTTCCGGGTTGCCTGCCGGCTCGATTCTAGAGGTAGAACCGGGGGTGTACAGCCTATCTCCCGAGGCCCTTTGTGTTGCCGTCGCCCGCGAGGTCGGCTGTATCCAGGCGTTTGCCCTGGCCCAGGAACTATGTTCCAAGATTTCACTGAGCGATCGCGGGAAGTATCTGCCTCCCTACAGCTCACCTGTTGTGAATAGACTTGCAAAGGACAAGGATCAACCGGCAGACGTGGGCTACTTTGAAGTCGAGCCGGTGCTGACGCCCGATCGCCTGGCAGATTACCTTGCGGCATGCAAGGGGAATGTGGCCAAACAGCTGCTGCGCCTGTGTCCCTACCTGTCAGAAAACCTGCGCTCGCCCATGGAGTGCATCATGCTCGCTCTGTTTTCGCTTCCGTTTTCCTATGGCGGATTTGCCTGCGGTCCTTTTAAGACCGACTACAAGATCGAGTTCGATGACCGCGCGCAGGCAATCTCAGGGATGCCGCATGCAATTTGCGATGCGTATCAGGAAACAGCCCGGTTTGACCTTGAATACAACGGTGAGCTGGGCCATTCCTCCCGGAAGGGACGTATCCATGATGAAAAACGCAACACGGGCTTGATTACTATGGGAATCGAGGTCGCGACGGTCAACAACGAAATGCTCTGCGACATGGAAGCGATGGAAGCGCTCGCATGGCGTATTCACCAGCGTATGGGTAAGCGATATCGCAACCGTGTTGACGCTCGCAGAAGGAAACAAGAGGCGTTATTTAACACGCTTAGGGCGTGTTTTGGGCTTAAACCTGCCTAACAATGCTCTGAAATAGGGGGTTGGATATATGCTCTGGCCAAAATATAGCAAATATGAGTACTGTTACAAATTCAGTAACAGCAAAATCAGGGATTTTGGGGCTGGAAGATGGCGTTAATTAGAAAGATATTAAACAAACGTGGAATATCCTGGCATCAATCTGACGTTATAGAGCGTGAAAACTGTTTGCAGAACAAAAAATTCCTGCCACTGATTTGGTAACAGTACTCATATTTGCAATTTTTTGGCCACGCGCCCCAATACGGGCGTGTTGGGGCTCTCCGTAGGGGAGCGACGGGCTCAATCATGGCGCGTGCGGCCCGCTTCGACCTGCGAAATCTGTACTCGCGATGCGAATGACGCCCCTAACCTTAAACTTTAGCTTGAACTTAGCTATAATGCGCTACGTTCCTACCAGGCTGTGGTTGCGGACGGACGAAATGCCCGTCCTAGTCCAAGACAGACGCGGTCAAAGGGATCCACGTAAGCGACCGCGTGCGCGCGGCGCGATCATGGCGCGTCCTAGATGTAAGCCGCACCGTCCGTTCTACTTTCTTTGGGGCAATACCGCCTCGCGGGCGAGCGGGCCAGTCGTGAAGGTGGCTGCGGCCTCCCGAGCAAACACCCCGGTGCGCAAGTGTGGGGTCAAATACCAGGTCAGCTGGTGGGAACAATCTGATATTCCGCGCATCGCACGGATCGTATACGACACAGAAGGCAGGGTAGTGGACATGGTGAGGGGCAGCTTGATGCACGCGGCTCGGTTAGGTGCTGGGACCGCAGCGGTCATCGCCGTTTTGGGTCTGAGCGGATGCGCGTTCAACCCGCTGTCTACGTTCACGACTCCCACGATCGACCAGATCGAGTACGAGACCGTCACGCCCACGGTGTCGGATGATGCCCTGGTCACCCCCGGTACCCTGACGGTCGCCCTCGATACTTCCGATGCGCCGCAGGCCATGCAGGGCACCGACGGCGAGCTCACGGGGTATGCGGTCGACGCCGCCCGCGCCCTCGCAAGCCGCATGGGCCTTAAGGTCGCCTTTGTCGATGCGTCCTCGGCAGGTTCCGCGCTCGGCGACAAAAAGGCTGATATCTTTATCGGCGAGATCAACTCCACGGACGGGGACGTTAGCTCGCTCGGCACCTGCCTGTACGATGCCGCTTCCGTGTTCGGTAGAACCAGCGATGGTGGGTCGCTAAACGTTTCCACCGATACCCTTAACACATCTACTCTGGGTGTCCAGATGTCCTCGGCCTCGCAGGAGGCGCTTGCTAAGCAGAGCATCACCGCCAACCAAAAGACCTACTCCAACATCAACGAGTGCTTTGAGGCGCTCGAGTCCGGCGAGGTCGACTATGTGATCTGCGACTCCACAGCCGGCGGCTATCTTGCACGCCTGATGAGCGAGGTCTCCTATGTCGGTGCGCTCGAGGCGCCCTCGACGCTTGGTGTTGCGGGCCTCTCGTCCAATGACGAACTGTGCCGTGCCGTGAGCGATGCCCTCGACGGCATCACGGTCGACGGTACGCTCGAGGCGGTTCACTGCGTCTGGTACGGCCAGATTCCCTACGACCTCACCACTAAGACGGTTTCGGGCGCTAACGTGCAGCCGGGCGACTCTGAGTCCAGTGAGACCACGTCCTCCGGCAGCGAGTCCTCCGATTCCAACAATGAGACCGCATCCTCCGAGGACAAATCGTCCAGCCAGGAAGGCACCATCACCGACGACGACATTAACAAACTCAATAGCTAGTTATTGCTAGGGGTGGTGTCTCCTATACGTTGGAAAGGACACCTCTTCACGGTTTCAACACGCACCGCCGGGCTTCCCCAATAGGGGAGCCCGGCTTTTTCATCCCTATAAAACCAGCAGGTCAAAGACATTTTTTCGGTGCAAAACCAAAGCCGCCGGCTCCCTCCTATAGCGCACTTTGCCACGGAAAAGTGCGAGACTTCGGTATGCGGTATCAAGCAATCGTTATTCGGGTCTTTAGGAATCCGCGTGATTAAATGCATGGCAATGGGTACATAGCCAGTACAGTAAGTCCCCGAGGCAGATTGGAGCCACGTATGGATATCAAGGTTTCTGGACGCAAGACGACGGTGACCGATGCTCTGCGTGCGCATGTGGATGAGAAGATCGGCGAGGCGCTCAAGGTTTTCGATATCGAGCCCATGACAGTCGACGTCGTGCTTCGCTATGAGAAGAACCCCTCGAACCCCAACCCGGCAATCGTCGAGGTTACGGTTCGTGCCCGCGGTTCGGTGATTCGCGTTGCCGAGCACGGTGCAGATATGTACGCTGCCATCGACCTCTCCGCCGATAAGGTCACCCGCCAGCTGCGCAAGTTCAAGACCAAGGTCGTGGACAACCGCCAGGGCGGTGCCAGCGCCGCGGATGTTGCGCCGGTCGAGCGCGTTGACGATCTGGCCGACCTGCTGCTGCCCGAGGAGGAGGACGACCTGCTCGTCCGCGAGAAGGTCATCGATGTCACCCCGATGACTGAGGAGCAGGCGCTGGTGCAGACCGATCTGCTCGGCCACGACTTCTACGTGTTCGAGAACGCGACGACTGGCCTCATTAATGTGGTGTATCACCGTAAGAATGGTGGATATGGCATCATCAAGCCCCGCATCGAAACACTTGACGAGTAAAATACGTTAACTTGCATGAGTTAACGGCTGGCGGCCATCCCATGCGGATGGCCGCCTTTTTTACGTAAGGAGTCGCTTTGATGGACAAGGCTGCATCCGCCGGCCATTCTGACCGTTGCCGCATCGTCGTCGATACCTGCTGCGACTTTAGCCCCGAGGTCGCCGCGAACCTCGATGTCGATATCTTGGGCTTCCCCTTTATCATCGATGGCGAGGAACGCACGGACGATATCTGGTCGAGCATCACGCCCAAGGAGTTTTACGACCGCATGCGCGCCGGTGCCCGCGTGTCCACCTCGGCTGTGTCGCTCGGTCGCTATATCGAGTTCTTTACCGAGTGCGCCAAAGAGGGCACGCCCACGGTCTACCTGTGCTTTACCTCGGCGCTGTCGTCGAGCTACAACTCCGCGTGCCAGGCGGCAGATGCCGTGCGCGCCGAGTATCCCAACTTTGAGCTCTACGTGGTCGACAACGCTCTGCCCTGTGCGACCGGCGCGCTCTTGGCGCTCGAGGCCGTGCGCCAGCGTTCGGCGGGACTGACCGCCAAGCAGCTGGTCGATTGGGCAAACGAGGCAAAGACCTACGTCCACGGCTACTTTACGCTCGAGAGCTTCGACGCACTGGCTGCCGGCGGCCGCATTCCGCCCGCGGCGGCTCAGCTCACGGCAAAGCTCGATGTCAAGCCCGAGCTCTCCTACGACCTGGCCGGCTCGCTGTCGCTGATCGGCGTCAACCGCGGCCGCAAGAAGGCGCTCAAGTCCATCCTCAAGTCGTTCCGCGAGAACTACGTGCCCGACCGCACCATGCCCATCGCCATCATGACGGCCGATGCCGAAAAGGACGGCGACTGGCTCGAAGCCGCCATCCGCAAGGAGGAGGGCTGCGCCGACGTCACGATCATTCGCAGCTCCGTGGGTCCCACCATTGGCTCGCACGTGGGCCCCGGCATGGTGGCCTGCGCGTTTTGGGGTAAGAACCGCGCCGACAAGGCGTCGCTTTCCGACCGCATCGCCCGTCGCGTGCGCGGTCAGTAGGCAAGTAACGCGGCCGTAATCGATCCCAGCTCACTGCCCAAACGCTGGCATCGAGTATTCAACCTGGTAACAACACCCAACCCAAAAGGAAAGGTTTCATGGCAAACAAGCTCTCCGTCGCATTTATCGGCACCGGAATCATGGGTGCCCCCATCGCCGGTCACATCCTGGATGCTGGCTATCCCGTCACGGTCAACAACCGCACCAAGTCCAAGGCTGCCGCGCTTATCGAGCGCGGTGCCGCTTGGGCCGATACGCCGGCCGATGCCGTGGCTAACGCCGATGTCGTCTTTACCATGGTGGGCTATCCCTCCGAGGTCGAGGAGCTCTACCTGGCGGGCGACGGCCTGCTCTCGTGCACTAAGCCCGGCGCGGTCCTGATCGACCTCACCACGAGCTCGCCCGAGCTGGCGCGCGACATTGCCGAGGCCGCCCAGGTTTCCGGTCGCATGGCGTTTGACTGCCCCGTCACCGGCGGCGAGTCGGGTGCTATCGCCGGCACGCTTACGGCTATCGTGGGCGCCACCGAGAACGACATCGCGCCGGTCCGCGACATCCTTGCCACCTTTGCGGCCAACATCTGCTGCTTCGATGGCGCCGGCAAGGGCCAGGCTGCCAAGCTCGCCAACCAGGTGTCGCTGGGCGCCTGCATGGTCGGCATGGCAGACGCCATGGCGTTTGCCGAGCTGAGCGGCCTTGACCTGGAGAAGACCCGCCAGATGATCCTGGGCGGCACCGGTAAGTCCGGCGCCATGGAGAGCCTGGCGCCCAAGGCGCTCGACGGCGACTACAAGCCCGGCTTTATGGTCGAGCACTTCATCAAGGACCTGCGCCTGGCGCTCGCCTACGCCGATGACCGCGAGCTCGCGCTGCCCGGCGCCGACGTCGCCTTTACGCTCTACGACATGCTCGACGCCATCGGTGGCGCCAAGCTGGGCACCCAGGCCATCACGGTCCTCTACAAGGAGGAGGCCGACGCTATCGCCGCCGGTCTGGACTGGTCGCAGTATCGTCCCGAGGAGCATGGCGCTCACGAGGACGGCTGCGGTTGCGGCGAGCACGGCGACGACCATGAGTGCGGTTGCGGTCACCATCACGGCGAGGACCACGAGTGCTGCGGCGGCCACGGCCATGACGACGGCCATGAGTGCTGCTGCGGCCACCATCACGGGGAGTAGCGCCCATGAGCTGGACGTTCGTGGTGCTAGCGCTGGTGCTCTTTCTCTTTGCGATCTACATTGGCTTTTTGTGCGGCCAGTGGGCGTGCGAAAAGCGCGTGATCACCAAGCGCGACTACTGGATCGCCAATTTTGCAGGAGCGGCGGCAGTCGTCCTGCTGACCTGGGTGTTTTCGCTGTTTCCGTTGGTGCAGTTTGCGCCGATCGGCTGGCTCGGCGGCTTTATCGCCGGTCTTAAGATGAGCTTTGGCGAGTCCGTCGGTCCGTGGCGCAAGCACGACGAGGTCTTTAACGTCAACAAGGCTCATCGCGCCGCCGCCGACGCGGGCGACGCTGAGGAACGCCGCCGTGCGCGTCGCAATGGCGCGGCCGACCGACAGCTCATCTCGGTCACCGATGACAGCAAGGGTGCTGGCAAGCACGCTAAGAAATAGTAAGAAGAGGTAACTATGGCAGAAAACAAAGACGAACAGCTCACCGACGAGGAGCTGGCACAGCTCCAGCTGGCAGAGGAGAACGAGAACGCCGTCGACCGTCTGGTCCAGGAGCTCGGCTGCCCCACGCGCCGCATCCGCCAGTTTGCCGCCCGCGTGCTGCACCTGCTTGCCGAGCGCGATCCGCAGCGCGTCGTGCCCTGCGTGCCCGCGTTGATCGAGGCGCTCGACCGCCCCGAGGCGCAGACCCGCTGGGAGGCCCTCGATGCCCTGACGGCGCTCGCCACCACCTGCCCCGAGCAGCTGGGCGATGCCTTTGAGGGCGCCGAGACCGCACTGTTCGACGAGATCTCCTCCACGCTGCGCTATGCCGCCTTCCGCCTGCTGTGCGTGTGGGGTGCCACGAGCGTCGAGCGTTCGCGCGAGGCTTGGCCCATCCTGGACGAGGCCATCCAGTGCTACCACGGCGACCTTGAGTATCGCGACATGCTCGGTTGCCTGTACGAGTTTTGCCAGGGCGAGATCGACGCCGAGGTTGCCGAGAAGCTTGCGCTGCGCCTTAAGTTCGATGCCGAGAACGGTAAGGGCAGCTATCTTAAGGCCCGTTCGAGCGAGATTTGCGAAATGCTTGTTAAACGTTTTGGCCTGGATTTCTCCAAAAAGAAGAAGCGTGCTAGCGTAAAAAAATCTGACGACGCCGAAGACGAGGAGTAACAGATTATGGCGCACGATGTAGTCCTGATTCCCGGTGACGGTATCGGTCCCGAGATTACGCAGGCCATGCGCCGCGTGGTCGAGGCCACCGGTGTCCAGATCAACTGGAACGTCCAGGAGGCCGGTGCCGGCGTCATGGACGAGTTTGGCACGCCGCTGCCCCAACATGTGCTCGATGCGGTCGCCGAGACCAAGGTTGCCATCAAGGGCCCCATCACCACGCCGGTCGGCACGGGCTTCCGCAGCGTTAACGTCGCCCTGCGCAAGCACTTCGACCTGTACGCCTGCGTGCGCCCCTGCCTGTCGCAGCCGGGCGACGGCTCGCGCTTCCGCGACGTCGACCTGGTCATCGTGCGCGAGAACACCGAGGACCTCTACGCCGGCATCGAGTTCGATGAGGGCGCTGCCGAGGTCGAGGAGCTCTCGCAGCTTGTCGAGCGTTCGGGCCAAAAGACCTTCGCCGCCGATTCCGCGATCTCGATCAAGCCGATCTCCATCGCCAAGAGCCGCCGCATTGTGGAGTATGCCTTTGAGTATGCCCGCCGCTGCGGCCGCAAAAAAGTGACGGCCGTGCATAAGGCCAACATCATGAAGGCGACCGACGGCTTGTTCCTGCGCGTAGCGCGCGAGGTGGCCTCCAACTATCCCGATATCGAGTTCAACGACAAGATCGTCGACGCCACCTGCATGGGCCTGGTCCAGAACCCCAACGACTTCGATGTCTTGGTGCTGCCCAACCTGTACGGCGACATCGTGAGCGACCTGTGCGCCGGCCTGGTTGGTGGCCTGGGTATGGCTCCGGGTTCCAACATCGGTGCCGATTGCGCCATCTTTGAGGCAACGCACGGCTCCGCGCCCGATATCGCCGGTCAGGATATCGCCAACCCCACGGCCGAGATCCTCTCTGCTGCGATGATGCTCGATCACCTGGGCGAGAACGATGCTGCCAATCGCATTCGTGCCGCCGTCTCCGCCACGCTCGACGAGGGCGAGCAGGTTACCGGTGACGTGCGTCGTGCCCAGACCGGCTCCGTTGAGGGCGCTGTGGGCACGCAGGCCTTTGCCGATGCCGTTATCGCGCACCTGGCCTAAGGTATGCACGCTGCAAACGCCTAAATAGTACTTAAGTGTTTGCGTATAACCTAAGAATCAATACGCCCGGCGCCTCGTCGGGCGTATTCTATTGGGGACTATGTTTCCTAACAAGGAGTAATTGATATGGGTCTGATTCAAAAGAAGGACGAGAAGGACGAGATCGACGGCATCCAGATCATCGAGCGCGGCGAAGGCCCCGACGGTGACGAGGACGAGAAGATCGATCTGGTCGCCGGTACGTCTGCCGAGCACATTGCCGCCGGCACGACGGCCGAGGAGGAGGACGCCCGACTGGAGGCTCAGATTGCCGCAGATGCCGCTGACGAGAACCTCATGCCCGAGGAGCAGGACGAGGACGACGACTCCGACGTGGACGACCACGCTTGCAAGCACAAGATGACGATGATTGCCATCTTTGTGGTCGCCGTCGTGATCGCTGCCGTGGTCGGCTTCTTTATCGGCAACGGTGGTTTTGGCGGCAAGGGCGTCGGCTCGGCGACCCTGACCGAGGACCAGCTCGATTCGACCGTGGCAAGCTATAGCTACAACGGCAAGAAGAGCGACATCACCGCGCGTGAGGCCATCGAGAGCCAGTACAGCCTCGACACCGTCAAGGATAGCGATGGCAACTACACCGCTCCTTCTGCTGACGTCATCCTGTCCTACGTGCGCAACCAGATTCTGCTGGACGCTGCCGAGGACGAGGGCGTTACCGTTTCTTCCAAGGAAATGAAGCAGTACGCCGAGGATTCCATCGGCACCTCCGACTATAAGACCATGGCCACGCAGTACGGCGTGTCCAAGGACCAGGCCAAGCAGATCGTCCGTCAGTCCGCGACGCTGCAGAAGCTCTACAAGAAGAAGGTGGGCGATAGCTCCGCAAGCATGCCGACCGCCCCGACCGAGCCTGCTGACGGCAACGAGGAGACCGCGAGCAAGGACTACGCCGACTACATCATCAACCTTGCCGGCGATGAGTGGGATAGCGAGAAGGGCACCTGGAAGGACGCCGATGGCACCTACGCCAAGGCATTCGCCGACGATGCCTTTACGGCCGATAGCGCGACCTATAAGCAGGCAATGACCGCCTATTACACCGCTTACCAGCAGTATTCTTCGCAGGCTTCGAGCGCCAGCTCCAAGTGGACCGAGTACGCCAACAGCCTGTACGCCAAGGCCAACATCAGCATTTACGGCCTGTTTGCGTAAGATCTGCCTGAGCTTACCGATCGCGTAGCCGAACTATCTGAATAAGCCCGCTAGAACGATATCCGTTCTAGCGGGCTCATTACGTCGGAGGTACCGGTAGTTAAATAATCTCAATTAATCTTTAAGTCCAAAGAGGTTATCGGCTTCATCGTCAGGCATATATTCCAGTACATCGCCCGGTTGGCAGTCGAGTGCCCGGCATATCGCGTCAAGAGTTGAAAAGCGCACGGCAGAAACCTTGCCCGTCTTGATGCGCGACATATTGACCTGGGAGATGCCCACGCGTTCCGCAAGCTCTTTGGATGAGATCTTGCGTTCGGCGAGCATGCGGTCGAGCCGCAGAATAATCATGGATTCCCCCTAGAGCAACTCGTCATCTTGTTTTTGCAGGATATACCCGTAGCGGAAGATGCTGGCAATCAGGCTAAAAATCAGGCCTGTAAAGAGCATGGAGAGGTCGAGATGCTGGCCGCCAAGCGCATCCGTAAAGCTACCGCCAAATCCTGAGAGTATCAGCCCTGTGACTATGGCACCAAAAAGTTTCACGGCGGCGCCGCCGATAAGGAACAAATGTCCTATTTGACGTAGTATGCGGATGCATTCGAGGTCAAAGGGCCTGCCCGCCTTTTCAATGGCGGAGAAAAACCTGTATGCGCTTAGCGCGATGGCAAGCGCGAGGCATGCCATCATGCCGCTCCCTATGGCAGTATGACCGTCGTGCGCGACAAGCATAAGAGGAGTCTGTTCATTGGTGCCGACGAGAGCGAGAATTGGCCCTTCGCTAGCCTCAAGCTCTACGGATTGGAGACAGAACCCTTGGGAGAGGCTAGGCAATATGACTAGATCTTCGATTGCAATGACTGCGAGGAGTGCCAGAGCGAGCGCCACGATGGTGCAGATTGTGCCCCATTTGCAGTAGCGAGTGAGCTTCCTCAGTTTGGCTATTGCCTGTTCACGGTCGATGGCTTCATTCGATTTGGATACGTTCCAGCGGATCATAGCTCCTCCAACCAATGTCTTGGATGATACTTGTATCTTATATCATACTTAATGACAAACGATAAACAATTACAGATTAGAGTAAGTAATGTTTGTGAGACGAATAGCGAGAGCTTATGGCACATTCAGGGAGTGGGAGTTTGGCGCGCGGGGGATGGACGAGTATTGAAATATCCTGCAACCGCGCAAGTGCTTCATCGAGTTTCCCCAATTCATCTAGGAAAACGGTTGCAAACGATTGCAAATTATCGGTGAACGGTCGAAAACTACCGTTCACCGATAATATCTAAACTGGTTCTAACTGGTATTAAGTCAAAAAGACCAATTCACAAATCTTCACAATGACCTGCATTTTTTCTACACGCCATTTTTAGCCACCCCGCGTTGTTTAGACACAGAAAAGGTTCCGATCTTTCGTCAACGTATTTCGAAACGGTTTCAAAACCGCAGGTAAAAGTGTTAATGAGCGGTAAACGGTCGATTTTTCGCCGTGAACGGCGCAAAAACGTTTTACTGTATGAATCAACGAAAGCAACCTCTTCTGTGGTGATATAGTGACAACAACACGTCACGTGGTTACTACCAGTTGAGAAACCACTGGTCTTCAAAGAACGCTTTCCAAGAAGCTTTAAGGGCACCCGCCCGCTGGCTTTCGAAAACTATCGGACTCAGATCGTACACACCTTCGGAAGGGAAATTTGAATGGTTGGCTTTATTCTTACCGGTCATGGACAGTTCGCACCCGGCCTTGCAAGCGCTATCGCTATGGTCGCTGGTGACCAGCCCGCTTTTACCGTCGTTCCTTTCGAGGGCGACCAGGCTGCTTCCTACGGTGAGGATCTCCGCGCCGCTATTACCGCCATGCGCGAGGAGTGCGACGGCGTGCTCGTCTTCACCGACCTGCTTGGCGGTACCCCGTTCAACCAGTCGATGATGATTGCCCAGGATGTCGATAACGTCGAGATTCTGACTGGCACTAACCTCCCCATGGTTATTGAGCTTCTGTTCCTCCGCGGCAACGCCACGCTCGCCGAGCTTGGCGAGCAGGCCGTGACCGTTGGTCAGACGGGCATCACCGCCCAGACGGTCGCCTCCGTTGCTGGTGCCGAGGAAGAGGATATCTTCGGCGACGAGGACGGCATCTAATGGCCGATTTCGGAGCCAGTGTTCTGAGTTCCTCGGTCGCTCTTTTGGGCCTGCTTGTCATCATGGGCTTGATTTACACCATCTGGTCGCAAATCAACATGAAGAAGAAGCAGAAGTACTTCAAGGAGCTGCACACCGAGCTCAAGCCGGGTCAGGAGGTTCTTTTCGCCGGCGGTATCTACGGAACCGTCAAAGGCATCGAAGGCGAAAAGGTCCAGATCAAAGTCCGATCCGGAGCCGTCGTAGATGTTTCGCGTTACGCGATTCAGGAGATCAAGTAACTGTCGTCAGCAAATAACGAAAGGAAGCTGATCAACATGGCAGAACCCAACATTCTTCTTACCCGCATCGATAACCGACTGGTCCATGGTCAGGTCGCTACCCAGTGGAACTCCACCCTGGGCTCCAACCTCATCCTCGTCGCCAACGACGATGTGTCGACCAACACCATGCGCCAGAACCTCATGAAGATGGCCGCTCCCGCCGGCGTCGCTACGCGTTTCTTCTCCCTGCAGAAGACCATCGACGTCATTGGCAAGGCGAGCCCGCGCCAGAAGATCTTCATCGTGGCCGAAACACCGGAAGACGTGCTTACGCTCGTCAAGGGCGGTGTGCCTATAAAGAAGGTAAACATCGGCAACATGCACATGTCGGAAGGAAAGCGCCAAGTCGCCACCTCCGTCGCAGTTAACGACGAGGATGTCGCTGCGTTTAAAGAGCTGCAGGAATTGGGGGTGGAGTTGGAGATCAGGCGCGTTCCGAGCACGCCTGTTGAGGACACGAGCAAGCTCTTCTCGTAATCCTCATGATCCACGCTGTCAGGAATGAAACCCTGACATTCTGTACGTGAAATCCAAAGTGCGTACATACATTTTGAAAGGAGGAGCAAGATGGAATACTCGATCATCCAGGTCGCTCTGGTCTTCATCGTCACGTTCGTCGCGGCAATCGACCAGTTCAACTTCCTCGAGTCTCTCTATCAGCCCATCGTCACCGGCGCCGTCATCGGTCTTATCCTTGGCGACCTCAACACCGGTCTTCTCGTGGGTGGTACTTATCAGCTCATGACGATCGGCAACATGCCGATCGGAGGCGCTCAGCCGCCTAACGCCGTCATCGGCGGCATCATGGCAGCCATTCTCGCTATCGCTACGGGTCTCGAGCCCAACGCGGCAGTCGGCCTTGCCATTCCGTTCGCTCTGCTTGGTCAGCTCGGCGTTACCCTGGTCTTCACGCTTATGTCGCCCCTCATGTCCTCCGCGGACAACATGGCTCATAACGCTGACACCAAGGGCATCGAGCGTCTGAACTACTTCGCCATGGCTTTGCTCGGCCTGATCTTCGCTGTCGTCGTCACCCTGTTCTTCATCGCTGGCGCTACCATCGGTCAGACCATCGCTTCCGCCATCCCGACTTGGCTGCAGACCGGTCTGTCCGCTGCAGGCGGCATGATGCGCTTCGTCGGCTTCGCCGTCCTGCTCAAGGTTATGATGAACCGCGATATGTGGGGCTTCTTCCTCATGGGCTTTGGCCTCGCGCTCATCACCGTTGCCAACGATTCTCTGGCAACCCCTGCCCTGCTCATCCTCGCTCTCATCGGCTTCGGCATCGCTTTCTGGGACTTCCAGCAGCAGACCGAGCTGAAGGGTGCAGCTGTTTCTGACGGAGGTGACTTCGAAGATGGCATCTAATGAGTATGTGATCCCGGAGCACTACGAGGATCTCACTCCTGCTCCGCAGCTCGACCAGAAGACCCTCAACAAGATGGCTTGGCGCTCCTGCTTCCTGCAGGCATCGTTCAACTACGAGCGCATGCAGGCCGCTGGCTGGCTTTACTCCATCATCCCCGGTCTGGAGAAGATCCACACCAACAAGAACGACCTCGCGGCTTCCATGAGCCACAACCTGGAGTTCTTCAACACCCACCCGTTCCTCGTCACCTTTGTTATGGGCATCGTGCTTTCGCTCGAGCAGAACAAGGTTGACATCCCCACGATCCGCGCCGTCCGCGTCGCCGCAATGGGCCCGCTCGGTGGTATCGGTGACGCCCTGTTCTGGCTGACGCTCGTGCCTATCACGGCCGGCATCACCTCCAACATGGCCATCAACGGCAACGCCGCTGCACCGATCATCTTCCTGGTGATCTTCAACGTCGTCCAGTTCGCTCTGCGCTTCTGGCTCATGAACTGGTCCTACAAGCTTGGCACCAGCGCTATTGACGCTCTGACCGCCAACATGCAGGCCTTCACGCGTGCCGCTTCCATCATGGGCGTCTTCGTCGTCGGTTGCCTGGTCGTCACCATGGGTGGCACCCAGATCAACCTCCAGATCCCCAACGGCACCACCCGTGGTCTCTCCGCTACTACCGTGATCGTCTCCGAGAAGGAGGCCGAGAACTTCACCGGTATGGAGGGCATCGATACCGAGACCGCTGAGGCCGGTACCATCGCCATGACCGATAAGGACGGCAACGCCCTTACCGCTTCCGATGCCGACGGCAACGCTGTCGAGTGCGGCGTCACCGATCTGGGTAACGGCATGGAGTCCGTGACCTACGGCACCGTTACCGAGGATCCGGTCAACTTCTCTGTTGCCGACACCCTCAACACCATCGTCCCGAAGCTCGTCCCGCTTATGCTTACGCTGCTGCTTTACTACATGTTCGCTAAGCACAGCTGGACCCCGACCAAGGGCATTCTCCTGCTCTTCGTCCTTGGCATCCTGGGCGCTGGCCCGCTTGGTCTCTGGCCGAGCATCTGGTAAGGCTCTAGCTTGAGGGGTGTGTCCCTACGCGGCTCACACCCCGACCCCTTAAGCCATGTGTATGTTAAAAGCCGCGTGCTCGAAAGAGCGCGCGGCTTTTGTTTTCTTAATGATTCGGGTGTGGCAGACAGATAATGCATAACACCCTAGGTAGTTAGCCGAATTCGAGCAAAAGGGAGGATAGGATGGCGATCGGAGCGCGTAAGCAACCGCTGTACGATCAGCTGGTCGATATTCTGACCGAAAAGATTGACCATGAATATCGCGCCGGTGACATGATTCCTTCCGAGCGCGAACTTTCGGAGCGCTATGGTCTCTCGCGCACTACGGTACGCCTGGCTCTGCAGGAACTGGAGCGTTTAGGACTGGTGGTTCGGCAGCACGGTCGCGGTACCTTTGTGACCGACCGTTCGGCAAAGGCAACCAATCTTATGCAGTCCTACAGCTTTACCGAGCAGATGCGCGCGATGGGTCGAGAACCCGAGACCACGATTCTCGAGTTTTGCGAGATGGAGGCCGATAAGAATCTGGCCGAGCATATGGGATTGCGCATCGGTGATCGCATTTTTAAGCTCAAGCGCCTTCGCTCTGCCGACAACATGCCCATGATGGTCGAACGCAGCTATCTACCGGTTCGTCAATTTCTGTCCCTAAAGCGACCGCTGCTGGAGCGTAAGCCGCTTTACGATGTGATTGAGCAGGACTTTCAGCAAAAGATTCGCGTGGCCGAAGAGGAGTTCTATGCGAGCATAGCCCGTCCCACCGATGCCCACCTTTTGGGAATTGTCGAGGGCTCGCCTGTGCTCGATTTGGTCAGGACTACGTATAACGAGTCAAACGAGGTAGTGGAGTACACACTCTCGGTTGCTCGTGCCGATCAGTTTAAATACAAGGTTTACCACCAGCGCAGTAACTAGTGCTCGCATCGTTTCCATATGGTGATTCTTTGCATTTAACTGGTTACTACCAGATAACCAACCGAAGTGTATAATTGCACGTCAGAGGATTACTTCTAGAGAGAGGTATTAGAAATGTTCGAGAAGAGTGTCGTGGAGCTCACCGAGCTCGGCGCCCAGATCACCACGGCCGAGATTGCTCAGCAGCCCGAGCTTTGGCGTGATACGCTCAACATCTATCGCGAGAACAAGGAGGCCATCGAGGCCTTCCTGGCCGAGGCTCGCGCTATGGGCGAGGGTCGTCTGTCCGTTGTCTTCACCGGTGCCGGTACGTCCGACTACGTTGGCGATACCTGCGCCCCGTACCTGCGTCACGCTGGCAACACTGATCTCTACGACTTTAAGCCCATCGCCACGACCGACATCGTGAGCGCCCCGCGCGACTTCCTGCGCGCCGAGGATCCCACGCTCGTGGTTTCCTTTGCCCGCTCTGGCAACAGCCCCGAGAGCCTTGCCGCCGTTGCCGTTGCCAAGGAGCTCGTCCACAACGTCAAGTTCCTCAACATCACCTGCGCTCCCGAGGGCAAGCTTGCCGTCGAGTCTGCCGATGATCCCAATGCGCTGACGCTGCTCATTCCGCGCGCCAACGACAAGGGCTTCGCCATGACCGGTTCTTATTCCTGCATGACCCTGCTCTCCACCCTTATTTTCGACACTGCCTCTGACGAGCAGAAGGCCGAGTGGGTCGAGACGATTGCCAAGATGGGCGAGGAGGTCATCTCCCGTGAGCCCGAGATCGCCGATTACCTGGCTGGCGATTTCAACCGCGTGACCTACTTGGGTTCTGGCTCCTTCGGTGGCCTTGCTCAGGAGAGCCAGCTCAAGATCCTCGAGCTCGCTCACGGTCTGGTCGCTACTTCCTACGACACCTCCATGGGCTATCGTCACGGACCTAAGTCCTTCGTCGACGATAAGACGCTCGTCTTCGTGTTCGTCAACAACGACGCCTACACCCGTCAGTACGACATCGACATCCTCAACGAGATCGGTGGCGACGAGATCGCTCAGCACACCATCGCCGTTCAGCAGGAAGGTGCCACCGTCTATGAGGGTGAGTCCTTCACCTTTAAGGGCTACGAGGCACTTCCCGAGGGTTACCTTGCTCTGCCGTTCGTGATGTTTGCCCAGGCTATCAGCCTGCTCAACTCCGTCCGCGTGGGCAACACGCCCGATACGCCGAGCCCCACCGGCACGGTCAACCGCGTGGTTAAGGGCGTGACGATTCACCCCTTCACCGCTTAATCGCGTCCCCCTGTAAGGGCGCCCGTCCGCTCATAACGGCGGGCGGGCGCTTTTTGTTTTACGTGAGCTGGGTATAAGCATTACCACAGTCAACTGCTTTAGAAGCGAGGAGTGCATATGAGCACGTACGCAATTAAGGCTGACAAGTTCTTCTTGCCGGCAGGCCCGCAACTGGGCGGCTATCTTATGGTCGAGGATGGCGTTTTTGGCGCCTGGCAGGCCGACGAGCCCTCTTGCGAGATTAAGGACTACACGGGATCGTGGATCGCACCGGGTATGGTCGATACTCACATCCATGGCTTCTACAACCACTCAACTACCGATAACGATCCCGAGGGCATCGATATCAGCTCAACCGAGCTCGCCCGTCGCGGTACCACCAGCTGGCTGCCCACGACGTTCACCGATGGCGTCGAACAGATCAAGGACGCCTGCGCTGCTATCGCCAAGGCGGACGAGGGCCGCGGCCCCGACTTCTGCGGTGCCCGCATTCAGGGCATCTACCTGGAGGGCCCCTTCTTTACCATGAAGCACGTGGGCGCGCAGAACCCCGCTTACCTGATTGACCCCTCCGAGGAGGTTTTCGACCAGTGGCAGGAGGCTGCGGGCGGTCGCATCGTTAAGAGCGCCATGGCCGCCGAGCGCGACGGTGCCGCTGCTTATGCGGCTGCTCTGAACGCCAAGGGCGTGGTGACCAGCATCGGTCACTCCGACGCCACCTACGATGAGTGCATCGCCGCTATCAATGCCGGTGCCAGCTGCTTTACGCATACCTATAACGGCCAGCGCGGTCTGCATCACCGTGAGCCCGGTGTCGTGGGTGCTGCCATGTCCACGCCCGAGACCTACGCCGAGATCATCTGTGACGGCAAGCACGTAAACCCTGCCGCCATCAAGGCACTGCTGCAGGCAAAGGGCTGGCAGCACACGGTGCTCATCACCGACTGCCTGGGCTGCGGCGGCATGCCCGAGGGCAGCTACACCAGTGGTGGCATGGACGTCATCATGAAGGACAACCTGTGCTGGCTCGCCGACGGCAAAAGCATTGCCGGCTCGGTGCTCACGCTTGCCCAGGGCGTCAAGAACATTGTCGATTGGGGCATCGCCAGCGCTGATATCGCCATTCGCATGGCAACCGAGGTGCCGGCTCGCTCTGCGCACATCGAGGATAAGTGCGGCAGCATCATGCCGGGTCGCGACGCCGACTTTGTCGTGTTCGACCATGAGCTCACCCTCGTCGAGACGTATGTTGGCGGCCAGAGCGTCGGCAACGCCTTTACCGATTAACGATAGAAAAAGACGGCGGGCCCGAATCTGCTCGGACCCGCCGTATGGGTTAAACGCTCAAAAGCACCTTAACAGTTACAGCTTGTTAACGATCTTCTTTGCCGTGCGCTTGACGCCGGCCACCAGGCCTCCTGCAGGATGCTCCTTCTCGTAGGCTAGACGCTTCTCGCGCTTGGCATACTCTTCGACGATGATGTCGCCGTACTCGTCTTCGATCTTGTCGAAGAAGTCGACGGCGCCCTTAATTTCCTCAGCGGTCGGGTGTCCCTTTTGGACACCGCCGGTGAGTTTGAACGGCCCCCACGTATCAAAGCCGGGGCAGCCGTAGACACCCATAAAGATGGCCTGTCTCATGCGGCAGATGCCATCGATATCCTTGCCGTACCACTTGTTTTTGCCACCGTAGGTCATAAGGCCAAACACCTTGTCCTGCGGCTGCAGTACGTTCGTGAGCACGCGCGCCATATCTTTGTCGATCTCGGAGTAATAGATGCCCGTGGCGACGCCGATCAGATGATATTCGTGCAGGTCGGGGTACTCGTTTTTACCGAGTGACCTCACGTCGAGGGTATCGATTTCGGGGTGCGCCTCGACGATGGCGTCCACGAGCTTTTTCGTATTGCCGTGGTGGCGTGAGGCATAAAGGATGATGGTTCGCATAAGAAGGCCTTTCAGCTGTAATTGCATCAATGTCTGTATGGTACCCCGTTGCATGGCTGGGAAACCGGACGCATCGATGAACGTGCGGGTTTGTCCTTTGGTCAGGGCCGAGACGGGTTCTTGCGAGCAAAAAGCAGTTGTTCGAAAGGATGGACAATGGAATACGCTCTCTCCAACGATTCGATTTCTATCAAGGTCTCCACGGCCGGTGGTTCGTTTACCTCGATCGAGGCCGGAGGTCGCGAGTATCTGTGGCAGGGCGATCCCGCCGTGTGGTCCGGCCAGGCACCGATTTGCTTCCCGATTTGCGGAGGCTTGCGCGATAACAACGCCATGACGTTTGCCGGGCATCATGTAAAGCTCGCTCGCCATGGGTTTGCGCGCAAACAGGAGTGGAAGCTGCTGAGCCAGAGCGAGAACGAGCTGGCGATGTGCCTGGCTTCGGAGGATAACGCCGCGCTGCTGAGCGATTATCCGTATCCGTTTAAGCTTGTCGCCCGCTATACGCTCGAGGACGCCGCCGTGCGTGTCTCCTATGAGGTTACCAACGAGGGCACCGAGGACATGCCTTTCTTTATCGGTGGACACCCCGGCTTTAGGTGTCCGCTCGACGAGGGCGAGTCCTATACGGACTACGAGTTGCGTTTTGAGAAAGACGAGGCTGCGGAGCTCTGCACCGCCGTTCCCTCGACCGGATTGATTGACGTGGACAGGCGCTCCAAGAACCCCATGGTGGGAAAGACGCTGCCTTTGTCGCATGAGCTCTTCGATTTTGCGGAGACCATCTTTGACGTGCTGGAGAGCCGTCAGGTCACGCTTTCCAAAAAGGGCGAGGACAAGGGCGTTCGCCTGAGCTTTGAGGGCTTCCCGTACCTCATTGTGTGGAGCAAGCCCGAGGGTGATTTTGTGGCAGTTGAACCCTGGGGCGGCCTCTCGACCTGTTCCGATGAGGATGACGTGCTTGAGCACAAGCGCGGCTGCCTTATCGCCAAGCCCAAAGAAACCATCGTGCGCTCGTTCACAATCGAGATTCTGTAGTCGCATGTAGCCAATTCGTTTTGCAAGGCATAAGGAGCCTGCGAGATAAGGAGCTAGAAATGATCCTCACCGTTACGATGAACCCGTCCGTCGATACGCGCTATCAGCTCGATGAGCTCATTATCGACGACGTCAACCGCGTGACGCCCGAAAAGACCGCCGGCGGTAAGGGCCTCAACGTGGCCCGCGTCCTGGGCCAGCTGGGCGACGATGTCGTGGCAACCGGCCTGCTTGGTGGTCATATGGGCGCCTATATGGCCGAGCTCATGGATGCCAACGGCATTAAGAATGATTTTGTGCCCATCAAGGGCGAGACTCGCATCTGTCTCAATATCCTTCATGCTGGCAACCAGACCGAGTTGCTCGAGAGCGGCCCGACGATTGCCCCCGAGGAACTCGATGCCTTTACCGCCAAGTTCGCCGAGCTTGCGAGCAAGGCCGATGTCGTTACCATCTCGGGTTCGCTGCCCCGCGGCGTCGAGGCGGACTACTACGCCAAGATCACGGGCATTGCAGAGAACGCCGGCGCCAAGGTGCTGCTCGATACCTCGGGCGCCTCGCTCGAGGCTGCGCTCAAGTCCGAGGTCAAGCCTGAGCTGGTTAAGCCTAACCTGACCGAAATTAACGGCCTTCTGGGCACGAGCTTTACCACCGACGATGTGGACGAGCTCCGTTCCGCGCTCGCCTCTGACGCCCGCTTCTCCGATATCCCCTGGGTCGTCGTATCCATGGGCGCTGCCGGCTCCGTTGGTTTCCATAACGGCCGTGCGTTCCGCGCCAAGACCCCCGATATCCCCGCCGTTAACGCTACGGGCTCTGGCGATTCGACCATTGCCGGCTTCGCACATGCGATTGCTGCCGGAGCCGACGACGAGACGGTGCTGCGTACCGCCAACACCTGCGGCAAGCTCAATGCCATGGATCCCATGACTGGCCACTTGGTTATGGATCGTTGGGACGAGGTTTACAACGGCGTTGTCGTGACCGAGCTGTAGGAGCTTGTGCTGCGGCCCCGGCATCGGTTGCCAGCTCATGTCGACGACAAGTGCAGTAGCATTATGCCGGGGCGCGACGCCGACACTGTCGTGTTCAATCCCGACCTTACCCTGGTCGAGACGCATGTGGGTGGCAACAGCGTCGGTAATGCGTTTGCCGAGTAGCCGCCAAAGAAACGATCCGAGAGGGGATTTAGATGATTTACGGTGCATTGGGCGATATCGAGGAGTACCGTGGAATGCTCAAGGGCCTCGACGTGCTGATCGACTGGCTCGAGGAGAACGATCCGGCGAAGCTCGAGGTCGGCAGCCATCCGATTCTGGGCGACAAGGTCTTTGCGAACGTCATGGCTCCCACGACGCGTCCCGAAGCCGAGGCTCACTATGAGACGCATCAGCGCTATCACGACCTGCAGATCGACGTCGAGGGTCGCGAGGCCTTTAAGGTTGCCACGGGCAGCCTGACGCTGGTTCAGGAGTTTGACGAGAAGGACGACTACGATCTGGTCGATTCCGACGCCTCGATCGCCGGCGATCTTGCTGACGACAAGTTTGCGCTGTTTGTTGCCGGCGAGCCTCACATGCCCACGCTCGAGTTCCAGGGCGATGGCGCGCAGCCGGTCAAGAAGATTTGCTTTAAGCTGCTTGCAGATGCTTACTGGGAGGAGTAGCGCGCTGCTCGGCTGAGCTGTTCGTGTTGCGAGCGTTATCCCTTGGGGGAGCTCGCTTGGGCCCCGCTGAACGCGGTTCCTTTGGGGATTGCGGTTGGCGGGGCTTTTGTTGAGTAGGAGAGTTTCCGGCGGCGTTGTGCTTGGATTGGCGGAAGCGCGCCCGAAATCAGCAACAAAAAAGCCGCCCGAAGGCGGCTATCTTGTGCAATGGAGCCAGCGACCGGGCTCGAACCGGTGACCCCCGCTTTACGAGAGCGGTGCTCTACCAACTGAGCTACGCTGGCGGCCATGTGATGGCGCAACTGAGGCGTCAACGGCTGTCTATGATACGGGACATCGCAAATCCGCGCAAGTGTTCTGACGGCTTTTCTCACTTTAAATGCACTAATATTGGAGACGCGATGTCTTGCTCTTACGGGTCTCAAACAGAATGGGGCAGCGATGACTCAACCCAAGATTCTTCTCGCACGCATCGACGACCGTTTCATTTACGGACAAGACGTTGAGCTGTGGAACGAAGCCGTGGGTTCCAACCTTGTCCTAATCGTCAACGATGAGATCGCGGCAGATTCGCGCCAATGGGCACCCATGAGGGTGGCGGCGCCAGAAGGCGTTTGGACGCGGTTTTTCTCGGTGCAAAGGACCATCGACGTCATTCATACCGCAACGCCTCGCCAATTGATTCTGATCATGGTGGCCTCACCCTCCGATGCGCTCGCGCTGGTTAAGGGCGGTGTGCCGATCACCAAGATCAGCATTGGTCATATGCAGGCAGGGGAGGGCAAGCGTCCCGCAACGCCCGCAGTTGCCGTAGACGACACAGACGTCGCTGTTCTCAGAGAGCTGCAAAAGCTCGGCATAGAACTAGAAATCCGCTATCTCCCCAGTTCCGCCCCCGACCCCATCGGCAATCTGTTCAACTGATCCCTTGGGGACGGAGGAAAACGGATCATTTTGCCTTCGTAGGGGATCTGTGTGGCGCTGTCCGCCAAAACTATGCCGGTTTACTACGATGAATTGCTTATCGCCGAGCATGCCAAATTTGCAGAGAATAAAACCGCAGGTAGACGAGTTGCTAGTTTTTTATAAACCAGCGCGTGGTCGGACATAGTGGGTTCATCGTAGTAATTCGGCATAGTTTTGTTATGTCACCAATTCGGTGGCATCGAAAAGAAGGATTTAGGCATGAAGCAGCGCCCGTTGGCGGTGGTGCCGGCGGGCGTTGCTGTGCGAGATGTCGCGTTGTGGGCCTAGTGCCTCATAAAGTGGTATTCGATCATATTGCTGTAGGGGTGACCCGGACCCACAATGCCCTGCGGGAACAGCGGCTGGTGCGGCGTGTCGGGGTACATCTCGGCCTCGAGGGCAAAGCCGGCGCCCCAGCCATAGTTGGCATCGTCCTTGGCGTGCTCGTCGCCCAGCCAGTTGCCGGTGTAGAGTTGCACGCCCGGGGCGGTGGTGTAGTAGTCCAGCTCACGACCGGTCCACATCTCCTCGACATGTAGGGCGCGACGCAGGTTGCGGCCGTACTGATAGCCATCGATGCACAGGCAGTGATCGTAGCCACGGGCCTGCTTAATCTGCGGGTCGTCGGCCTCCATGCCGGGTGCGACGGGGCGCAGCTCGCGAAAGTCAAACGGTGTTCCCTCGACCGGAGCGATTTCGCCGGTGGGGATGTTCTGCTCGTTAATGGGCAAGTAGTGGGCAGCGTTGGCGATAAAGAAGTGCTCACAGTCCATGCCGGCGTTATGGCCGGCAAGGTTAAAGTACGTGTGGTTGGTCATGGACACGTAGGTGGCGCGGTCGCTCTCGCAACCATACTCGATGCGGAAGACGCCGGTGCGCGTAACGGTAAACACAGCCGTAAAGATTCGGTTGCCGGGCAGGCCCAGCTCGCCATCCTTAAGCGAGGTGGTCATGCGCACGGCGTTGTGAGTCTCGTCGAGCTCAACGTCCCATACGCGCTTGTGCAGACCATGCTCAAGATCGCTGTGCAGGTTGTTGACGCCTTCGTTGGCCGGCATATGCCAGTCCGTGCCGTCGATGGTGATCGTGGCGCCCGCGGTGCGGTTTGCCACGGGGCCGATGGTCGCGCCAAAGCAGGCGGGGTTGTCAAAGTAATCCTCGAGCTTATCGAAGCCCAGCACCACATCGCGCACGTTGCCGGGAATGTCGGGCACATCGATACCCAGCACGGTGGCGCCATAGTCCATAATGCGAACGCAGATCTCGGGCCCGTTGAGGGTGTAACGATGAACGGGGGTACCGCACGGCGCGGTGCCGTAAAGCTCGGAAGTGATCATTTGGTTCCTAACATCGAGGTATTTCTGACAAACTGTAGCGCGAACAGGCGAGATTATCACTACACCCCACTAAAGCAGGGGGTATTTTTCTCAAAAAAGTGATGATTGGAGCTGTGCGGGCGTTCATTTTTGACGCGCACGAGTCTGATACAATTTGTTCGTTACTGTTTGAATGATATGCGCGCAAAGAACGGCGAGGATTCATCGTGATTAAGGCAGAGCGACAGGATAAGGTTCGTCAGCTGCTCGAAGAGCAGGGCACGGTCTCGGTCAAGGAGATTTCGGATGCGCTGGGTGTCTCGGATATGACGATTCGCCGCGACCTTGAGGAACTTGCGAGCCTGGGCGAGATCGAGCGCGTGCACGGCGGCGCCCGTAGTGCACAGGGACGTCCCCACGCTATGTTGCGCCATGAGTATTCGCACAGCGAAAAGCGCACGAAGCATGCCGAGGAAAAGCTGCAGATCGCGCGCCGCGCCGTTGAGCTCATCGAGGAGGGCTCGACCATCTTTTTGGGTACGGGCACTACGGTTGAGCAGATGGCCTCGATGCTGCCGGCGTGCCGCCTGCGCATCGTGACTAATTCGCTTTCGGTGTTTAACCTGCTCGAGGCGCGCGAAGACTGCGACCTGTGCCTCGTGGGCGGTATGTACCGTCGCCGCACCGCAGCTTTTGTGGGACCAACGGCCGAGGATACCCTGCGTGCGCTGGGCATCGATGCGGCGTTTATCGGCGCCAACGGCATTCTGGACGGCGACGTGTCTACGTCTAACATGGAAGAGGGCCGCATCCAGCAGCTCGCCTTTAGCAAGGCAGACTCGCGTTATCTGATCGCCGACTCCAGCAAAATCGGCAAGCGCGATTTCTATACCTTCTGTCGCCTGGACAATTTAGACGCCGTGGTGTGCGAACCGGGTATTGCTGACGGAGATCGCGCCGCCATCGAGGAGCACACGCAGGTCATCTGCTAGTTAACGCTGCAGGCGATACGTCTGCCCTCTGCCGGCGCGGGGATTATCGTTTTACAATGACGCGGAAAATGACTCGCAAATAGTTTTGGGCAACAAGGGTGAGGCCATTCTGAGGTATGGCTAGACTTCGTATTTCGCTTTGATATTCCTTGAGAATGAACCGTAGTCTTCGTAGAGTTCGTCTCTGCTTTCATCTTCCGCGCGGTTTATGCGTTCAAGGAGTTTGTCCTTTGGGGACTCTTTTGTAATTTCTGACCTGCCGTCGGGTATTGCGGATTGTAAGAATAATTCCAGGGCGTGGACGTCTTTGAGTGTGTAGCCCGTCGAACGACCCGCTCCTGTTTTCTCGATTGCGCTGCAACCAACAAGCTGACTGAGGGTTCGTTTAACGGTTATCTCACTGATATCGGGGCAGTTGGACTGGATGTCGGATTTCTTGATGACGCCGGGTCTCTGCTGAAATAGAGCAGCTATACGTGCTTGCTTCGACATGGGGTGAGTCCCAGATTCAATCTGGGTGTGCTGCTCGAGCTGTCGGTAGGCCGACAGGATGGTTCCGAGCATAAAACGGATAAAGGGCACTTCGGTGTTTTGATTTTCATTCCATCCAGTGGAGCTTGCGGCGAGGGCGTTGTAGTAAAGCGCTTTATTGTCTTCAATGAGACGTTCGATGCTGATGTAACGCGCAACGTCGTATCCAGTCTTTTCGAGTAGCAGCGTTGTAAGGAGCCGGCTCATCCTACCATTGCCATCGTTGAAGGGATGAATGCTGACAAAATCGAAGATGAAGCGCAATGATATAAGGAGGGGGTCGCAAACTTGACGAGATAAGGCATCATTGAGGGACCGACAGGCTTCTTCGATAAGTCCGGGGGTTGCCAGGGCCGAAGGCGGCCTAAAGCGCACAAATCGATTGCCTTGATCGTCGATGGAGATGATTTCGTTATCGCTATCTTTCCAATGGCCCCCATACGAGATTGCTGTGTGTGCCATGAGGTCACGATGCAACTGCAAAATGACCGATGGCGTTACGGGAATGAAATCGTGCTGCTCGTGAATAAGCGACAGCGCATCTCGGTATCCAGCGATTTCTTCCTCTGCGCGGGAGTTTGGCTTGGCGGAATACGCCATGATTGCTTTGAGTCTTTTTTGGGTGGTAACAATTCCTTCAAGTCCGTTGGAGGATTGGGTGCTTTGGATCTTAGCTTCCTCCATAAGGGACGATAGAAGCTCGGGTCTGACTTGACCCAGAACAAGCTGACGGCCTTTATGCTCGCGTATCGAGAGGAGAAGGTTGGTGATTGGAGTTGCCTCGAGTTCCGCTGGGACTGTGGCGTAATCAAACTGGCGCATGCTGCTCCGTTCAGTATCACGAACATATTTTCGGTATCATAATAACATTAAATGATACCGAAAATATGTTCGTGATACTGAAAGCAAGGAAAGAGCCGTGCTTCATAGCTGCTTGGAAAGCGCGGATTTGACTATCTAATTGTCTCAATCAGTAACGGTTGGGACCGAAAAACTCGGCCAAACGTTACAGATTGAGATTGTTTGGATTGGTTCGAACGTTTGTCTCGATCTGTAACAGGTAGGGCCGGAATACTCGGTTACGTGTTACAGATCGAGACGAATGATCCGCTCGAGCCCACCAAAAACAAAAAGGCCGCATACGAACCCGTGGAGGGATTCGTATGCGGCCGACAGGGGGGTATGCAGTGGAAACTAGGCCATGAGCAGGCCGGTCTCCGCGACGTTCTTGTACCAGTATGCGCTTGCCTTGGGATAACGTTTCTGGGTCTCAAAGTCGATGTAGAACAGGCCGTAGCGCTTGTTGTAGCCGTTGGTCCAGGAGAACTGATCCTGCAGCGACCACACAAAGTAGCCGTCGACGTTTACGCCGCCGTCAATCGCCTTGAGGATCCATGCGAGATGCTGACGCATATAGTCGATGCGAGGGGCGTCATCGATAAAGCCGTCCTCGAAGTCGTCCTTATAGCCCATGCCGTTCTCGGTGATGTAGATCTTCTTGTAGTTGGGGTAATCGTTCTTAATGCGGAGCAACAGGTCGTACAGGCCCTCGGGATAGATGATCCAGTCCCAATCGGTCGTGGGAACGCCTTCGCGCACGCATGCCTCGCCCACGCCCTTGAGGAACCAGCGCGAGGAGCCCTTGTCGCCGGTGCCATTGTGGTTGATGTCGTTTTCGCCCTCGGCGGCACGCAGGAACTGGCACTTGTAGGTGTTGACGCCCAGGCAATCGTTGTAGGGGAGCGCGGCGGTCAACGCGGCGATGTCCTCGTCGCGGACGTCGAGCTCGCCGCCGGCGATATGGGCCAGCTTGGTTGCGGCTTCCATGGTGTCGGCTGCATAGTGGCCGCGGAAGGTGGCGTCAAGTACCCAGCGGTTGTTGATGACGTCGGCCATGCGGGCGGCCTCGCAGTCGGCAGCGCTGTTGGGATCGAGGGGATACTTGGGCTCCAGGTTCTGGACAATGCCGATCTCGCCCTCAAAGCCGCCCTCATGGAAGGCGACGACAGCCTTGGCATGGGCCACCATCATGTTGTGCATGAGCTGGAAGGCCTTGTCCAGGCGGTATTTCTCGCCGTGCGGCCAGTTGCCAACGATAAAGCTGCCCTCGGCGGTTGCGGGAATCTCGTTAAAGGTAAACCAGTGCTTGACCTCGGTGAACTCGGCAAAGCAGAACTTGGCGTACTCGACAAAGGCGTCGATCGTCGTGCGCGTCAGGAATCCCTCGCCGCCGTTCTGGTAAAAGGCCTCGGGTGTATCGAAGTGATCGAGCGTGACATAGGGGATAACGCCGGCATTGTTGCAGGTGGCGAAAAGCTCGTGATAGAAAGCGACGCCCTCGGGGTTAATCTCGCCGGTGCCACTGGGGAAGATACGGCTCCAAGCTATGGAGACACGGATGCCGTTGATGCCGAAGCGCTGGCACAGGTCGATATCGACCGGATATTTGTTGTAGAAGTCGCTTGCAGGGTCGGGGGAGAAGCGACCCTGAGCAGCCAGGAAATCGTCCCAGGGCACTTTGCCCTTGCCGTGCGTGCGGGTCTCGCCCTCAACCTGATAAGCGGCGGTGGCGCCGCCAAACACAAAGCCGTCGGGGAACTGCATGGGGTTGGTCATGAGTCATCCTTTCTGTGGGATACGAATAGGGAGAGGTGCCCGAACTGGGGATCCGGGCACCAACAGAGGGAGGAACTAGTCGAGGTTCTCGCGGAGCCACTTGATGGCGCCAGCGGGGTCGCGGGTAAGGTCGATATATTCCTTACCGCGGGGAGCGAGCAGCTTAATGCCCAGGCGATCGGTGTCGGCCTTCATGTCGTTGTAGTAGCTACGAACCTGCGGGGCGAGCACGATGACGTCGTACTGGTCCATGATGGCAGTGTGCTGGCCATAGGCGCCTGCAGAGGAAGCGATGTTCTCTCCGGTCTGCGCGGCACCTTCCTTGATGGCATTGGCAAGCATGGCAGAGGTGCCGGCGCCGGCGCACAGGACGAGGACCTTCAGGCCATCGACATCCTTCTTGGCGGATGCTTCGGCGGCGGGCTCGGGCTCGGGCTGATCGGCGACAGGCTTGCTGTCGGCGGCGGCAACGGTCGTCTCGACGGAAGCGGTGGCCTGCTCGACAGCGGGCGTAGAGGCGTTGGCGGCGACGGAAGCGGCACCATCGGACTCGAGTCCCAGCTCGGCGGCGCGCTCGGCCTCCTGGTCGCAGAGCAGCTTATCGTATGCCTTCAAGAACGGCAGGTAGATGATGGCGTCCAGCAAGATGATGATCGCGACAAATACCAGGGCGATAAGCTGGAAGTTCGTGGTGATGAAGATGCCGATGGGGGCAGGGGTAGCCCAAGGCACCACGAAGGAGAAGCCGTTCATACCCACATTGTCGATAAAGAACTTGGCAACACTCACGTTGACGCAGCCGGCGGCAACAAAGGGGATGAGCATGTAGGGGTTAAGGATCATCGGCGCGCCAAAGAGCAGCGGTTCGTTGACGGCGAAGGCAACAGGGACAATCGAGGCCTTACCGACGGCTTTGAGCTGCTTGGACTTCATGAAGAGAATCAGCAGAAGCGGCACGATGAACGTGGCGCCGGTGCCGCCGAACTCACCCACGAGCGACATGTTAAAGGTGAGGGAGTGGGCGGGGTGGCCGCCTGCCAGCAGAACCTGCAGGTTCTCGGCCTGGTTGGCAAGACGGATGGGGTCGATGCCCGGCTGGACGATCGAGGGGCCGTGGACGCCGATGAACCAGAAGAACGCGGTGGCTGCCTGGATAAGGATAAGGCCAGGATAGGTTTCTGCAGCGGTAAAGAGCGGGGAGAGCAGTTTGATAAGCAGCTCGGAGAACGGAACGCCCATGAGGTTGCGCACGACGACATCGATGATGCCGCAGATGATGACGGCGCCGCCAAAGGGGATAATGTCGCGGAAGTTCTGAGCGATGGCGCCCGGGACCTCCTTGGGCAGCTTAATGGTCAGATCGCGCGAGACGCAGAATTTGTAGACCCACACGGTGATGAACGCGGCGATATAGGCCGAGAACAGACCGCGCGTGCCCATGCTGGTGCAATCGAAGACCGAAAGTTCGGAGCCGTTGAACTTGGTGGTGAACTGCGTGACTGCGAGCAGCAGCATGCTGCACTGGGCGGCCACCATGGTGGAACCGTCGTTGAGCACTTTGCCGGCGGGCATGCGACGGTTCATGGAAGCCGTGAAGTTCTTGGCAGTGGTGCCAGCAACCATGATGCCCATAACGCCCATGGTGAAGTTGTACAGCTTGTTGCACCAGTCGATAAGCGGCTGGGGCAGCGTGATGCCGACTACGCCGGGAAGGGTGGCGATCAGCAGGAAGATCGAAGAGGTGAGGACGATGGGCATGCACCCAAGGAATCCGTCCTTAATGGCCTGGAGGTAGATGTTCCTCGAGATCTTCTCAAAGAACGGTTGATGCTTTTCGAGCATCTTTACGATGGCGTCCATAGAGCTCCTTTGCTACTTAATGCGCGACGCATGTGGATGGAACTGGTCGTCGATGGATGGTCAGGACTGCCCGGAAACCTTCCTGCTTAAGGAAGGCATTGCGAAATGACAACGTTGTCATTTCGTTAATGACAACGTAAGACATTTTTGGAAGAGCAACAAGGATTTACGGGTGAACGGTCGATATTGTCCGATAAACGGCTGATTTGTCAGTCGGGCAGGTAGTGTATGCTAGAACGCAAAAAAACAAGCGATGCAAAACCGACTGGAGAAGTAGTGGCAACGATGGACAAGAAAAATGTCTCAATGAATGATGTGGCAGTTGCCGCGGGCGTTTCTCTCAAGACGGTGTCGCGCGTGATCAACGAGCCCGATAGCGTGCGAGAGTCGACACGCGATAAGGTCCATTCGGCAATGGAGGCGCTCGGGTTTCGAGCCAACTTTGCCGCGCGTTCACTCAAGTTGGGCCGTTACGGGTGCATCGGCGTGGTGATGTTCCACTTGTCGGGCGGCGCCGTGGACATGATTGACGGTATCGCCGATGCCGCCGAAGAACGCGGCTTTGCGCTCACGATGATCAAAAAGCGGGCAGGGGAGAAGATGACCCTTGCCGACGCAGCGCGCAGGATGTCGCAGCTGCCTGTTGATGGCATGATCTTCAACCTACGTCAGATGGTCGATGACTTTGATACCTTTGAGGCACCGAAGGACCTCAAGACGGTGATTATCACGCCGATGGAGCATCCTACCTGCTCTACCGTCAGTGACGATCAAGAGGGTGGCGCGCGCATGGCGTGCGAGTACTTCTTAAATCGCGGGCACAAGAACGTGTACTTCGTCTCTGGTAAGAAAGAGTCGCTGTCGAGCCAGTGTCGTATGAAAGGTTGGCGTGCGGCACTCGAGGCGCGTGGCATTGAGCCGCCCGAGCCTCTGCAAGGCGATTGGAATGCGGATAGCGGCTATGCCGCGGGCCTTGTGCTTGCCGATAAACCCGATTGCACGGCGGTCCTCGCTGCTAACGACTGCATGGCAAACGGCGTGATGGTGGCTCTACGTGACAAAGGGCTCAGTGTGCCCGACGACGTGTCCGTGATCGGCTTCGACGATGAGCTCTACAAGACGATTCCCAACTCGATTCTGACGTCGGTGAAGTTTCGCCACCGCGAGCTGGGCGTCCGTGCGCTTAACGAGGTCGTTGCGGGTTTGGAAGCCCCGAGTTCCAGAAGCCGTACGCTCGTCTCGGGCGTGTTGGTCGAGCGTTCCAGCGTGAAAGACCTGCGGGCGTAGACGTGCTCGGCCTGTTCGTCTAAATCTGTAATAGGTAGGGCCGAAAATCTCAGCTAGATGTTACAGATTTAGACAATTCGGTCCAGCTTATTCCGTTTGTCTCGATCTGTAACAACTAGACGGTCAAAAGTGGTCTACATGTTACAAATCGAGATTGTTCGGCCCGGGCCGCCCGTTCGTCTAAATCTGTAACAGCTTGGACCGAAAAACTCGGCTAGATGTTACAGATTGAGATGAACAGGAGGACGGGTGCGGTCTAAACAAAATGGCCCGCGCATCACACATCGATGCACGGGCCATTTATTGTCTGCGAGCGGCAGGTGGTGTCAGCGTCTTATGCCTCGAGGTTTTCCTCGATCCAGGCGACGGCACCCTTGGGATCCTTAGTGAGGTCGATGTACTGTTTGCCCTTGGGCGACAGCAGCGTGATGCCCAGGCGGTCGGTGTCGGCCTTCATCTCGTTGTAATAGGTGCGAACCTGCGGAGCCAGGACGATGACGTTGTACTGGTCCATGATGGCGTAGTGGCTGCCGTAGGCACCGGCGTTGGCGGTAATGTCGATGCCCAGCTCGTCGGCGCCTTCCTTAAGCGCGTTGGCGAGCAGTGCAGAGGTGCCGGCGCCAGCGCACAGAACCAGAACCCTCAGATCCTTGCCCTTAAGGGCGGACGGAGCTGCGGAGGCCTCGGTGGCAGAAGCGGTCTCGACAATAGGAGCCTCAACGGCGGGGGCGGCAGCGGTCTTGACGGCCTTGGTCTCCTCGGCCTCTTCTTCGGCCAGGGTCTCGGCCTCCTGCTTGCACAGGACGTTGTCGTAGGCCTTGCAGAACGGGTAGTAGATCAAGAAGTCAACGACCAGCAGGACGACAACCAGGACCAGAGAGATCGGCTGGAAGTTGGTGTCGATGAAGGTGCCGATCGGTCCGGGGAGTGCCCACGGCATGGCATAGATAAAACCGTTCATGCCCAAAAAGTCGATGAAGAACTTACCAATGAGGACGTTGGCCACGGGGGCAAACAGGAACGGGATCAGGAAGTACGGGTTGAGGATGATGGGCGCGGCGAACAGCAGCGGCTCGTTGACGGCGAACATCACGGGTACGACAGAGGCTTTGCCGACGGCCTTGAGCTGCTTGGAGCGCATAAAGAGCAGGAAGATGATCGGGACAATGAACGTGGCGCCGGTGCCGCCGAGTTCGCCGATGTAGTTACCGAAGTTCTCGGTCAGGGCGAGGGCGGGGTGACCGCCGGCCTGCAGCGTGGCGAGGTTGGTGGTGATGTTGCCAAACAGCGCGGCGTTGAGGGCAGGCTTAACGACCGAGGGGCCGTGGATGCCCATGAACCAGAACAGCGGGATCATGAACCAGATGAGGGCGAGGCCGGCGTAGGAATCGGCAGCGGCGAACAGCGGGCTCACCAGCGTGGAGATGACGTTGGCAAACGGGACGGCCAAGCAGGTGCGGCAGATAACGTCGATGACGGCGACAAACAGGATGGAGAAGCTGAAGGCGAAGATGTCGCGGAAGTTCTGGGCGATGGCGCCGGGGACTTCTTTGGGCAGCTTGATGGTGATGTCTCGCTTAATGCAGAAGGCATAGATGTTGACCGTGGCAAATGCGGCGACAAAGGAGCTCAGTAGGCCCTTGGTGCCCATGTTGTCGGTAAAGAACACCGAGACATCGGCGCCGTCGATCTTGGCACTCGTCTGGGTAACGGCCAAGATGAGCATAGCGCACATGGCGGCGACCATGGTGCTCGTGGCGTTGATGGCCTTGCCGGCAGGCATGCGGCGGTTCTTGGAGCCGGTCAGCGCGCTTGCGGTGGTGCCGGCGACCATGATGCCCACGACGCCCATCGTGAAGTTGTAAACCTTGTTGCAGAAGTTCACGACGTCGACGTTCCACCAGTCGGGCAGCGTAAAGCCGCCGACCGTGGCGACAACGCCCGGCAGGGTCGAAATAAGCAGGAAGACAGAAGAAGACAGGATGATGGGCATTGCTGCCAAAAAGCCGTCTTTAATGGCCTGAAGGTAGATGTTCTTAGAGACCTTGTCGAAGTACGGCTGACCTTTCTCCAAGAACTTAACGATCGATTCCATAGTTCACGCTCCTCTTTGCATGAAATCTTAATGGCATGGACGTTGAAAACCTATATGGTCTCCCGCTTGCTAAAAGCCCGGGTGCAGGCGGGGTCGGTCCCAGGGGGAGAGAGGGGAGCGGCTGGGTTTGTATCGCATAGGGCCGCTCCCCTCTCGGGGGAAAGCGAGGCGATGCGCTACTGCGCGTCCGCCATAGTGTCGGCGAGCTCCTTGTACCAGAGTGCCGACTGCTTGATGTAGCGTTTTTGCGTGTCGAAGTCGATGTAGAACAGGCCGTAGCGCTTGTTATAGCCGTTGGCCCACGAGAACTGGTCCTGCAGGCTCCAGATAAAGTAGCCCTGGACGTCGACGCCCTCGGCGCGCGCCCGGAGCACCTTCTCCATGTGCTGGTCGACAAAGTCGATGCGCTCGGGATCGGCGACGATGCCGTTTGCGTCGGGCTCGGGGTCCTTGTGGCCCAGGCCGTTTTCGGTGATATAGATGACGGGGAGGTTGGGATAGGTGGCGCTGATGTGCTTGAGCGTGTCGTAGAGGCCTTGCGGGTAGATGAGCCAATCCCAGTCGGTGGTGGGGATACCCGGCATATCGACCTGCTGCCCGACGCCCTTAAACTTAAAGCACGAGGTGCCCTTGTCTCCGGTGCCGTTAAAGCTGTTGGTGGACTCGCCATCGTAGGCGGCGATAAACGCCGACTGATAGTAGTTGAGGCCGAACATATCGTTGCGGGGCGCCGCCTTGGCGAGCTCCTCCATGTCGCTGTCCTCAACCGTAAGCGTGGCGTTGTTGGCACGCAGAATCTCGTTGATGAGTGAGAGGGTGCGCGCGGAGTAGTGACCCAGGAAGGCGCCGTCCATGATGAAGTCGGTGTAGAAGGCGTTGTACAGGTCGGCGGCGTGCTGGTCGGCGGGCGAGTCTGTGGCAGGATATGCCGGCGTCAGGACGTTGACCATGCCAATGCGTCCGCCCAGGTGCTCGGTCTCGTCAAGATCCTTATACAGGTTGACGGCGCGGGCGTGGGCAACGAGCTCGTTGTGCTGGCTCTGGATGCCGCTCGTCACATCAAAGTGATGGTTGGGCGGGAAGTTGCCTTGGATGTATTGGGAGTGCGAGAGGCTGATGAGCTCGTTGATGGTGAACCAATTCTTGACCTCGCGGAACTCGCGGAAGCAGAACTCGGCATAGCGCACATAGGCGTCGACGGTCTTGCGGTTGAGCCAGTCGCCCTGGTTGAACAGGGCGGCGGGGGAGTCAAAGTGATGCAGGGACACATAGGGCTCGACGCCATACTTTTTGCAGCAGGCGAACAGCTCGTGGTAGTGCTTAACGCCCTCGGCGAGGGGCTCGGCATCGTCGCCGTTGGGGAAGATGCGGGTCCAGGCGATGGACACACGGATGGCGTTGAGTCCATGCTCGGCAGAAAGGCGGATATCCTCCTCGTAGCGGTTGTAGAAATCACTGGCCGGGTCGGGCAAAAAGCGACCCTGGGCGACAAGGTAATCGTCCCACATGGTCTTACCCTTGCCTGCCACCTTCGTGGAACCTTCCGTTTGGTACGCGGCGGTTGCGGCGCCCCAAACAAAGCCCTTCGGCAGCTGCTGTACGCGGTTTAGCAAAGACATATGCATACACCCTCTCGTCTCGCTGTTCGATATTGTGCGTTTGCGCTCAGGAGGCTCCCTGGTTAGCGTTCAGCGGTGAAAAAGCCCGATAAACACTATCTTAAAATGATTAGAACCAAAATGAGCACGTGAACATTTGACAATGAGCACGTTAACATCCGGCTGGGATGTATAGAAACAAAACAACTTCAAACAGCTGCGAACGGTTGTATTTGTTCGGTAAGCGGTTTTGATTGACAGAAGTTTTCATGTTGTGGTATATGGCTCGGGTATCATGAGCACGTTATCGATGTATGTACGATGCGCCATGGGCGCGGGGAATAGTTGGGAAGCAGGTTAGCGTGGAAGGCATGGCTCAGCAGACAAGGAATGGTCATTCGGCGAGCGCGGCAGAGGTTGCGGCGCTCGCTGGCGTGAGCCGCCAGACTGTGTCTCGCGTGGTCAACGGTATGCCCAACGTGACGGAAAAGACGCGCAAGCGTGTGCTGGCCGCCATGGAAGAGCTGGGCTTTCGTCCCAATTTTGCTGGAGCGGCGTTGCGCGGCGGGTCGTATCGTTCTATTGGCCTGTGCATGTACAACATCACACGTGTCGGTAACCTGGCGACGCTCGAGGGTATCATGCAAGCGGCGCGCGAGCACGATTTTGCCGTCACTATGATCGAGATGGGCGGCGACAAGCCCTATACACTTGCCGATGCCTCGCGCCGCATGGTCGAGCGACCCGTCGACGGCATGATTCTCAACATGAACCGCATGGCTCCCGATTTTGAGGAGTTTGTTCCCCAGCCGGGAGTGCGAACGGTCATCCTGTCCATGTATGCGCATCCGCGCTGCACGACGATCGACTCCGACCAGTATGGTTCGTGCGAGCTGTTGACCAATTATCTGCTGGAACATGGTCACTCGAATATGCGGTTTGTGGCGGGTCCGGAAAACTCGATTTCCTCGCGTTTTCGTGAGGCCGGTTGGCGCGATACGCTGGGTCGTGCTCATGTCGATGCCGCTCCGATGCTGCGTGGCGATTGGAGTGCGGACAGTGGGTACGCCATGGGCGAGCGGATTGCGGCCGAGGTGCTTGCCGGCGGGTCGCAGGCGCCGACTGCCGTGCTTGCGGCAAATGACCAGATGGCGCTGGGCGTTATCGCCGCGCTCGAGAACGCGGGCCTGTCCGTGCCCGACGACGTGAGCGTGGTTGGTATCGACGACGCACTCGAGGGACTTGTTCCTCACAATCGACTGACGACGCTGCGATTTGATTTGCGCGGTGTCGGTAAGCTTGCGTTTGAGGCGGCGATTGGAGAGAGCTCGTCTATCGAGGCGATTCATGTGCCGAGTACGCTGGTCGAACGCTCGACTGTTAGGGACATACGGGGTTAGGTCCTACTCCGTTTGTCTCGATTTGTAACAGGTAGACGGTCAAAAGCGGGCTACGTGTTACAGATTTAGATTCTTCGGAAAGAGCAATCCTGTTCGTCTCAATCTGTAACAGCTAGGACCCAAAAACTCGGCTAGATGTTACAGATTGAGACAAACGGACCCCGAACCGCCCAAAAAGACCGGGGGCGGCGCGCCGTGTGACGTGCCACCCCCGGCTGAGAAATGGGGACAGGTTATGTGGGCGGGTAACCCCGCAAGCCGCTAGTCCAGACGACGGGTCTGCGCTACGTGCTTGTACCAGTAGGCGCTTGCCTTGGGCGTGCGCTTCTGGGTTTCAAAGTCAACGTAGAAGAAGCCATAGCGCTTGTTGTATCCGTTGGTCCAGGAGAACTGGTCCTGCAGGCTCCACAGGAAGTAGCCGCCCACGTTGACGCCCACCTCCATAGCCTTGAGCAGCCAACGCAGGTGCTGCTCGATGTAGTCGATGCGCGGCTGGTCGTCCACAAAGCCGTCTTTGTAGGGATCCTTGTAGCCCATGCCGTTTTCTGTAATGAAGATCTGCTTATAGTTGGGGTAGCGCTGCTTAATGTAGACGAGCAGATCGAACAGGCCCTCGGGATAGATGATCCAGTCCCAGTCGGTGGTGGGGATGCCAGGCTTGTTTACATGCTCGCCAATACCCTTAACGCGCCAGCGGCCGGTGCCCTTCTCGCCCGTACCGTTGTGGTGCAGGTCGTTCTCGCCATCGTAAGCCTTCAAAAAACGGCACTGATAGTTGTTAACGCCCAGGTAGTCGTTGTAGAGCGCGGCCTCGCGCATAATCTCGAGGTCCTCGTCCAGAATCTCGATGGTGCCGCCCGAGACGGCAGCCAGGCGGTTGGCGCACTCCAAGGTGTCAGGCGCGTAGTCGCCGCGGAAAGTGGCGTCGAGCAAGAACTGGTTCTGCAACACGTGCTCGTTATTAGCGGCTTTGATGTCGGCGGGGTCGTTCTCGTTGAGCGGATACTTAAACTCCAGCGACTGAATGACCCCGATCTTGCCCTTAAAGCCGCCGTTGTGGAAGGCCAGCACGGCCTTGGCGTGGGCGAGCATCATGTTGTGCTCGCACTGGAAGGCTTCGGCAAGATGTGCCTTGACGCCACCGGGGAAAGTGCCCTCGATGTAGGTGTTGGAGGCATCGGCCCAGATCTCATTAAAGGTGAACCAGTAGGTCACCTGGTCGGCGTACTCCTTAAAGCAGAAGGTGGCAAAGTCCACAAAGGCGTCGATGGTCTCGCGGTTGAGGAAGTCGCCCTTCTCAAAGAGGGACAGCGGCGTATCGAAGTGATGCAGCGTGACAAACGGCTCAACGTGGTGCTTGTGACATTCGGCGAAAAGGTCGTGATAGAACTGGACGCCCTCGGGGTTAATCTCACCGGTGCCGTTGGGGAAGATGCGGCTCCAGGCGATGGAGAGGCGGATGCCGTTGATGCCGAACTCCTCGCACAGCTTCAGGTCGACGGGGTACTGGTTGTAGAAGTCCGAAGCGGGATCGGGGGAAAAGCGCCCCTGGGCCTCCAGGAAGTCGTCCCAGGCAACCTTGCCCTTACCGTGAGTGCGGGTCTCGCCCTCTACCTGGTAGGCAGCAGTGGCGCCGCCAAAGACAAAGCCCTCGGGAAACTGCGCGGGCGGGTTAGTGACGCTAGCAGGGTTAACGGACATGATGATCCAATCGTCTAAATCGAAGGGCCAGCCGGTCTTGGATGGTCGGCTGGCCCTGAGCGTTACTTACTTCGAAAGCTGCTCGGAGACGAAGGCGAGAGACTTATCGCCGTTCTGGGAGAGCTCGATGTACTGCTTACCGCGGCAGGCGACGCACTTGTTGCCCACGCGCTCGCAGTCTTTCTGCAGGTCGGCCAGGTAGCTGGCGGCTTGCGGGGCCAGGACGACCAGATCGAAGTCGGGGAGCATGTCCACGTGGTTGCCATAGGCCTCGGCAGCGGTCTCGAGGTTAATACCGCGCTCCTTGGCGGCCTTGGCCAGCGCGTTGGCGAGCAAGCCCGAGGTTCCGCCGCCCTGGCAGAGCACGAGCACGCGCTTGCCGTTGAGGTCGCTGGCGGTCGTTGCCTCGGCAGCGGGCGCTGCGGGAACGGCGGGGGCATCGGACTTCACGGCCTCGGCAGCGGCGCCGGCGGCAACGCTCTTGGCGTCAGCCTTGCCCTGGAAGGCATCGTTGAGCTTGGCGGCCTTCTCGGCGTTCTTGGCGGCGAGCTCCTCCTGGGAGATCTCGGCCTCCTCGGCGCACTTCTGGGCGTCGTAGGCACGGAAGAACGGATAGTACAGAACAAAGTCGACGACCAGGATAAGGGCGAGCATCACAAAGGCGAGCGGCTGGAAGCCCAAGCCCATGATGGTGCCAATGGGGCCGGGGACAGTCCAGGGCAGGGTGTACATAAAGCCGTTCATGCCCAAAAAGTCGATAAAGATCTTGAGGATCCAGATGTTGGCGATCGGGGCAAAGACAAACGGGACAAAGAAGACGGGGTTGAGCACGATGGGTGCGGCGAACAGCAGCGGCTCGTTAACGGCAAAGCACACGGGGACGATGGCGGCCTTACCGACGGCGCGCATCTCCTGGGACTTGGCCAGGAAGCAGAACATAAAGACCAAGACGAGCGTGGCGCCGGTGCCGCCCATGCAGACGACGAAGTACTGGGCGCCCTGCGTCAGAACGGCGGAGGCGTGCTCGCCGGCCTGGAATGCAGCCAGGTTGTCGGTCATGTTGGCAACGAGGGCGGCGGCGATGGCGGGCTCGACGATCGAGGGGCCGTGGACGCCGACGAACCAGAACAGGCTCATGGCGCCGTAGATCACAGCGAGACCGATATAGCCGTCGGCAGCGGTGAACAGGGGCTGGAACACCTGGATGACGCCCTGGGCAAAGCAGAAGCCAAAGGCAGCGCGGAAGACGATGTCAAAGACCCAAAAGACGGTGATGCAGACGGAGAAGGGGATGATGTCCTTAAAGGTCTGCGAGATGTTGGGCGGAACCTGCTCGGGCATCTTGACGGTGATGTTGCGCTTGATAAAGAACTTGTAGATGATGCCGGTCACAAACGCAGCGATGAAGGCAGTCAGCAGGCCCTTGGAACCAAGGTAGGTGGTGTTGAAGCCGCTGGCGGCGTCCGTGGCGATGGTGTCGCTCGAAAGGAGCAAGAAGCCGATGATGGCCGCGCACATGCATGAGATAAAGTTGATCTGGTTGTTCTTGGGCAGGTCGCGGTTCTGAGCGTCGGCGAAGTGCTTGGCGGTGGTGGCGGCACAGGCGATTGCCAGGATGCCCATGGAGTAGTTGTAGCACTTCCACAGGGCGTTGTTGATGTCATCGGGCCAGTAGAAACCCCAGATGTTGGGGACCGAGGCTACGAGGCAGAAGATGGACGAGAAGATGATGATGGGGATGACGGAGATAAAACCGTCGCGGATCGCCTTGAGGTACTTGTTGCGGGCGATCGCGTTGAAAAAGGGCTGGCCCTTTTCGATAGTGGCGATGAGTTGCTCCATGCAAAGCTCCTAAGAGTCGGTGGGTTAGCAACGATGGTAGCTTTTGACGTTCGGTTGCCAAAATGTTGACGTTGCCATTTTGTGACACAAAAAAAGACGCGAACCGGTGGTTCCTGTGCCTGCGAACCGTCGATTCCTTACGCGTAAACGTTTGAGCCGCCCGGTGGCTCTGTGTTTGCACAATGGCAACGTTAACATTTGGGCGACAAAAGCCGTTCGGGGAAGCAAAAATGTCGGTGAACGGTAGGTTTTGGGTGGTGAGCGTATGGTGGGGGAGGCGTTAGATATACTTGAAGACGTTTCATTTGACTGCGCAAGGTGCCACCAATGGCATCGTTGACATAGAAAGATCGACCTATGGCCGCTGTTAAAAAATCGGTATCCGTCAAAGACGTGGCGCGCCTCGCGGGCGTCTCGGAGCAGACGGTCTCGCGCACCGTGCACGATTCGCCCAGCGTGCGCCCCGAGACCAAGGAGCGCGTGCGTGCCGCCATGCGCGAGCTGGGGTATCGTCCCAATTTTGCCGGTCGATCGTTGCGCCGTGGCAAGTTTAAGACCGTTGGCGTCGCCATGTTCAACATTACCGGTACCGGCAACCTCGACCGTATGGAGGGCTTTGCTGCCGCGGCCGACAAACATGGCTATGCCATCACCCTCACTAAAGTAGATGGACATCCCTATACCCTCGAGAGCGCATCGTCGCGTATGAGCGCGCTGCCGGTAGACGGCATGGTCGTGATCATGAATCGCATGCCGGCGGACTTTGGCACCTTCGAGCCGCTGCCCGGCATGCAGACGGTGCTCGTTACGATGCTGGAGCACCCGCTCTGTTCAACGGTCGATAACGACCAGTTCGATTGCTCGCGCCAGGTGGTCGAGTACTTGCTGGGGCGGGGGCACAAAACCGTGCACTTTATCTCGTGTCCCGAGCGCTCGCTTTCGGGCATGCGGCGCGAGGAGGGCTGGCGCGAGACATTGCGCGCGCATGGTATTGAACCGCCGCGACTCGTCCGTGGGGATTGGACGGCACAGAGCGGATATGCTGCCGGTCAGGCTCTGGCGGAAGATCCGACCTGTACGGCCATTTATGCTTCCAACGATGCCATGGCCTACGGCTGCATTCGCGGGCTCGAGTCGTGCGGAAGGCGTGTGCCCAAGGACGTGAGCGTGGTGGGTGTTGATGACAGCCTGGGCGATATCGTGCCCGACCGTCGCCTGACCACGGTGCGCTTTGACAACAAGCGCGTCGGCATGTGGGCGGTCGACAAGATTGCCGGCGCCGATGGGGGTGCGTCTGGCGTGGAGCACATGCTGATTCCCGGTGTGCTCGTAGAGGGCGATACGGTGCGCGATTTGCGTTAGGGTGCGGCCCTGTTTGGGTTGCCGCTAATTGTGTTCGATATTGTTCAGATTGGTTTAAAAACCGTTCACGGGCGAAAAGTGACCGTTCATAGCTCGAAATTACGTTTTGCGCTGTTCTTTTTTGTTTGAATGTTATTGTTTCTGCCATACAGAACGCAGCGCGTATGCCCGGACGCGATGCTCTCCATTGGTTCATATGTGAAAGGAACGCAATATGGCAACCAAAGAAGAAATCTCGATGGTTGGATTCGAGATCGTCGCATACGCAGGTGACGCCCAGACCGATCTGCTTGCAGCGCTCGATGCTGCTCGCGAGGGTGACTTTGAGAAGGCCGAGCAGCTGCACAAGGATGCCAGCGATGCGCTCATCGGTGCCCACGACACGCAGACCAAGCTGCTTTCGCAGGAGGCCGGCGGTGGCGAGATGGAGATGACCTTCATCATGGCTCACGCTCAGGACACTCTCATGACCACCATGATTCTGGAGAAGCAGACCCGCTTTACCATCGACGCCTACAAGCGCATCGCTGCGCTCGAGGCCAAGCTCGCCTAACGAGTCCTTACAACCAAGTCCCCTTCCAAAAGCTCTGCCGCAAACCCGCGACAGGGCTTTTTCTGTTTACCCGGCACTTGGGGACGTTCCTTATCTGCCGGCAGTTTGGGACACTCCTGCCATGCATTTGATCCTTTGAGGACGGAAGAAAACGAGTAATTGGGTTTGCTGCGGTGCCGAATCGGCCTGTCGGTTACAAAACTATGCCGGTTTACTACGATGAATCGCATTCTTTCAACTATGGAAAGAACAGCGTTATCAAAGCCGCAGGTAGAACGCTTGTCATTTTCTACTAATAGCAAATGTGGTCGGTCCTATCGGTTTTATCGTAGTAAACCGGCATAGTTTTGAAATGGCACTATTCGACTAGCAGCGTTATGGAGCTTCTGCACGCCCTCCCGTTCGGTTTTTCGCTGGGTGGGTATACTTCCATCCGCAATACAGGCCGGAATGAGGAGGTATCCAAATGCCGGACAACGGATCGATTCAAAAGAGAGGCGCGAACGAGATGGCTCATGGGCGTCCTGTCCAGATAACCGAGCATACGACGGTAACCGAGCTGCAGCCCAGCCTGTCCGATGTCGTGTGCGCAAACAAAAAACTGCAGATTGGCTTTATCGTTGCGCTTTTGGTACTGGCGCTGCTGTCGGGCTTTGTAGCTCGTCCGCATTTTGCCGATACCAAGACCTGGGACTCCACCATCGAGGTCATCGATCAAAAGAAGGGCAATGTTTTGGCGCTCACGACCTCGTGCGTCGCCCTATCTGCGGGTATCACCGCGCTGCCGGGCGATACGGGAACGCCGGTTGCCGAGCAGCTCGCACAGCTTTCGGGAAACTTGGGCATCGTACTTGCCGTGCTCTACCTCGAGAAATACCTGCTGACCATTTTGTGGTCGGTTGGTCTGGGTATCCTGATTCCGTTTGCGCTGGTGCTCTTTGCGGTGTCGCTTGGTATTCACGGACGCTGGAGCACCAGCGCCGTCTTGCGCCGCGTGGCAACGCGTGTGCTGGTGGTCGCCATAATTGGCATGGCGTTGGTGCCTGCAAGCGTATGGGTGTCGCAGAAGGTCGACGAAACGTATCGCGTTAGCATCGAGGCGGCCGAGCAAAAGGCGGCCGACGCTGCGGGTGCGGCAGATAGCGACAGCTCCAAAGCAGGCAAGAAAAAGACCGAGTCCACAGAGTCCAAGAGCGTGCTTGAGCAGCTTGCCGACGGTGCCTCGGGTCTCGTCACGTCGGTGACCAGCGGCGCCAAGCAGATGACCGACGAGATCGTGCAGCAAGTGACCGATCTCATCGAAGGCGTCATCGTGATGATCGTGACCTCGTGCGTGATTCCATTGCTGGTGCTCGCGGCGTTTTTGTGGCTGGGGCACGTGCTGCTGGGGATTGATATCTCCGGTCCAGCGAACTATTTGACGGGCCGCTTTCTGAGCGCTCCGTCCAAGCACGCCAAAAAGGGCGGGCAGTTCGAATAGCTAAAACAGCTGTATATGCCGGGAGATACCGCTGAAGGGCGGCCGAGACACGTTCTCGGCCGCCCTTTTGTTTGTTGAACGCGTGGTCGCTACGTTCGCGTCAGGCGCAAGCGGTCAGCAATTATCCGTAAACGGTACTTGTTCAAAAAAGAACAAAGATAAACAAATAGTTGTTGCAGTTACTGTTCGAATGTGTTCAAATAAACATGAACAGTGAAGAACCGCACATTCAGATGCCCGGACCTGAACGCGATTCAACACTTCCAAACAGAAACTACGCGCTAGCGTATCTCTCAAGGAGGATGTCATGAGGGTTGTAATCGCTTCCGATGCCGACGGTATGTCGATGAAGGAGTCCATCAAGGAGATGCTCATCGCCGACGGTCACGAGGTCGTCGACTATTCCGAGACCCCTGCCGCGGACTTTGTCGATTCCGCGACCGCCGTTGCCAAGGACCTGCTGGAGCACAAGGATTCCCAGGGCTTCGCATTCGATGAGTACGGCGTCGGCTCCTATATGGCCGCCGTTAAGATCAAGGGCATGGTTGTCGCCAACATTTCCGATGAGCGTTCCGCTTACATGACCCGCGAGCACAACGGCTCGCGCATGGTCACCATGGGCCCGGGCGTTGTGGGCACCGAGGTCGCCAAGAAGATCGCCCGCGAGTTCCTGCGTGCCCAGTACGCCGGCGGCCGTCACCAGATCCGTGTCGACATGCTCAACAAGATGGCCTAACGAGAGCCACCGAGAACTCGAACTTCTACCTCAACTTGTGAATTCAGACGAAAGGACGTTCTGATGAAGAAGACCATCGCAATCGGTTGCGACCATATCGTTACGGACGAGAAGATCTATCTGGCCGACCGCCTGGAGCAGGCTGGCTACAAGGTGCTCGACTGCGGCACCTACAGCCACACCCGTACGCACTATCCCATCTACGGTAAGGCCGTGGGCGAGGCCGTTGCCAGCGGCAAGGCCGACTTTGGCGTGGCCCTGTGCGGCACCGGCATCGGCATCACCAACGCCGTCAACAAGGTTCCCGGCGCCCGCTGCGCTCTGGTTCGCGACATGACCTCTGCCCTGTATGCCCGTCGCGAGCTCAACGCCAACATCGTGGGCTTTGGCGGCAAGATCACCGGCGAGTTCCTGATGGCCGACATCATGCTTGCCTTCCTGGAGGAGCCCTACGAGAAGACCCCCGAGCACGATGCCCTGATTGCCAAGATCGATGCCTGCAATAAGGCCGACGCCGAGGCTCAGGCCGACCCGCACTTCTTTGACGAGTTCCTCGAGAAGTGGGACCGCGGCGAATACCATGACTAGCGGGTATCCGGCGTAATTAACTAATCCGTTGACGGCTCGCGTTTCTGTGAGGGGGCGCGGGCCGGTTTTCTATCAGCCCTATTGACTTGGCGGGCTGTCGTAAGAAAGGGAAGGCTCCTATGGAGTTTGTTCTTGATAACGGTTCTATCCGCGTAGCACTGAGCACGGCGGGCGGGTCGTTCACTTCTATTGCGGCCAACGGCCGTGAGTACCTGTGGCAGGGTGATCCTTCGGTCTGGTCGGGCCAGGCACCCATTTGCTTCCCGATCTGCGGCGGCCTTCGTGACGGTCGCGCGATGACTATGGGTGGTCGCGAGGTCAAGCTCGCCCGCCATGGTTTTGCCCGCAAGCAGGAGTGGAAGCTCGAGAAGCAGAGTGACAACATGGTTGCGCTGAGCCTAAGCTCTGCCGACCATGCCGAGTTGCTCGAGCAGTACCCGTATCCGTTTAAGATCGTTGCTCGTTACACGATCGATTCGGAAAAGGTGGCCGTGTCGTACGAGGTGACCAATGAGGGCATCGAGGATATGCCATTCTTTGTGGGTGGTCACCCCGGCTTTAAGTGCCCGCTCGACGAGGGCGAGTCCTACGACGACTATGAACTTCGTTTCGATCAGCGTGAGGCGACCGAGCTTTGCACCGCTGTTCCCTCCACAGGCCTGATCGATGTCGAGCACCGTAGCAAGAACCCGATGATCGGCCAGAACCTGCCGCTTACCCACGAACTCTTCGACTTCGCGGAGACCATCTTCGACGTGCTCGAGAGCCGCGTGGTTACGCTGACCAAGAAAACCGAGGACAAGGGCGTGCGCCTGACGTTCCCCGATATGCCGTACCTGATTGTGTGGAGCAAGCCCGAGGGCGACTTTGTGGCTGTTGAACCGTGGGGTGGTCTGTCCACCTGCTCCGACGAGGACGATATTCTGGAGCACAAGCGTGGCTGCCTGGTTGCCAAGCCGGGCGAGACCGTCACCCGCGGCTTTGAGATCGAGATCCTTTAAAAGGCTATCGTATGTTTGGGGCCGCGCGTGCCGTGCCCCGGAAACAGGAGTTCAATATGATTCTGACCGTTACCATGAACCCGTCGATTGATACGCGCTATCAGCTCGACAAG
>UQWS01000012.1 GCA_900544875.1 uncultured Collinsella sp. | reverse complement strand
TTTCTTCTTTCCGGACATGCCGTCCTCCGATCTCCCGGGGCCGGCCGGCCCGGCCCTCAGGGTATCGGGTTCCCACACTCATCCGTACATGTACGGATGAGTGTGGGAGGTGTTCGGATAAAGTCGATAATCAAGGCCCGGATGGCCCCAAAAAATTTTTCAAAAAAGTTGTTGCGCGCCGGACAGACTTCTGTGTATACTAATCCCCGCAGCGCACGCGAGCGGAAACAAACGCGAACGACTGCCTGGGGAGTTAGCTCAGTTTGGTTAGAGCGCCGGCCTGTCACGTCGGAGGTCGCGGGTTCGAGCCCCGTACTTCCCGCCAACGCAATTAAAGCCACGTCTTCGGACGTGGCTTTTTGCGTTTGATACACTTTGTTTCGATAGAACGATCGCCCTGATGCGTCTTTGCCCAGAATCCCCGCGCCTTCGGGAACGCAAGTAAAATCCAATAAGTATATCTGTCTAAACAGCAGCTTTGTTGCGCAACACCTGTTCAACGAGACAGGGGGTTAGGTTATACTAAATTGCACTGTGCGCCGCATCTGATGCATTTCGCTCCAAGCGCGGCACTCAGTGGATATCTGATTTGCCATTTGGATGTCCTGGCGGTCATTTAGCGTCTCGACACAAGCTCGGCCCCGGAGCTCGTTCGAGCTGTTCGTATTCCTTGAAAGGGGAAAAAATGGACATATCGAGGAAGACTGATTACGCCCTTCGTATGCTGGCGATGCTTGCCGAGGATCCGGAGTGTTTGCTTTCTGTTCGCACCGCTGCCGAAGAGGTCAATGTCCCGTATTCTTTTGCCCGCTCGATTCAGCACGGTTTGGTCCAGGCCGGCATTGTGGAGAGCCTGCGTGGTGTTCATGGCGGCATGCGCCTTAAGGTGAGCCCCGACGATGTCACGATCCGCCAGGTCGTCGAGGCCGTTCAGGGTCCTATGGTTATGAACGATTGCACCGCGCCTGATGGTGACTGTGCGCGCATGGGCGCGTGCTGCTATCATCCCCTGTGGGCCGGAGCTCAGGCGTTGATGCGCGACTACCTCGATTCCGTTTCGCTCGGCGACATCGTCGCTCACCGCCAGTTCCCGGCCGTCGATCCCAAGTTCGCCGACCGCGAAGCGTTTCCCGAGTACGCCACCTGCGCGTGCGCTTACCGGGAGGAATAGCGCCGCATAAGGAGCATAGCCATGATTCAGGACCCCTTTCGTTCGATGATTCGTTCGGAAGGGGTCCTGCGTTATCGCGACCTTCCGTGGCGCCGCACGCGCGACCCGTATATCATTTGGCTTTCTGAGGTCATGCTGCAGCAAACGCAGGTGCCGCGCGTGGAGACGCGCATGCCGGCGTGGCTCGATCGCTTTCCGACCGTCCAGGCGCTCGCTCAGGCCGCTCCTTCCGATGTTTTGGACGCTTGGCAGGGGATGGGCTACAACCGACGCGCTCTGGCGCTCCACAATGCCGCCCAGCGCGTTGTAGAGGACTGGGACGGGGAGTTTCCGCGTGAGACGCGTGACTTGGTCGCTCTGCCTGGTATTGGCCCGGCAACGGCGCAGGGTATCCGGTCGTTTGCGTTTGATCTTCCAGGTGTGTATCTGGAGACCAACGTGCGCACGGTCTTTCTGCATCACTTCTTTCCCGATGTGCCGGCCGTTCCCGATCGCGAGCTGGTGCCGCTGATCCAAGCCGCCTGTCCGGCGGCCCCCGGTGCGACGGCGGACGAGATCGCGCCCTTTGCCGTGCCGCTCGATGACGTCGACACGCCGCGCGCTTGGTATTACGCGTTGCTAGATTACGGCGCATATCTAAAAAAGACGTTGCCCAATCCGTCCAGGCGGTCGGCGGGCTATAGCCGTCAGTCCAAGTTTGAGGGCTCGCGTCGCCAAAAGCGCGCCCACATTGTGCGCATGCTGCTGGCGGCGCGCGATGGGCAGCCTGCGGGCATTACGGTTGATGAAGCTGTTGCAGGCGTTAACGAGATGGAGACGGCAGCCGGTCGCGGGCCGGTCGAGTGCGACTTGATCGCGGGCATTCTAGCCGACTTGGAGCGCGAGGGCTTTTGCCGAGCCGAGGACGATCGTTGGTTGAGTGTGTAGCCCGCTCAAATCTGAAGAACGGGATTGTAAGGTTTAAATTCTCGGCTTGAGGGCATCCTAAAGGCGAGGCCGCTCGAAGCCTACGGGCGGCATGCGTTGAAGGGAAGTACACCTATGGATTTTGAGAACTCCCAAACCAAGAAGAACCTCGAGACCGCTTTTGCCGGTGAGTCTCAGGCACACACCAAGTATCGCTACTATGCATCCAAGGCCAAGAAGGACGGCTACGTTCAAATCTCGAACATCTTTGCCGAGACCGCAGGCAACGAGTCCGAGCACGCCAAACTGTGGTTTAAGTATCTGCACGACGGCGCCGTTCCGGGCACTCTGGACAACCTGCGCGACGCCGCCGCGGGCGAGAACTACGAGTGGACCACGATGTATGACGAGTTTGCCAAGACCGCCGAGGAGGAGGGCTTTGTCGAGATCGCCGAGAAGTTCCGTGGTGTCGCCGCCGTCGAGAAGGCCCACGAGGAGCGCTACAACAAGCTCGTCGAGCGCATTGAGTCGGGCGAGGTATTTGAGCGCGAGGGCGTAAAGGTGTGGAAGTGCCTGAACTGCGGGCACCTGCATGTGGGTGCCGAGGCGCCCGAGGTGTGCCCGGTTTGTAACCACCCGAAGGCGTACTTTGAGGAGCAGGTGGTGAACTACTAGCGCTTGGCGCTGGCTGCTGCGGAACGCAGGGCGGGGAAATACCTTTCCCTCTCGCTCACGGCTCCGCAGGGTCGCGCGAGGCAAAGGTATTTCCCCGCCCTGCGTTCCGGCTTCGGGTCGTTGCGTGCTCGCTACAGAAAAGCTGATAAAAAAGTTTGTGTGCCGCCCCTATTGGGGCGGCACGTTTTTGTATGGGGGGCTGGTTGGGACGGCACCGTTCATGGGTGGGGTACACTGGGTAGCGACTTTTAGTTTATCTACTACCTGATGGGGTGTTTTTGTATGGGCAAGAAATCTCGGGCTCGGGTTGCTGCGGCGGGGACTCGTAAGGATCCTGAGCGTCGGGTTGTTGAGGGCGATAAGGCCGAGCGTGCCGATAGGGGCAAGAAGGTCGGCGCGCATGCTCATCCTGAGTGGGCGCCTCATTTGAATACGGCGAGTGAAGACCTGACCGCCAAACTATTTACGATGGTCGAGGTCATCTTGGGTGTGGTGCCCGTGGTGGTCATCGGTTTGTTCCTGGCCTCGAAGGACGCCACGAGCGTGGATAAGCTCACCGATGTCTTTTCGCAGGACCCCTCGATGGTGGTTACGTTTATCTCTGCGTGCCTGCAGCCGTTTGTGGCGTACATGCTGTACATGATTTATCGCAAGTACTGCGAGGGCGATGCGGGCTTTGCCGCCGGCAACCTGATCGGCCTCTTGTGCTCCGAGATTTTGCTGCTCAATATTCCCGGCGTCATCGGCATAGGCATCTTGTTGTGGCGCGTGTGGCGCAATGTTGCTCCGCATTTCGAGAGCTGGCTGTTTGAGCGCCGCGCAATGGGCGTGCTGGTCGATATCGCGGGCTCGCTCGTGATTCTAGCCTTGGCGTTTATGTGCGCCACCGCCGCCCGAGGCCTTGCGGGCATGTAGTCTGTCCTCACCGACCACGGAGCGCAGGGCGGGGAAACCTTTCCCTCTCGCTCACGGCTTCGCAGGGTCGCGCGAGGCAAAGGTTTCCCCGCCCTGCGCTCCGGCTTCGAGTCGTCGTGTGCTCGCTACAGAAAAGCAGATAAGAAGTTTGCGCGCCGCCTCTTTTGGGGCGGCACGTTTTTTGCGTGGGGTCCCTGTCTCCATACTTTTCGTCAAGCTTTTGGTCAGCTTTTGGTTAGTTGGCGGGCTGGCGGAAGGTCAAAAGATCATTCGATAAAAAAGCTCAGAGAAAGTGCCGGTAGGGGAGTTGTTGAGGTTTTCGACAGCTTTTGTCAGCAAGAAACTTTGCAGCTATTGCTACGGATTGCGTTGCCGTGGCCTTGGCGGTGCGGGATGCTGGGCGCAAGCGTCGAATGCTCCGATTTTGGAGGCCAGCATGGATCTGTTTCTTGAGACCCCGCAGCAACAAGCCGAGCGCATGTTGCGCCAACAGCAACGGCTTATGGAGATGCAAATGCAAGGGGCGGCCGTCCAGCCTCCTGCGCAAAATGCCGCGCCCGCGGTTTCGCTTGCGGGTGGATCGGTGCCAGAGAACTATTCCGTACAACAAGATTCGTATGCGCAGGAGCTTGTGTTCGACAAACGCCGTACGCGTCACCGCCGCGTGGGCCAGCGCCTGCGCACGTTAGCGATGATCGTGCTCATTCCGTTAGGACTTGCGGCGATTTTCCTGGTCTCGTATGCGCTCACCTGCATTCTCAACGGTGCCTCGCCCAGTGAAGTGCTCCAGCATCTGTCAGCCCTCGGCCAGCGCCTGGGCGATGTCATAACAACCATCCGCGCCGGCTGGGAGAGCTAGCGTTTGTCGCATTGGGACTTCTAGGGTGTAGGGATTATCGCCACGAGTGGAATCCTTGCATCCTGTGGGTCCTGTCGTGCGACTGAATAGTATTATTGAAGATGAATAATATTAGGATTTGCTATGTATAAGCAGGATTTAGAGCAGACTCTTTTGGATATTGACGAAGAGGCGGAGCTGGAAATAGGTCCAAGAGACGATAGGCCGAGCGTTGTATTGGTGGGAGGAAGCGCCTTCATGCTAAACGACGTGACGAATCGGGCGGTTACACATGACATTGATGTGTTTGAGGCAGACAGGTGCCTCCGCGAGATCATAGCTCGATACCCCGAGGTGAATGGTATGGCAGTGGCATATTGCAACCAGATGCCATTCAATTACGAAGATCGCCTGATCCCATTGGAGATTGGGGCGCATTTTATCAGGTACTTTACGCCATCTTTGGAGGATCTGGCGGTGATGAAGCTCTATGCCTATCGTCCGAACGACATCATCGACCTCCATAGTCGAACATTTATCGACCGACTTGATTGGGATCTGCTCGAGCGGCTTATATTCGACGATGGAGAGGCGCTGGCGTCGTCGCCTTCGGAGCGGAGTTATCAAGAGATGGTCTGCGCATACAGGCAATACAAAAAGGAGGTGCTCGGTTGAATCTGACTTTTGAGGGATTTTTGAAAGGCTATTGCCGGGAGCTATCCGGACAGCAGTCGCTGAGTTTTAGAAAACTGGTTGAGCAGGCGACGACGGTTGCGCCGCGCGTGGCGGAGCCTCTGTTTTTGCTCGCTTTGGCGCAAGGAAAAGCCGAATACGTTCTGGGTTTATCCGAGGGCTCGTGGATGGAAGAGGATTACCGAGGCGTTTTGTCCTTGTACGATCAAGCGGGTGGCATGGCGTCTCTATGCGCCAAAAGTGAGCTCCCTAACCGTTATGCCAACGTTTGGCGTGCGTATAGAGCGGTGAAGGAAAAGCCAGTGGCGGACAGAAGGATCAACGCCCTGATGCGAAAAAGAACATTGGGGGCGCTAGGGGAATCGGGCGTAACGCGCTACGGTCTCTGCCGCGATTTGAATCTGAATAAGGGAAACGTATACGCATACTTGGCCGGCGATGACTCAAAAGTGAGCAGGAAGACAGCGCGCCGCATTATGGAATATGCGGAGGAGAGAAGCGCCCAAGAAGAGGCTGGGCGCCCGGTGCGTGTGGCGGGGTAAGATTGATCGCGGTTTTGATTGATAATCGATTGGGTTTGTTGGGCGGAATGTATGTCTGCTATTGATGTTGTGCTTGTTGTAATCGCCTTAGTGGCGGTGGGGGTTGCTGTGGCTTGCGCCCTGCAACTTAAGGGTCTTCGTGCCGAGCTGCGGGAACGTGGCGACAAGGGCGCGGAGACGCTGGCGGCACTTGAGCAGGCCAACAATGCACTCGACGCCCTTAATGTGGCGTTGGCAGAAACCCGCCGCACGGCAAACGCCATCGCGCAGCAGCAGGCGACCGATGCGGCCGTGGAGCAGCAACGCTACCTGACCATCGCGCGTGAGTTCTCGCAGGCCGGCGACCGCATGGACGACCTGCGCCGCGAGACGGCCCAACAGCTTGGCGCCAACCGCGAAGGCATCGAGCATCGCCTGGACAAGGTGCGCGAGACGGTCGATGCCCAGCTGGGCGCCATCCGCAAGGACAACAACGCGCAGCTCGATCAGATGCGCGCGACGGTGGACGAGAAGCTCTCCCGCACGCTCAACGATCGTCTGTCGGCATCGTTTAAGCAGGTGAGCGACCAGCTCGAGGCTGTGTACAAGGGGTTGGGCGACATGCAATCTATCGCCACTGGCGTGGGCGACCTTAAGCGCGTGCTGGGCAACGTCAAGGCGCGCGGCATTTTGGGCGAGGTGCAGCTGGGTGCGATCCTGGCGGACATTCTCACGCCCGATCAGTATTTGGAAAACGTCGCCACCAAGCCCGGCGCCTCGGAGCGCGTTGAGTTTGCCGTCAAGCTGCCGGTAGACGAGGGCGATCCCGTATTGCTGCCGATCGACTCCAAATTCCCGGGTGATGCGTACGAGCATCTGCTCGACGCCCAGGAGTCGGGCGACGCGGAGGCCGTCGCCGCTGCGCGCAAGACGCTCGATGCGATGGTCAAACGCGAGGCCAAGGACATCTGCGAAAAGTACCTGAGCGTGCCCGCGACGACCAACTTTGGCATTCTGTTCGTGCCGTTTGAGGGCCTGTATGCCGAGGTCGTCAGCCGTCCCGGGCTTATCGAGACCCTGGGCCGCGACTATCACGTCAACGTTGCCGGCCCCAGCACCATGGCCGCCATCCTCAACAGCCTGCAGATGAGCTACCAGACGTTTAAGTTGCAAAAACGCACCGATGACGTGCTGCGCGTACTTTCCGCCGTCAAGGCCGAGCTGCCACGTTACCAGGCAGCACTGCGTCGCGCCCAACAGCAGATCGAGACCGCGGGCAAAACGGTCGAGGGCATCATCACCACGCGCACCAATGTTATGGAGCGCAAGCTTAAGGATATCGACGCGCTGGAAGACGCGCGGGAGGCCGATGAGATTTTGGGCTTGGAGTCCGCAGGGTTACTTGCGGGCCAGGAAGACGAGGACTAGCCGCAACGGACGGCGGCGCGCCGGCGTAAACGCGGGGCGCGGGCGCTTTTCGCATTGCACTTGCCTAAAGCGCACTTTAATGTGCAACAATGGCCTTTCGCCCTATCAGACGCGAAAGGAAGCCCATGTCTCAGAGAAGCACCAGCCCGCTCAAACGCTCAACCGTGCGCCGCACGCTGCAGCGTTTTTGGGACGTTACGCGCACGCAGCCGCTGATCGTCTTTCTCTCGGTGTTCTCGTCGGCGGGCTACATCTTTTTGCTCACGTTTGCCAACACCTATGTGATGGCCCTCATCGTCGACCGCGTCCAGGCCGACCCCGTGGCAGCCGACCAGGTGTTTGAGGTCTTTGGTCCTTACATTCTGGCGCTCGTGCTCGTTAATCTGGTAGGCCAGATCCTCTCCAAGCTGCAGGACTACACCGTCTACAAGCTCGAGATTGCGGGCAACTACCACCTGGCGCGCCTGTGCTTTGACACGCTTTCCAATCAATCCATGACATTCCACACCAGCCGATTTGGCGGATCGCTTGTGAGCCAGACGAGCCGTTTCATGAGTGGCTACACGGGCTTGGTCGACGTGACGGTGTATTCGCTCATTCCCACCATTACTTCGATCATCTGCACGGTGGCGGCGCTCGCCCCGGTGGTGCCCGCATTTACCGTGATCCTGGTGGGCATTATGGTCATCTACATTGCGTTTGTCTGGCTTATGTACAAGCGCATCATGCCGCTTTCGGCCGCGACGTCCGCCGCTCAGAACAAGCTGTCGGGCGTGCTTTCCGACGCGGTTACGAACATCCTGGCCGTCAAGACTTGCGGGCGCGAGGACTTTGAGCGCGACCTGTTCGATGCCGCCGACCGTGCCGCGCGCGATGCCGAGACGGTCTCGATGCACGCCATGATGCAGCGCAACTTTACGACCTCAGGCCTTATCGTCATCACCATGGCCGTGGTGAGCGTGTTCGTCGCGGGCGGCAACGCGTGGTTTGGCATCTCGGCCGGCGCGCTCGTCATGATCTTTACCTATACGTACAACCTCACTATGCGTCTGAACTACGTGAGCTCCATGATGCAGCGCATCAACCGCGCGCTCGGTGATGCGGCCGAGATGACGCGTGTGCTGGACGAGCCGCGTCTGGTGGCAGACGACGAGAACGCCCCCGAGCTCAAGGTGGGCGAGGGCGCGATTGATTTTGAGCACCTGAGCTTTGCATACCGTGACGCCGCGGCGGGCGAGAGCGTGTTTGACGACCTGACGCTCCATGTGGCGGCGGGCCAGCGCGTGGGCCTGGTGGGCAAATCGGGCTCGGGCAAGACGACGCTCACCAAGCTGTTGCTGCGCCTGGACGACGTGCAGGGCGGCCGCGTGCTCGTGGACGGCCAAGACGTCTCGCGCTGCACGCAGCAGAGCCTGCGCCGCCAGGTTGCCTACGTGCCGCAGGAGGCGCTGCTGTTCCATCGCTCCATTCGCGAGAATATCGCCTACGGCCGCGCGGGCGCCACTGACGAGCAGATCCGCGAGGCCGCGCGCCTGGCCAATGCCCTGGAGTTCATCGACCGCCTGCCCCATGGCTTCGACACCATGGTGGGCGAGCGCGGCGTTAAACTCTCGGGGGGTCAACGCCAGCGCGTGGCCATTGCCCGCGCTATCCTGACCGACGCGCCGATTCTGGTGCTCGACGAGGCGACGTCTGCCTTGGATAGCGAGTCCGAGGCGCTGGTGCAGGAGGCGCTCGAGAACCTGATGTGCGGCCGCACCTCCATTGTGGTGGCGCATCGCCTGTCCACCGTGGCGGCGCTCGACCGCATCGTGGTGCTGGCGGACGGCGAGATTGTCGAGGACGGTACGCATGCGCAGCTTGTCGAGGCGGGCGGCGAGTATGCGAGCCTGTGGGGCCGCCAGACCGGCGCATTTTTGGAGGCGTAAAGACCCCATACGTGGGACAATCGTGCCCATAGGTTTGTTATGCCGTTGAAGCGAGGAGTCGTTATGCCACGCGAGACCAATGCCGCCAAACGCGAGCGCGCCGTTGAGGTGTGCGAGCGCCTCAACCGCCGCTATGGACCGGTCGAGTGCTTTTTGGACCACGAGAATCCCTTTAGGTTGCTCATCGCGGTACTGCTCTCGGCTCAGACGACCGACGCGCAGGTCAACAAGGTGACGCCCCAACTGTTTGCCCAGTGGCCCACGCCCGAGGCCATGGCGGGGGCAAGTGTGACCGACGTGGCGGACACCATTAAGTCACTCGGCTTTTATAAGAGTAAGGCCAAGCATGCTGTGGAGGCTGCGCAGATGATTGTTGCCGACTACGGCGGCGAGGTGCCGGCCGACATGAAGGAGCTTGTAAAGCTGCCGGGCGTGGGGCGCAAGACGGCGAACATCGTACTCAACGTTGGGTTTGGCATCGTGGAAGGCATCGCGGTGGATACGCACGTCAACCGCATCGCGCACCGCCTGATGCTGAGCCCCAAGACGCATGCCAAGGAGCCGCTCAAGACCGAGCAAGATCTGCTCAAGATTTTGCCACACGAGTATTGGGAGTCGGTCAACCACCAATGGATCACCTTTGGTCGCGAGATCTGCGACGCCCGCAAACCCAAGTGCGACGAGTGCCCGCTGGCAGATTTGTGCCCCAGCGTGCGCGTGAGCTAGACTGCAAGGGCGTGACGCCTCCGCCCTTGCGTGCCTCCAAGCTGCACAAATCAAGGCGTGGCCGGTTCCCGCGACGCTCGCTACGACTCCCGAAGCAAGAACTCTTCTGCCGGCACAACCGATGCGCCCTCGGTATCGTAGCTCTCGGAGCCGTGATATACGACGGCTCGGTCCTTTGCGGGAATGCCAAGTTCGGAACCAACGGAGCGTAGGTGTCGAGCGAATGAGTCGCGATAGGTAGCGCCCGATTTGATTTCGAACGCCTGAGGGCGAGCCGGCTCTGTTAGATCGATGAGGTCGATCTCTCGTTTGCTGTCGTCGCGATAAAAGGCGAGCGTTGGCTCGATACCTCTGTTGAGATACGCCTTCTGGCGTTCCGAGACAACGAGGTTTTCGAAAATTTCCCCGCTTAGGGGATGGTTCATGAGACTGTGCTCGTCGTGAATGCCAAGCAGATGGCAAAGAAGCCCCGTGTCGTAGAAGTACAGTTTTGGCGCTTTGGTAAGCCGCTTGCGCATGTTTCCGGCATAAGGCTGAAGCAGGAACACCAAATAGCTTGATTGCAGGATCGAAAGCCACGAGTTGATCGTCGCCGTGGCGACTCCCACATCGGCGGCGAGTCTTGATAGGTTGAGCAGCCCTCCCACGCAAGCCGCGCACAGTCCGATCATTTTTCTAAAGGAGCTCAGATTGCGCACGTCGAGAAGGCCGCCCGCGTCGCGTTCCACGTAGGTCATAAGGTAATTTTGAAAGAACACATCGGTGGGGATACCTGCATCGTATATGCGTGGGTATCCCCCGCGAATCAGGTAGGTGTCAAGCGCGATTTGCGTATCGCCAAGCTCCTGGTAGGAGAGGGGTAGGAGCTTGAGCATGCCGACGCGCCCGGCAAGCGATTGCTGGATGTTGTGCATGAGCAAAAAGTTTTGCGAGCCGGACAATACATACTGGCCGGCCCTTCCGCGCTCGTCGGAGGCGACCTGAATCATGCTGAACAGCTCCGGTGCATATTGGGCTTCGTCGATGATTAGATGATCGGGGCGCCTGCTGATAAAGCCGACGGGGTCATCGAGTGCGGCGCGACGGACTTCCGGGTTCTCGAGGTTGAGATATTCATATTCAGGAAAGACGGCCTTGATGAGAGTCGACTTGCCGCTTTGGCGTGGCCCCGTAAGCGAGACGACGGGGAACCATTCTGACATGTCGCGTAGCTTATGGGCCATGGTTCGCTCAATCATTTTTAATGCCCTTCGTGTCTTGCATCGCATGCTCGCAGGCATGCTTTTGGTTCGAAAGCTTCGTGACGAGTTTGTCGGTATCTGCCGGGTTTCGTGGCAGGTCTTCGGGATTTGCCACATTGTCAAGGCAAAACAACCATAATTGCTAACTAGAAGTTACCACAACTATAAAGTAGGAATTGCCATAATTACAAAGTAGCACAGGTGGCAGCTGATAATTGATGCTGTCCGTTCAGGCTGTTTTGTGCAGAGGACGTTGGGCATGCGCGTTTTGGGTGAGCGGACCGGATGCTGATGGCAGCCGTGCAGTTTGCGCGACGCCCGCAAGCCCAAGTGCGACGAGTGCCCGCTGGCAGACCTTTGCCCCAGCGTGCGCGTGACGGGGTAGGGGCCGGCACGTTTTGCCGGCGTCCGAAGGCTGTGGCCAATGTTGCGCAACACATTTGGGCCGGAAGGCTCAATATGATGGCGACAGATGCTGTTTGTTGTGAGGGGATACCCGAATATGTTTTGCACCAAGTGTGGCTCCGAGATGCCCGACGGAGCCGATTTTTGCACGAACTGCGGGGCGCGCATGGGTGTTGCTTCTCCGGCGGCCGCGCCTGCTGAGCCCGCGCCGATGCCGGCGGCAGGGATGCCTTCCGTGCAAAAGAAATCGCATAAGCGGGCGGTGATTATCGGCATATGTGTAGCGGGCGTGCTGGTTGCCGCTGGCGCTGCACTGGCACTGACCGGCGTGCTGGGTCCGCTTGGGCAGGGCAATTCATCGCGGATTACGGTACTTGGGTCCGACGAGGGTTCGGCAGAGCACAAGGACAAGGGAAGCGCCAAGGAGAAGCCTGCCGCCGACGAGGACGAGGCGGATGAGCCCGAGCAGACGGGCAGCAGCGTAAAAGTCGACCTCAACGACCAGGCAACTTATGCCGCGGCGAACCTGTTCCTGTCGAACTTTACGGAGGAACACTTCGATCGGGACTGGTATCAGACAGGTGCTTTCGATTCGACTGACGGACTTTATGATGACGAGAAATACAAGCTGGTCAAGTTTATCTGGTGCCATTTTATTGACAACGCGCCGTATCGAATCGAGAAAGGTGACTATGACAACGGTAATCTCCAGCGTATAGCGACTGATGTGGTCAATAGGGAACTCAACCGCTTGACGGGCCTGACGCTTTCCGATGCCGATATGACGTATGACAGAACGCCGGAGGGACAGGTGATTCCTGATTCGGCCGAAGCGCATGGTGGGTACTTGTACCTGAAACAGGAGTACGGCCAGGGAAATTACAACCCACCGTGTGCCATCGTTACAGGCGTGACTGACCTTGGCGACAACATCTACGAGCTCACCTATGAGGTCTACAGTGCTGGCGGTTCGTTACTTCCTTCCGACATCCCTGAGAGTACCTACGGCCTGCCAAAGGATCAGTTCATCGCCGCAATTCAAGCGGACGCATCCAGGGGCCGTACTGAGACTTGCACGGTCCGCGTCGCGAAGGGTGACGGCGCCCCGACCTTCACACTGCTTAAAATGGGCGTCTATGATTAGACTCGGCGTATAGCTCACTCTGATAACGCCAGGCGGCTCGTCCGTCTGGCGTTTTTTGCGGGGCTGGGTTTGCCCTTGAGCCGGAGTCCTCTCCATGCGCTACCATGACAGGCAACATATTTGACGTACGACCCGCCGAGCCTGCCCCGGCGGGCTTTTGGCGTTGCGATGCCGGAGGACCATATGCTCATTCACCGTATAGCCGCGCAGCTCTACACTGCCGAGGCGCTGCAGACCGTCGAGGCCGGGCTCGATTCTGGCGAGGACGTGACGCTGGCCGTGTCGCAGTCGGGCCGCACGCTGATGGCCGCCGCCCAATTTGCGCGCCGCCCGCGCCCCACGGTCTACATCGTGAGCGGCGAGGATGCGGCCGATCGCGCCGCGCGCAGCCTGGCTGCCTATGTGGGTCTGGCGCATGTGTGCCGCTTTCCCGAGCGCAAGGACTACCCTTGGCGCGAGCAGGCGCCCGACGATGCCGTGGTGGCCCAGCGCTGCGAGGCGCTCGGGCGCATCGTGCGCGGGGACAACTGCATCATGGTCGCCTCGGCCCGCGCGCTGCTGCGCTGTGTGCCGCCGGTCGAGAGCTGTTACTGGGAGTCGACGACCTTTGCGGTGGGTGAGGAGATTCCTTTTGACGAGGTACCGCAGCGCCTGGTGGGCATGGGCTACACCAATGCCGGCGCCGCCGACGCGCCCGGCCTGTTCCGCGTGCATGGCGACACCGTCGAGGTGTTTCCCGCGCAGGAAAAGGCGCCCGTGCGCATTGAATTTTTCGGCGACGAGATCGACCGCATCCGCCGCATGGTGAGCTCCACGGGCCAAACTATCGGCAACGAGGACAGTATCGAGATCTTCCCGTGCCGCGAGTTGGCGCTCACCGACGAGGCCGTCCATAACATGCATGTTGCGCTCTATCGCGCCAGCCAGAGCGATAGCAAGCTGGCGGCGCTGCTCGAGATGGTGGACGCGCGCATCGTCACGCCCGAGCTCGACCGCTTTTTGCCGGTGATGTACGGCCAGACCGTGAGCCCGTTGGCGCATGTGAGCGGCAAAGCGCTTGTGGTCCTGTCCGAGCCGCGCTCGCTGTTCGATGACTGCCTGCGCGCCTACGAGGATATCGAGGCCCGTGCCGGCGAGGCGGGGATTGACCGTCTGGACGGTCTGTACGTGCGCGCCCAACAGCTCGACTTTGGCTCCCAGCAACGCCTGAACTATGTGAGCCTCATCCGTGCCGGCGGTGCGGTGACGGCTGAGCTCAAGATTGAGCAGCCTGCCATCGCAGGCTCGGACAACCGTTTTATGACGCGCATCCAGGAGGTCGTGGGCAAGCGCTATGCCTGCGTGTTTGCCATCCCCGACCGCGGTGCGCGCGAGTCGATGGAGCTTACCTTTGGCGACGAGGGTATTACCTTTGAGGAGTCGTTGACGGCCGCCCCCGAAAACGCCGGCGTTATCGGCGACCGCGTGCGCGTGGCGGCGGCGGATTCTGCCGACCGCGCCGCCCGTCAGGAGGCCCATGCCTCGATTCGTGAGCGCCATGCCGACGCGCTCAACGCCCGCTCGCTCGAGGCGGGCGCGGCGCAGGCTGCCGCCGGTGCCGCCGTGCCCACCATCTCGCGCGGGCGCGTGACCTTTGTGGATGCCGCCTTGCCGCAGGGCGTGGTGGTGCCTGATGCCAACCTGGCCGTGTTCTCGATTGCCGACCTCAACGCCCGCATGGACGCCAACCGCGCGCGCAGCCGCCGCAAGGTTGACATTACGCAGATCACCTTTCCGTTTAAGCCGGGTGACTACGTGGTGCACGCTACCCACGGCATCGCGCTCTTTAGCGAGATCGCGCGCCAGGAAGTGGGCGGCAAGGAACGCGACTACTTTTTGCTGGAATATGCCGACGGCGACAAGCTCTATGTGCCGCTGGAGCAGGTTGACCGCATTACGCGCTACGTTGGTCCCGACGGCGATAAGCCGCGCCTGACCAGGCTCAACACCGCCGACTGGACGCGGGCTACCAACAAGGCGCGCAAGAATGCCAAAAAGCTGGCGTTTGACCTGGTCGACCTGTATACGCGCCGCTCGTCGATTACCGGTATCGCCTGTCCGCCCGATACGCCCGAACAGATCGAGATGGAGGAGAGCTTCCCCTACGACGAGACGCGCGACCAGCTGGAGGCTATCGCCGACATAAAGGCCGACATGGAAGCACCCAAGCCCATGGACCGCCTGCTGTGCGGCGACGTGGGTTTCGGCAAGACCGAGGTCGCCCTGCGCGCGGCGTTTAAGTGCGTGGACTCCGGCCGCCAAGTCATGGTGCTCTGCCCCACGACCATTCTGGCCCAGCAGCACTACGAGACGTTCTTTGAGCGCTTTGCCCCGTTTGGCCTCGAGGTCGAAGTGCTCAGCCGCTTCCGCGCCCCGGCGCAGCAGAAGCGCGCGCTCAAGGCGTTTGCCGAGGGCACGATCGACGTGCTCATCGGCACGCATCGTTTGCTTTCGGCCGATGTGAACCCCAAGAACCTGGGTTTGGTGATCATCGACGAGGAGCAGCGCTTTGGCGTGCAGCACAAGGAGCAGCTCAAAAACCTGCGCGAGCAGATTGACGTGCTCACGCTTTCGGCAACGCCTATTCCGCGAACCATGCAGATGGCCACGAGCGGCGTGCGCGACATGAGCCTGATCACCACGCCACCGACCGGGCGCCGCCCCGTGATCGTGCACGTGGGGGAGTACGACCCCGACGTGGTGAGCGCGGCGATTCGCCTGGAGGTGGGCCGCGGCGGCCAGGTGTACTACGTGTCCAACCGCGTCAAGACCATCGACGACGCCGTGGCACGCGTGCACGAGGCCGCGCCCGAGGCGCGCGTGGGCGTGGCGCACGGCAAGATGAGCCCGCGCGAGGTCGAGGACGTGATGATCGAGTTCGCGACCAAAAAGATCGACGTGCTCATCGCCACGACCATCGTGGAGAGCGGCATCGACAACGCGACCGCCAACACGCTCATCATCGAGGATTCGCAGCGCTTGGGCCTGGCACAGCTCTACCAGCTCAAGGGCCGCGTGGGCCGTTCTGCCACGCAAGCCTACGCGTACTTTATGTTCCCGGGCGAGCTGCCGCTCACCGAGGAGGCTACGGCGCGCCTGACCGCACTGTCCGAGTTCCAGGACCTGGGCAGCGGCATGCGTATCGCCATGCGCGACCTGGAGATTCGCGGCGCCGGCTCGCTCATGGGCGCCGAGCAGCACGGCAACCTGTCGAGCGTGGGCTTTGACCTGTTTACGCAGATGCTGGGTCAGGCCGTGGCCGAGGCGCGCGGCGACGACGATGCCGGTGTGGAGGCGGCGAGCGTGGGTATTAACCTGCCGGCCGACTACTTCTTGTCCGAGGAGTACCTGCCGGCGGTGGATCAGCGCGTGCTCGTATACCGTAAGCTTGCGGCGGCCGAGGACCTGGAGAGCATCGACGAGGTGCAGGAAGAGACCGAGGCCGCGCATGGCGAGCTGCCGTTGGCGGGACTCAACCTGTTCAATCGCGCGCGAATCCGCATTCGCGGCGAGCGCCTGGGGCTCGAGAGCGTTACGCTCAGCGGCGGTCGCATCACGTTTTTGGGCGTCGACGTTCCCAAGAAGGTGGCCTATGAGCTTAAGACCCGCTATGGCGCGGTAAACTTCCCCAAGAGCCGCAAACTGTCGGTGCCCTACAAGGCGGGCGCCGGCGCGGGCAGCGGCCTGGGTCGCGGTCTCGACGCCAACGACGGCACCGGCCCCGTGGCCGCGGCACTCATGCTGCTGCAGCAGCTGGGCACGTCCGACGATGACTAACGGGTCGACGCCGTAAACGCCCCATTTGGGCAATCTGGTTCCATCGAAAGGAAAGCATGTTCGGGTACATCTATAAGAAAGATGCCGCTGCTATCGCGGTTATCCTTGCCCTCTGCCTGGGCGTGGGCAGTTTCTTCGATTATCAGATCTCGAGCGCGCTGTTCAACATCGGCAGCGTGTACGGCCGCTTTATCGAGGCGACCGGCGAGCTGCCGTTTGAGCTGACGGCGAGCGTCGCGGGCGTTATGCTCGTGCGCGCGGTGCGTCCCGACTCCAGGGGGAGCAAATGGCTCGCCGTGCTCGGCATCCTCGTCAATGTTGGCCTGACCGGCTACGAGATCGTTTCGTCCCTGAGGGTTGGCGGCAAACTCATCGTGGCTCAGTTGGTGCTGACGTTTGTGCTGGCCATCGTCGCCAACCTTATCGTCTATCGCCTCACGCGCACGACCGAGCCCGACGAGCTCACACGCTGGGCGCTCATGGTGCTTGCCGTGTGGGTCGCTCAGGCCATCATCCTCAACGTGATCGTCAAGCCGCTGTGGTCGCGCCCGCGCATGCGCGTGGTCGAGGTGACGCCGGGGCTCGAGTTTCAGCCGTGGTGGGTGATTGGCAACCCCGACAAGCGGGCCTATATTGCCGCCGGTGTAGTCAAGGACGGCTTTAAGTCGTTTGCGAGCGGACACGCGGCGCACGCGGCGATCGGCCTCATGCTCGCCGGGCTTCCCGCAGCGGCCTTTAAGGAAAAGCCGTCGCGCCGTCGTGTGGTCTTTTGGACGGCGGCTGTGGTTGTGGCGTTCGTCGCGTTTGGCCGCATCGTGATCGGAGCGCACTTTTTGAGTGATGTGAGCTGCGGTTTTGCTCTGGTGCTGGCACTTGAGTGCCTTGCCGCGCGCATTGCCTATCCCAGCGGCGTACAATAGCTCCGTTTGAATCATCTGGCCGATACCCGGTAAGAGAGGATTGCCATGCTCGCGTTTAACAACGATTATTCCCACGGCGCACACCCGGCGGTGCTGCAGGCGCTCGTCGACACCAATATGGAGCCGCAGCCCGGATACGGTACCGATGCACATACCGAGCGTGCCAAGCAGCTTATCCGCGAGGCTTGTCAGGCCCCCGATGCCGACGTGTTTTTTCTGGTGGGCGGCACGCAGGCCAACGCGACGGTGATCGACATGCTGCTCGCGCCGTACGAGGGCGTCGTTGCTGCCGAGACTGGTCACGTCGCCTGCCACGAGGCGGGCGCCATCGAGTTTGGCGGCCACAAGGTGCTCACCATCCCCGGCTACGAGGGCAAGATGCACGCCGAGGACCTTGAGAACTATATCCAGGTGTTCTACGAAAACGAGAGCTACGAGCATACGGTGTTCCCGGGTGCCGTGTACGTGAGCCTATCGACCGAGTACGGCACGCTGTACTCCAAGGCCGAGCTCGCGGCGATTCACGCAGTGTGCCAGAAGCGCGAGATTCCGCTGTTTGTGGATGGCGCCCGCCTGGCCTATGCGCTGGCGGCCGATGAATGCGACATTACCCTGCCCGAGCTGGCGCAGCTGTGCGACGTGTTCTACATCGGCGGTACCAAGTGCGGCGCGCTCTGCGGAGAGGCTGTGGTGTTCTGCGGTATGCACGCCCCGGCGCATCCCATTCCGCGTATCAAGCAGCATGGCGCGCTGCTTGCCAAAGGCCGCCTGACGGGCGTGCAGTTCGAGGCTCTTTTTACCGATGGCCTGTATTTTGAGATTGGTCGCCAGGCGATCGAGACCGCTCAGGCGCTTCGTCGCGTGCTGCACGAGCGCGGCTACCAGTTCTTTTTGGAGACGCCGACCAACCAGCAGTTTGTGATTCTGCCCAACGAGGACATGGGCCGCATTCGCGAGCATGCCTCGATTGAGTACTGGGAAAAGTACGACGAGACCCACACGGTGGTGCGCTTTTGTACCAGCTGGGCCACGACGCAGGAGGACATCGACGCGTTGGCGGCTGTCCTGTAGCCTGATGTAGTGACAAGGGGCTGCCCTGCGCCTGAGCTTGGCGCAGGGCAGCCTTTGTTTTGAGGGGGAAGGGTTGTATGACCGAAATGTCCGAGCCGACGATTCGCCTGGCGACGCCCGACGATGCGCCGGCGTTGCTTGCCATCTATGAGCCGTATGTGCGCCATACGGCGATTACCTGCGAATACGAGGTGCCGAGCGTTGAGGAGTTCGCCGGGCGTATCGAGCGTACGCTCAAGCGCTACCCGTATTTGGTGATGGAGCTGGACGGGCGTCCGGTAGGCTATGCCTATGTGAGCCCGCTCAACAGCCGCGAGGCATACGACTGGTCGGTCGAGACGTCGATCTACCTGGCGCGCGATGTGCGCCACGGCGGGCTGGGCCGCAAGCTGCACGATGCGCTCAAGCAATGCCTGATCGCGATGGGCATCACCAACATGTGCGCGCTCATCGCCGTGCCGCACGACAAGGACGACGAGTACCTGACGCACAACAGCCAGGATTTCCATGCCCATATGGGATATCGCCTGGTGGGCACCTTCGATCGCTGCGCCCAAAAGTTCGGCCGCTGGTACGACATGTGCTGGATGGAGCTAGTCCTAGCCGAGCGCACGCCCAACCAACCCAAACCAACCTGGTTCCCCGACCTTCCTAAACCTACCATTTAGGGACAGGTTTATTTTGGCAGGTTTTTGGCTGTCTTGTGGTATCAAATCGCCGCAAGTAGCGTGGCGTTTGTACGCTATTTTGACCTGGATTGTCCCCTCGGGACGCCTTGCGGGCTAAGTGAGTAGGCTTTTTTGGCGCAGGCCGAGCACAAAGCGTATCTGCCTTAGTAAAACCGCAGGTCACGGAGGTGGCTGTTTTGAATGTGCTCGGCAGGTCGCGAAAAGTCTACTCGCTTAGATTTACGGTGCTGGATATTTTGGGCAGGAACAGTTGAGCTTGGGCGGCGAGTGTTGCCAGGCGATGTTGGCATTTGCGCCATGCCGGCTTGAGATTTAATAAAAACCGCAGGTAAAACGTTTATTAGGTACATTTTGCCTCGTTTGGTGCGCTAGCCGATGGGCTCGGTGTATTTGGCGCGGTCGGTGCGCTGGATACGCTTGGAGATATGGAGCGGGTGGCCGTCGGTGTCGTAGACGTAGTCGGTGATCAAGATCAGCGCCTGCCCACGCTCAACGTTGAGCAAAAACGCCTCGTTTTGCGAGGCATAGCACACCTCAAAGGTCTTATGTCCCTGTGCCGGCGCGCGATGGAATTCTTGGCGCAGCGTGGCGTAGAGCGAACCGTTGATATCGCGATCGATGAGTGCCTCAAAGCTCGGTGGTAGATAGGTGGTTTCCAGGCACAGCGGCGCATCGTCCAGGTAACGCAGGCGGACAAGTTTGACGAGCTTGCTGCCCACGGCGGCGTCAAAGAACTTAGCTATGCTGCCGGCCGCCTTGGCAAAGCCCGAGTCCACGGTGCGCGTGGTGGGCTTCATGCCCTGGCCCTGTACCTGTGCCGTGTAGCTCGAAAACACCAGGTTGTTCTCGTGGAGCGCTGGCGTGTCGGCCACAAAGGCGCCACGTCCGCGCTCGGTGCGCACCAGGCCCTCGTCAACTAACACCTTAAGCGCGTGGCGCACGGTGCTGCGCGACAGCCCCGATTCGTCCATGAGTTCCATCTCGGACGGCAGCTTGTCTTCGCGCGCGTAGACGCCGGCGGCGATGCGGTCGCGCAGCGTACCCGCCAGACGCTCGTATTGGGCCAAGTTCTTTTTTGACGAAGTGATCATGCGAACAACCTGTATCTAACTTGTATGCTTACTGAACCAAGCATGTATCCAACATGACAACAAAACCGCTGGTAATGGCTTGCCGAAAACTTTACCAGCAAAATTTCTAAGACAAATATAGCATACAACTAGTCGACATAACCAAAACATGTATGTAACTTGTATGCCATCGAGAGCATCAAACGAGAAGAAAGGCTGATGCACGATGACTACTCAGGAACAGGTTAAGGACGTCGTCTCCCAGGTTTTGGCTGACAAGGCAGACAAGGGCGGCATCAAGCGCGTCGTGTGGATTGGCGCCGGTGGATCCAACGGCGGCAACTATCCTGCCCAGTACTTTATGGAGCACGAGGCCACGCAGGTCGTGAGCTCCAGCTACACCAGCAACGAGTTCGTGCACGCCACGCCTGCCTACGTCAACGAGAACACCCTGGCCGTCGTCGTGTCCATGCGCGGCACCAAGGAGACCATCGTCGCCGCCCAGGTCGCCAAGGATCACGGCGCCAGCACCATCGCCATCTATGTCGACGAGTCCGGCCTCACCGAAGTCTGCGACTACAAGATCCAGTATGACAGCCTGGCCGTCGATGAGTCCTGCATGGGCCGCACCAACTCCGCCGTCGTGACCATGATCGCCATGGAGCTTACGCAGCAGACCGAGGGCTATGCCGAGTACGAGGCCGCTATGGCCGCCTTCGACTTGGTCGACCCCATCTATCGCAAGGCTGTCGAGTACACCCGTCCGCTCGCTGCCAAGTGGGCCGAGCAGAACGCCGACAAGCCCTGCATCAACGTTATGGCTCAGGGCCCGCTCTTTGGTGCCGCCTACGTCTTTAGCATCTGCAACGTGCAGGAGATGCTGCAGATCGACTCCTGCACCATCAACACCTGCGACTTCTTCCACGGTCCCTTCGAGATCCTGGACAAGCGTACCTCGCTGTTCCAGCTCATCAGCGTCGGCCGCAGCCGCTGCAACGACGAGCGCGGCATTCGCTTTGTCAACCAGTACGGTGGTGAGCGCGTCTACCAGCTCGACGCCAAGGAGCTCGGCCTCAACGACATCAAGGACAGCGTGAGCGAGTACTTCAACCACCTGATCTTTGCGCCGATCCTCAACAACGTGTATATGCGCGCGCTTTCTGCCGTCACCCACAAGGACTACATGACGCGCCGCTACATGTGGAAGCTGGACTATTAGTTCCGCGGTTTAACCAAACCGCGGAACGGCTCGACGCTGCACGGGCCGCATTTGGGGCACTCATTGGGGACAGACTTAAATGCGTGCCCCGCAGAATGAGAGTGGATAATCTCCCGTTTTTGGCCTGTTTGGGGACTCAAAGTGGGAGATTATCCACTCTCGTCATTTTGCGGCACCTGGGGTACTCATTTAAGTACGTCCCCAATGAGTACCCAATGAGTGTGTGGGCGATCGGATTTTCCCGCTCGCCGATTTGTGTCTTGAAAAATGTATATAACGACTATAACGTAGTGTGAAACATATTGGAAACAATACCGAGGAGGCTGCGTTGAAGAAAAGCAATCTGGGCTATGTGCTGGTGCTGATCGCCGCGCTTATGTGGGGCAGCATCGGAATCTTTGTAAAAGGCATCTCGGCCCTGGGTGTTTCGTCTCAGAGCATGGCGGCCTTTCGCCTGTTGTCAGGTGCCGTCTTAATGGCTCCGGTCTTGGCGTTCATGGGTTGCCAGGGAGGCGATCGTGAGGGAAAAGCATCGGGTCCCCCGGCACTGTTCAAGGCAAGTCCTAAAGAGCTTGTTCCCTGTGCGCTTCTTGGCATTATCGGCCTCGCCACCGCTAACACGCTTTATTACGAGTGTATGGGCGAGGTGGGCATGTCCACGGCCTCGGTGCTGCTCTACACCTCGCCGGTGTTTGGCGTCATGCTCGGCCGCGTGCTTTATCGCGAGGATGTGACTCCCAACAAGCTCGTTGCCATCGCTTTTAATATCGGTGGCTGTGTACTTGCAGTGACCAATGGCGACCTTTCCGGTTTCCATTTTTCGGTTTGGGGCGTCACGTCGGGCGTGATCGCGGGCTTTTGTGGCGCGTCGCTCGCGGTGTTTAGCCGGATAGCAACCAAGACGGTCCACCCGCTGGCTGTCACGTTTTGGGGCCTTGTTTTTGGCGGTGCGGTTATGGCGGCTATCGCGGCTCCGTGGCCAGATGTCGCCGCGGCAATGTCGCCACAGCTGCTGCTGTTGTTCTTTGGTTTTGGACTCATCCCCACAGCCGTGGCCTATGTCTTATATATGCAGGGTCTGTCCATGGGGCTCGAGACGTCGAAAGTTCCCGTCGTAATGTCATTCGAGACGGTCGTCACCGTACTGCTGGGCATTGGTGTCTACGCCGAGCCCGCCGGCGCGATCAAGGTCCTGGGCATCGTGCTGGTGCTCGCGTCCATCCTGATCATGAACACCGACTTCTCCAGGCTGCGCAACAGCGTCACTGTCAAACGTATTGTCGAGAGCATGACCTTTAAGCCCAACGCGTGGTGGACCGAAAAATCTCAGGACATGGATCTGTTTAAGGAACGCACTGGCATCGCGCTGGAGCCCACCGTGCAGGAAAGCCCCTGGTACTTCGTGCGATAGAGGATTGTGCACGGCGTCTGGCCTGGGGTTATCCAGCCAGCGCCGGCCTATCCAGCCCCAACGTTTCAAGTACGTTAAACCCGTCAACGGTCGATTTTCACCCGCGAACGGTCTTTATACTAATTAGCAATATAAGCAACGTATAAGACGTTATAATGACCATAACGAAAAGGAGGAGGCAAGATGAATCAGATCATTCTCGCATCTCATGGCGGCCTGGCCGCAGGCGCCAAAGACACGCTCGAGATGGTTCTCGGCGACGTGTCGAACGTCCACGTCGTGTCGCTTGCTCGTGACGACAAGGAGCCCATCACCAACAAGGTGGACGCCATGATCGCCACGTTCAACGCGGACGACACCGTCTATGTGCTGACCGATATGCTCGGCAGCTCGGTCAACAACAGCATGGTCGAGCTTTCCAAGAACGGCACGAAGTTCACGGTTGTCAGCGGTTTCAATATTCCGCTGGCGCTGACGCTCGCTATGAGCCCCGCCCCCATCAAGGGTGCCGAGCTCGCGGCCCTCATCAACGAGGCCCGCACCGGTCTGACCAACCCCAACGCACCGGTCGAGGCCGTCGCGGCTCCCGCCAAGAAGGCCAAGGCGTCCCGTCACAGCTCCGGTCCCGCCAAGATCGTCCTCGCACGTCTTGACTACCGTCTGCTGCACGGCCAGGTCGTCTTTACCTGGACCACCAAGGTTCAGGCCGAGCGCATCATCGTCGTCGACAACGCTGCCGCCAACGATGAGATCAAGAAGGGCGCTCTTAAGCTGGCCAAGCCCCAGGGCGTGCGCCTGAACGTCTTCACCGTCGAGCGTGCCCTCGCCAAGATGGACAAGCTCAACACCCTCGGCGAGCGCGTCATGTTTGTCTTTGGCAACACTGCCGAGATGCTGCAGTTCTGCCAGGGTTACAAGCTCGACGCCATCAACCTGGGCGCCACCGCCAACCACGACGGTGCCGATCAGATTGGCGGCAAGGACAGCTCCGTCTTCTTCGACGCCACCCAGAAGGCCGACGTCAACCAGCTGTTCGACATGGGCATTAAGCTCTACGTCCAGCAGACCCCTACGTATCAGAGCGTCGACATCGACGCCAAGCTGTAATCAACCAGGCTTTTGCCTGACTGAAAGGAGAAGGGTATGAATACGTTCATCAGTGCGGTGCTCGTCGGCCTCGTCGGCGTGTTCTGCATGTGGGACTCCCGCCTGCTCGGTCGTCTTAACTTCGAGCAGCCCCTCGTTGGCGCTACGCTCGTCGGTCTGCTGCTGGGCGATGTGCCCACCGGTCTTGCCGTCGGTGCCGCCGTCGAGCTCGTGTCCATGGGCCTGGTGCAGGTCGGCGCCGCCGTTCCGCCCGATATGGTCCTGGGCGGCATCGTGGCCGCTGCCTTTGCGTGCCTGACCGATGCTTCCGCCGAGACCGCCATGACGATCGCCATCCCGGTCGCCGTCCTGGGTCAGCTCCTCGGCATCGTGTTCCGTTCCATCATCGCCGCCCTCACCCATGTGGCCGATAGCGCGATCGATAACGGTAACTTCAAGACCGCCTACCGTATGCACATCTGCGCCGGCTCCGGTCTGTACGCCATCATGTACTTCCTGCCGATCTTCCTGGCCGTCTTTGTTGGCACCGACCTGGTTCAGGCCATCGTCAACATGGTTCCCGAGTGGCTGTCCACTGGTCTTAACGTTTCGACCAAGATCATGACCGCCTACGGCTTGGCCCTGCTGCTCACCATGATGATCAAGAAGGGTATGACTCCGTTCCTGTTCATCGGTTTCCTGCTCGCCGCTTACCTCAACCTGTCCGTCATCGCGGTCGCTCTGATCGGTGTGTGCCTGGCTGTCGTCTTCATGGGCTTCAAGTTCAACGGTTCCCATGCAGCCGCCGGTGTCGATTCCGACTACGATCCGCTCGAAGACGACGAAGACTAAGGAGGAACACACTATGGCAACCGCAACCAAGGACGTGTCCCTGAACAAGAAGGTCAGCCAGTTCTTCTGGCGCTCCTGGGCCATCCAGGCCTCTTGGAACTACGAGCGTCAGATGAACATGGGCTTCCTCTACGGCATGGTTCCCACGCTCGATCGCCTCTATCCGGATGAGTCCGACCCCAAGCAGCTCGCCGCTAAGAAAGAGGCTTACCACCGTCACATGGCGTTCTACAACTGCACCCCGCAGACGAGCGCTTTCATCCTAGGCCTCGCCGCCTCCATGGAGGAAGAGTACGCCAAGGATCCCGAGAACTTCGACCCCGATTCGATCAACGCGGTCAAGACCTCCCTTATGGGTCCGCTTTCCGGCATCGGTGACTCCTTCTTCCAGGGCACCATCCGCGTTATCGCCTTTGGCCTGGGTGTTCAGCTGGCTCAGCAGGGCTCCATCATGGGCCCGATCCTGGCCATGCTCATCTCCATCGTGCCCTCCGTGCTGATCACTTGGTTCGCAGCCAAGATCGGCTATCAGGGCGGCCACGAGTACCTGAGCAAGCTCCAGGGCGGCGACCTCATGGAGAAGCTCATGTATGTCTGCGGCATCGTGGGCCTTATGTCCGTGGGCGGCATGATCGCCACGCTGATCGGCGCCACCACCCCGCTGCAGTTCGCTGACGGCACCGTCGTGATCCAGGACATCCTGGACGGCATGATGCCCCAGATGATCTCCCTCGGCCTCACCGGCCTTATGTACTGGCTCATCAAGAAGAACGTCAACACCGGTTGGCTTCTCGTGATCGCCATCGTGGGCGGCATCGCCCTCTCCGCGGCCGGCATCCTGGCCTAGTCGCGACCAAGCGCCTAACCGCTTTCCCCCGGGGGCCTGCCTGGCATCCCATACCCCAGGCAGGCTTCCATCCCTAGATGTGTCAAAGGGACAGTTCCTTTGACACATCCTCAACGGGCCGGCGACTCGGTCCAAACCACGGTAACCCTGCGAGCGCCCGGCAATGTGGCGCCGCAAAAAATCGAAAGGAATGTGTCAGATGTACGAGATCGACCTTAACCTCCCTAAGCAGATCGTCGCTGACGTCCTGTCCAACCACGAGATCCACAGCGTCGCCTTCGTCGGCTGCGGTGCTTCCATGTCCGACCTTTACCCTGCCAAGTACTTCCTGGCCAACAACACGGACAAGCTGAACGTTCAGATCTTCACCGCTAACGAGTTCAACTACGACACGCCTTCCTGGGTCAACGAGCACACCTTCGTGATCACCTGCTCCCTGGGTGGCTCCACGCCCGAGACCGTCGAGGCCAACAAGACCGCCAAGAAGCACAACTGCCCGGTCGTCTCCCTCACCAACAAGGCCGGCTCCGCTCTGACCGTCGACGCCGACCACGTCATCGTTCACGGCTTCCATGCCAACTACGCTGCCAAGTGCGAGAAGCCTGGCTACGCCATCGCTCTTGCTCTCGAGATCCTTCAGCAGACCGAGGGCTATGACCACTACGAGGACATGATCACCGGCCTCACCAACGTCTTCGAGCTCTGCGAGAACGCCGCTCAGTCCGCCAAGGGCCTCGCCAAGCAGTTCGCCGAGGACTTCAAGGACGACAAGATGATCTACTTCATGGCCTCTGGTGCCTCCGAGAAGATGGCTTATTCTCACGCCGCCTTCCTGTTCACCGAGATGCAGTGGATCGACGCCGCCGCGTACAACACCGGCGAGTACTTCCACGGCCCGTTCGAGGTTTCCACCGAGGGTAAGCCCTACGTCTTCTTCATGTCCGATGGTGCCACCCGTCCGATGGACGCCCGCGCCCTCACCTTCCTTAAGCGCATGGGCGCCAAGGTCGCTCTGATCGACTCCAAGGACTACGGTCTGGCCGACGCCGTGCCGGCAAGCGTCGTCACCTACTTCAACCCGCTGCTGCACCTCGCCGTTATGCGCGAGTACGGCAACCAGATCGCCGAGGCCCGTCAGCACCCGCTGACCATGCGTCGCTACATGTGGAAGCTTTCCTACTAATCACAAGTAAGTAGACCTTACGGGTTGATTGAGAGGGGATGGGGTTTTGCCCCGTCCCCTTTTTTGCTTTGGGGAGGGCGTGTCTGTCGCGTCGCAAAACACCAGATAAAACCTACCAAAATAAACCTGTCCCTTTTTGGCAGGTGGGAGGAGATGCGTATGATTAAGGCAGTGCTGTTTGACATGGACGGCGTGCTGGTCGATACCGAGTGGTTCTACAACCGTCGTCGCGTGGCGTTTATGGAGGAGAAGGGGTTCCACTTTGACGAGATCCCCGATCTTTCGGGGTCTAACGAGCCTGCCATTTGGAAGTCGCTGGTGCCCGACGATGTCGAGCTGCGCGAGCGCCTGCGCGTGGAGTACAAGCAGGTCTACAGCCCGGACCACCCCGTTCCGTATGCCGAGCTGCTCAACGAGCAGACGGAGCCGGTGATGCGTGAGTTGCACGAGCGCGGCGTGAAGTGCGCCATCGCGAGCTCGTCCTATCGCGAGCTCATTGACGAGCTGGTAGAGATTGCCGGTATTGCCGATGTGCTGGACTACACCATCAGCGGTCACGAGTGCAGTGCGTTTAAGCCCGACCCCGAGATCTACCTGCGTGCCATGGAGGCGCTGGGGGTGGAGCCTGCCGAGTGCCTGGTTATCGAGGATTCGCCTTTGGGGATCGAGGCTGGCAAACGTTCCGGCGCCCGCGTCCTGGCACTGCGTCCGCACGAGGGCGTCAACCTCGATCAATCGCGAGCCGATGCCGTTATCGATAATCTGACTGACATCCTATCTGCCATCTAGCAGCAAACCACCACAAAGGGGACAGGCACCTTTGTGGTGGTTTTTATTGGGGCGACGTTTTTTGAAGGCAGTCGACGCCAAAACCACCACGAAGGTGCCTGTCCCCTTTGTGGTGGTCCATGCTACAATCGCGGGCACGCCTCACAACTATATCTGCCTTCGAAAGGAGCCTCCGTGGCGAACGCCATCGATCAGCTCACGGACCGCGTGCTCGTGCTCGGCCGCCTCACCATCGTTCGCCGTGCCATTACTGCCGTGGCGGTCACCATTTCCGCCGTTCTCCAGACATTTCTGATCCAGGCGTTCATTCAACCCGCCGACCTGCTTCCGAGTGGTCTTACCGGCGTCGCGGTCCTGCTCGATCGCGTTACCTCGCTCGGCGGCGTTCGAATCGACATCTCGCTCGGCATGCTCGCGCTCAACATCCCCGTGGCGCTCCTATGCTGGAGCGGCATTAGCAAACGCTTCGTCATCTTCTCGATGATGCAGGTCGTGCTCTCGTCGCTGTTCCTCAACATCTTTCACTTCGCGCCGTTTTTGGGCGACAAGATCATGCTCATCATTTTTGGCGGCGTGGTCTCGGGTCTGGGCGCTGCCATCGCGCTCAAGTCCGGTGCGTCCACCGGCGGCACCGACTTTATCGCGCTGTGGGTCTCCAACCACACGGGCAAGACTATCTGGGGCGTCATCTTTGGTTTCAACTGCTTTATCCTGGCGATTTTTGGCTTTATGTTTGGTTGGGACAACGCGGCGTACTCTATCGTGTTCCAGTTTATTTCGACCAAGACCATCGACAGTTTCTATCGTCGCTACGACCGCGTGACGCTGCAGATCACGACGCGCAAGGCGGACGAGGTCATGACCGCCTATGTTGACCATTTTCAGCACGGCATTAGCTGCGCCGAGGTCATCGGCGGATACAGCCGCGAAAAGATGTACCTGCTGCACGCCGTTGTCTCGACCTACGAGAGCCAGGACATTATCAAGCTGGTGTGCGACATTGATTCCGGTGCCGTGATCAATGTGTTTCACACGCTCAACTTTGTGGGCGGCTGGTGGGGCGGTCATGTCGACGAGCCCATGCCCACGGCCGTACCTGATCCCGACAAGCCCGCGCGCATGGCCAGCAGGCAGGCGCGCCTCAGCGAGCAGGACAGCCTGCAGCAGGACGACGGCAGGTAGGGTATTGGCATTTTGCCGGCCTGGCGCAACCCTTCCGTATGAGCCCCTCGAAAGCCTCGCTGCTTTCGAGGGGCTTTCGTTTTCCCAGATAAAACCTACCAAAATGAAGCTGTCGCTTTTTGGTAGGGAGGGTGTATCGTTTTATCATTATGAGGTAACATGAAACTAGACGTTATATACGTATTAGTTATTTCGATATTTCGATAAGAGTGATCAGATATGCCCGCGCCCAAAAATGCACCGCTTTACCAGCAGATTTACGACGAGATCAAGGATGCGATCGAGAAAGGTGTTTATGCACCCAAGGAGCGTATTCCGTCCGAGCTTGAGCTAGCCGAGCAGTACGACGTGAGCCGCATTACGGTGCGCCGCGCCGTCGAGGAGCTGTGCTCCGATGGCTACCTGGTTAAGCAGCAGGGCCGTGGTACCTTTGTCTCCACGCCGCACATCAATCGTCAGTTCCACGCTTCGACGCTGCAGACGTTTACCGCGCTGTGTGCCAGCAACGGCATGAAGGCGGGCGCGCATGTGGTCGATCGCCAGATTGTGCCGGCACGTCAAAACGAGATGGAGTTCTTTGGCCTGCAGAAGGACGCGCTGCTGCTGCATATTAAGCGCGTGCGTACAGCCGACGGCGAGCCCATCTTTGAGGAGAACATCTTTGTGCCGTTTGACGCCTACCGTGAGCTGTTGACGGCCGATCTTGAGGACAAGTCGATTTTTGCCGAGGTCGAGCGTGTTGGCGGAACGCCGATTGTCTCGGTTGGCTACCGCACGGTCGAGGCCGTTCGTGCCAATACCGAGCAGGCAGCCGAGTTGGGCATTGCTCCGCACGATCCGCTGCTCAACCTGCGTGCCAGCTTTACCGGTCCCAATGGCGAGCCGGTCCTGATGGGTAAGCAGTACTACGTGGGATCGCGCTACGTTATGGTGATGTAGGTTACGCGGTTTTACCAAACCGCGTAACGGCTCGACGCTGCAAACGCCCCTAAGCGGCAATCTGACGTTCAATCGTCGGTCGCGTACCAAAGTACGCTTCCCTCCTCTTTCACGTCACCTTGCTCGCTTAGGGGCGTTTTCGCTGACATTGCCAAAACATCGGCGTTGCCGGGCCGGCACTTGGGGACGTTCCTTTTCTGTCGGCACCTGGGGACACTCCTTAGTCGTTGGGGACGTTCTTGTTTGACTAGTCGTTTAAGAACGTCCCCAATGACTACCCAATGACTACCTGCAGAATGAGCGTGGCTGACAGCCGTGCGGCACCGGTCCGCGTGGCGGCGTATAATCGGCGGCAGATGATTCTGACGTTAGGAAACCATGACCGATAGCATGCAGCAGATGGCGCTCGACACGCTCGGCGCCTATTTTGGCTACACTTCGTTTCGCCCGGGACAGGATCGCATGGTGGATGCGATTCTTGCCGGTCGCGATGCGCTCGGCGTTATGCCCACAGGCGCCGGCAAGTCCATTTGTTACCAGGTGCCTGCGCTTATGCTACCCGGCATCACCTTTGTGGTGAGTCCGCTGCTGTCGCTTATGGAGGACCAGACCCGTGCGTTGCTCGCGGCGGGTGCGCGACCCAGCTATCTCAACTCCAGCCTTACCCCGGCCCAGCAAAACACCGTGCTCAAGCGGGCGCGCGAGGGCCGCTATCAGCTTATGTACGTGGCGCCCGAGCGCTTGCTTGAGCCGCGTTTTTTGGCCTTTGCGCAGGAAGCTGCGGCCGAAGGCGGCATCGGCGTGCCGCTCGTGGCCATTGACGAGGCCCACTGCGTGAGCCAATGGGGCCAGGATTTCCGCCCCGCCTACCTGCAGATTCGCGAGTTCATCGATTCCCTGCCGCAGCGCCCTATCGTGGCAGCCTTTACCGCTACGGCGACCGAGCGTGTGCGCGCGGACATTCAGCAGATGCTCGGCCTGCAAAACCCCGCGACGGTGGTGACGGGCTTCGATCGCAAGAACCTCTACTTTGGTTGCGAGGAGATGGGCGACAAGGCCAAGACCGCCTGGGTGCGCGACTATGTGATTGCGCATTCGGGCGAGAGCGGCATCGTGTATTGCTCGACCCGCAAGACGGTCGATGCGCTGGCAGGCGAGCTTGCCGAGGCGCTGGGCCCCAGCGGCATTCGCGTGGGTCGCTACCATGCCGGCATGGGCAACGACGCCCGCCGCCAGAGCCAGCGTGCCTTTATCGACGACGACATTCAGGTGATGGTTGCCACCAACGCCTTTGGCATGGGCATCGACAAGCCCAACGTGCGCTACGTGATCCACAACAACGTGCCCGAGAGCATCGAGGCATACTACCAAGAGGCGGGCCGCGCCGGCCGTGATGGCGACCCGGCAAGCTGCCACTTGCTGTGGAACGGTAACGATTTTCGCATGCGCCGCTTTTTAATCGACCGCGGCGATGCCGCCGATGAGGCACTCGACGACGAGCAGCGCGCGTGGGCGCTCCAGAACCGCTACCGTCTGCTCAGCCAGATGGAGGGCTACTGCAATACCACCGGCTGCCTGCGCGAATATATGTTGCGCTACTTTGGCGACGAGGCCGCGGCCGAGCATGCTGCCGCGGCTGGTGCGGGCGCCACCGCCACGGACGAGGCCGAGGGCTGCGGCAACTGCAGCAACTGCCTCACGCAGTTCGAGGTCGAGGACGTCACCGATATGGCCCGCGCCGCTGTGCGCTATGTGGCCACGCGACCCATGCGCTTTGGCAAGTCGCTCATCGCCGACGTGCTCCACGGCGGCAACACCGAGCGCATTCGCCAGATGCATCTGGACGAGGACCGCGGCTATGGTGAGCTGTCGAGCGAATCGGTCGGGCGCATCAAGGACATCATCGGCCAGCTGTGCGGCCGCGGTTACTTGGCCGCCTCGCAGGGGCAGTACCCGGTCGTGGGGCTGGGCCCGCGTGCCGCCGAGGTCGAGGATGAGGCGTTTGCCTTTACCGTTAAGCGTCGTGCGTCCAAGCACAAGGCCTCGGCCCGTGCCCGCCGCGCGGTGGATCTGCTGCGTGAGGAGGCCGAGCTAGATCAGCGCCCGCGCGTGGGTGACGATGCCGAGCTGTTCGAGCGCCTGCGTGCCCTGCGCAAGGAGATTTCGACCGAGCTGGAGATGGCGCCGTACATGGTCTTCTCCGATAAGGCCCTGCGCGGTCTGTGCCGCCTGCGCCCTCAGACGCGCGACGAGCTTATCCGGGTCAACGGCATTGGTGAGAAAAAAGCCGACGCCTTTGGCGAGCAGTTTATGGCGGCGATTGAAGAGTTTGAATCCGAGCATGCACGGGATGGAGCGTAACGATGGTAGCCGATAGCAAGACCGACCGTACTGACGTGTCCGCCGTGCCGCTGTACCAGCAGGTTATGGACGACCTAAAGGGCGAGATCGCGCGCGGCGTGTACGCTGCCGGCTCGCGCATTCCTTCCGAGATGGAGCTCGCGAAGTCCTACGGCGTGGGGCGCATTACCGTGCGTCGCGCCATTGAGGAGTTGTCGCGCGCGGGATATCTCAACCGTCAGCAGGGGAGGGGCACGTTTGTGTGTGCGCCCAAGCTCAAGATTGTCCAGAAAGGCGACGTCCAGAGTTTTACCGAGGCCTGCGCTGCCAACGACATGGCGGCCGGAGCGCGCCTGGTGTCGCGCACGGTGGTTGCGGCGACGCGCGAGGACGCGGCGTTTTTTGGCGTGGAACCCGGCTGCGAGCTCATCGTGGTCGAGCGCGTGCGCACGGCCGATGGCGTGCCCGTCATGCTCGAGAACAACGCCTTTGTGCTGGCCGACCATCCCTATCTGCAGCAGCTTGCCGACGAGGACCTCGCCGACAATTCGATTTTTGCGCTTGTTGCCGTGCATTCGGGCCGCGCACCGCTCAAGTCCGATCCCTGTACCGTGGAGATCGCGCTCGCCGATGCTCAGACGGCCCCGCTGTTGGAGGTGCCGGTCGGCGAGCCGCTCTTTTATATGGAGGCGTACTTTACCGATGCGGACGAGCGGCCCTTGCTGCTCGGGCGCCAAAAGATCGTGGGGTCGCGCTACGTGTTCGACATCTAACGTCCATAGATAGAACAATACAGAACAAGTTTGGTGAAATGAATTCACCTGCGACAGCTTGCGTGCTATAAATAGGACAACATAGAACGACCGCAGGTACGAGCTGTCGCCGCTCAAAGCCGCCACACAGGGAGGAATGTCACCGTGAACGCACACGATCTGGTTCAGGAAATTATCGAGCGCAAGGGTAAGATCGAGAATGTCTTTTGGATTGCCTGCGGCGGTTCGATGATTGACCTTATGCCGGCCAATGAGCTGCTCAAGCGCGAGGCAACCACGTTTACTTCGACGGTCTACACGGCGCGCGAGTTTTGCCTTATGGCCCCCAAGAGTCTAGGGCCGAAGTCGCTCGTCATCGCCTGTAGCCACAGCGGTAACACGCAAGAGGTCGTCGACGGCTGCGAGATGGCGCTGGCCGCCGGTGCCGAGGTCGTGACTATGACTGACTACGCGGGCTCCAAGATCGATAACGGCGAGTGGACCACCTGGGTTTACCCGTGGGGCAAGGGCGAGTCGCAGGCCGAAGTTCCGCAGGGCATCGGCGCTCTGATCGCCGCCGAGCTGCTCGACCAGCAGGAGGGCTACGAGGCGCTCGCCGACATGTACGCCGGCCTTAAGCAGATGGACGCACTGCTGCCCGCTGCCCGCGAGAAAGTCAACGCCGAGCTGGGCGATCGCTTTGCCGAGCTCTGCCAGCAGCACAAGTTCTTCTATATCCTGGGCTCCGGCCCCAACTTTAGCCAGACCTACGCCATGGCCATCTGCTCGCTCATGGAGATGCAGTGGCAGCACTGCTGCTACATCCACTCCGGCGAGTATTTCCACGGTCCCTTCGAGGCTACCGAGCCCGGCGTCTTCTACTTTGTGCAGCTTGGCGCTGGCGAGTGTCGCCCCATGGAGGAGCGCGCACTGGCATTTCTCAACACGCACACCGATACAGTCATGGTGCTCGATGCGCTTGAGTACGGCGTGGGCGAGGTGCCCGCCAGCGTGCGTTCGTACCTGGAGCCGATCTTCTTCTATGCGATGAGCTGTGAGCTGCGCGCCGCCCGCGGCAAGGTATTTGACCACAGTCCCGAGGTTCGCCGCTACATGGGCGTCGAGCAGTACTAGGTAACGGGGAACGCGATTTTTCATGACGGGGCCTTCGCCAAGCGCGGGCCCCGTTTGCGTTACGGCGCCCCTTTCTGTTTGTCGAAAACGAAGTCAAATACTTTTCCCGAGAAGTGAACGACCTATTTTGGACCCCCGAAGCATCGACATTTTTTGACGCCAAAACAGCAGGAAAATCTTAATGAAACTGCAGGAAATGGTCTCCACAAAGTGCCGATGCTTCGAGGGCTCGTTTTTGCTCGTTCACTTTTCGGGAAAAGTATTAGACCTAAATCTGCAGGCGTGTCGCGTGAGTCAAAAAGCGGGCCGCGCCGGTGGGTTTCCGGCGCGGCCCGCTTTACATTGTGTCCGTATGAGTGAGTTGTCGCATCAACCGGCGGACTACTTGGCGTCGTAGACCTCGGCGTCCCACCAGTCGAGCTGGGCGATGTTGTCGCGGATATGCTGACAGTTCTTGTGGAAGCCCTCGAGCTCGTGCTCGGAAAGGTCGAGCGTGTAGACCTCCTCGACGCCCTCGGCGCCGATCACGCACGGCAGGGAGGTAAAGATGCCCTCCTCGCCATACTGGCCGGTCATAAGCGTAGAGGCCGAAAGCACGGCGTGCTCGTTGTGCAGCACGGCGGCGCAGACGCGCGCGGCGGAGTTGGCAACGGCGTACTCGGTGCACTGCTTGCCGGCGTAGGTCACATAACCGCCCTTGCGTGCGAGCTCCTCGACTTCCATGTGGTCGAAGGCGTACTTGTCGGGGTTCTCGGCCTGAAGCTCGTTGAGGCTCTTGCCGGCGATGGTTGCGGCCTTAAAGGCGGCCAGCTGGCTAAAGCCATGCTCGCCGATCATGTAGGCGTCGATGGACTTGGGGCTCACCCCGACCTTCTTGGAGATCTCGGTGCGCAGGCGGGCAGAGTCCAGGCCACAGCCCGAGCCGATGATCTTCTTGGGATCGTAGCCGGTCAGATGCCACAGCTCGGTGCACACGACGTCGCAGGGGTTGGAGATGCTCACGAAGATGCCGTCGAAGCCGGCATCGACGATGCGCTTGGCAAAGGTGCGGGCGGCGTCGGTGGTAAAGAACAGCTCGCCGTCGCGGTTGCCGGCGGCCAGTGCGACCTTGCCGGCGGCGTTGACGATGACGTCGCAGCAGGCCAGCTCCTCGTAGTGGTCGTAGCAGTTGACGATCTTGGTGTTGTACGGAACAAACGAAAGGGAGTCGCGCAGGTCTTGGACCTCGGACGTCACCTTTGCCTCGTTGATATCGCAGAGGTACAGCTCATCGGCAATGCCCTGCATGAGCAGGCTGTTGGCGACATGTGCTCCTACGTGGCCCTGGCCGACCACACCGATCTTACGCGTCTGGTACATATTCATATCCTTTCGGCCGAGTTTTTCGCATCGAACCATTGTAGCGTCCTGCTGCCACTTTGCTAGGCTAAAGCGCCGTAGATTTTTGGGACATGCCTTAATCTCTACTTTTGGAGTGATTTGGGCCGCTGACGGTGTCTCGGGGCGATGCACTCGCGCGGATGGGGCCGCTCGTTGTACCATAGCTGCAACTGACTCGTAAGGAGCATCCATGCCCATTCGCATCCCCGACGCCCTCCCTGCCGCCGCGCAGCTCGAGAGCGAGAACATCTTTGTCATGACCGAGTACCGCGCGCTGCACCAGGACATCCGTCCGCTGCGCGTGCTCATCCTCAACCTCATGCCAACCAAGATCGCCACCGAGACGCAGATCATGCGCAAGCTCTCCAACACGCCGCTGCAGGTAGAGGTGGACCTGCTGCGCACCAAGACGCACGAGGCCACGCACGTGAGTGCCGGCCACCTGGAGACGTTCTACCGTACGTTCGACGACATCCGCGATATCCACTACGACGGCCTGATCATCACGGGCGCGCCGGTGGAGCAGATGCCGTTCGAGGAGGTCGACTACTGGCCCGAGCTCTGCCAGATCATGGATTGGTCCACCACGCACGTGCACTCTACGCTGCATATTTGCTGGGGTGCACAGGCAGGGCTCTACCATCATTACGGTATCCAGAAGTGCGACCTGCCGGCCAAGGCGAGCGGCGTGTTTGAGCATTATCTGGTGAAGCCGCAAAGCCCGCTGGTCCGCGGCTTTGACGACCGCTTCTATGCCGTGCATTCACGCAATACCGATGTGCGCCGCGAGGACGTGGAGGCCGAGCCGCAGCTTGAGGTTGTGGCCGTGTCCGACGAGGTGGGCCTGTACATCGTCAAGTCGACCGACAGTCGCCGCTTCTTTGTCTTTGGCCATCCCGAGTACGATACCGACACGCTGCGCCTGGAGTACGAGCGCGACGTGAAGCGCGGGCTCAACCCCCAGGTGCCGGCGCATTACTTCCCAGGTGACGACCCCACCGCCGAGCCGCGCAACGTTTGGCGCAGCCAGGCTCAGCTGTTCTACACCAACTGGCTCAACTACTACGTCTACCAGACCACGCCCTACGACCTGGCCCGCGCCGGCGAGGAATACTAGACTGCGGCTGTAGCTGTGGTTGCTGCTGCGGCCGTTGCTGTGCTCACGGCGTGACGAACGTGGATTTTCGGACACACGAGCGTGGATTTTCGGACGTTTACAAATCGAGCGTGGATAATCTCCCACTTTTGGCTCAAAACTAGGCTCAAAACGGGAGATTATCCACGCTCATTTTTTAGGCATGTAGATGCCGATGGCTCGGCTAAGAGACGGTGCATGCAGAGGCAAAGTCGCATTTGGCGTAGTCTTGAATCTCGACGGGTTTTTCTTTCTGATAATCCAATGGACCAAGGCCTCAAAATGTGGAGACAGGGACCTCTTGGCAAGGCTTCTACCTGCAGATATAAGCCATCAGCCTAAAACATCCAAAACCGTCAAGCATTTGGTCAGCGCCTGGACGGTATTTGGTCAGACTTCGCATGAAACCGTCTGGTACGTTTGCGCCGTTCCAAGAGTTGGGAGGCGACATGGGAAACATGACGGCGAATCAAAGACTTGCAAGTCACATTAAGGCGTGCGAACAGCAGATGAGCTGCGTGTACGCGCGCACGGCGGCGGAGGCAAAGCAGATTGAGCGGCGGGCGGGGGCGGGAAGTCTAGAGGCGGTCATGCCGGGGCTGTATGCGCGTCCGGAATACTGGTCCGAGCTCAAGTTTCGGCAGCGTTATCTGCATCGGGTGCGGGCGCTTGCGCAAAAGCACCCCGACTGGACATTTTGCTCCTATACGGCGGCTGTTATCTATGGCCTTTCGGTTTCGCATGCCAATTTGACGCACATCCATATCGCCGCGATGCCGGCCCAATCGACGACGCCGGGCTCTCAGGTCATTCGTCATCGCTATGCTCGTCAAACACGGGCCACCCAGATGGATATCGCCGTAACCGATATCGATCAAACGATTACGGATTGCTTGGTCGATGCATCGTTTGTCGAGGGACTGATCATCGCGGATTCGGCACTCCATGAGCAACTTTTGTCGAAGGAGCATCTCGTTGAGACGGTCGATAAGCTTGGCCTGAATCGTCGCGGTGTTGTGATGGCGCGCAGGGTTGCGCGGTGTGCCGATGGCCTGTCGGAAAGCGGTGGCGAGTCCAAGGCACGTGCCCTGATGATCGAGCGCGGCTGGCAGATGCCGGAGCTGCAAGTTGAGCTGTTCGACCCGGTTGAGCCGGGACGGCCGAATCGCGTCGACTACTTGTGGCGCGTGGGCGACCAGCTGATTATCGGTGAGTTCGACGGATTCGTTAAAAGCGAGAAAGCGGCGGAGGAGGGCAAGCTCGCAAAGGCGCAGTTCGATGAGCGTCAGCGCGAGTCGAGGCTTTCGCTGCTTGATAATTGCAAGATCGTGCGCTTGTGCTGGGATGATCTAAGGGATCCGACAAAGCTCGATCGCAAGCTCAAAGTCGCCGGCGTGCCGCGTGCGTGCTGAGGCAGTTGCAAGGCGTTTGGCTGCACGGGCGTGGAAAATCAGACGGACGAGCGTGGAAATCTGGACGTTTGTTGAATGAGCGTGGATAATCTCCCATTTTTGGCTCGTAAGGGGGCCCAAAGTGGGAGATTTTCCACACTCATCTTGCGGGTGCGAAACAGCGGCGATTAGGCGCTGATGATGTGGGGTAGCGGCAGGTCGTGAGCGTCGGTGGGAACGCGGTCGACACGCTGCTCGTCAAAGGCGATGCCGATGATTTGGCATGCGGGCGAGAGCATGGGCAGATAGCGGTCATAGCAACCGCCGCCGTAGCCCAGGCGCGCGCCGGTTTGGTCGAAGGCCACGAGCGGCACGACGATCATGTCGAGAGCTTCGGCAGGCACGATAGGGAAGTGGTTGCTGTCGATGTCCGTGGCCGCGAAGGCCCGCGTGGGGTGGGCGATAAACGGAGCCGCGGACGCATCGTCGGCGGCAACTGCCCGCATGCACATGCGCTGGCCGCAAGCTGCGGCATCAATTGCCGAGAGCATGCACGGATAGGCCACGCGCCAGCCGCGCGCGGCGGCCGCAGCGGCAAAGGCGGCGGGATCTGCCTCGGAGCCCATTACGGCATAGACTGCAACGGTGTGCGGGGCTGCGGGATCCGAGCTGCCCAGCAACTCAACAAGCCGCGCACAGATAACGGCAGACTTCGCCGCCCGCACATCCAAATCAAGAGCATCGCGCCGAGCAATCACCGCCCGCCGCAACTCAGCCTTGTCCATCCCGGCCCTCTCTCCCAAACCTACCAAAAAGGGACAGGTTTATTTTGGCAGGTTTTATCTGGGCAAACGCGATAAAGACGGCAAAACCACCACGAAGGTGCTGTCTCCTTTGTGGTGGTTTTGCTTGCCGTGCCTTAGCCCAGCAGGTCGACTACGTTAAAGCCGGCGTTGCTCTTGGCGATGACGTCTCGGCCGCCAAAGACGCAGGTGGGCGACTCGGCTGCGATGCGCGTCACGTCGGCGCCGAGCGAGCGCAGCTCACCGGGCGTGGCGGCGAGCATCTGGGCGCGACGCTCCTCGCGTGCGTGCGGATCGAGCCCGGCCAGGTAGGTCGTGTTGCGGCGCTTGGTGAGCGCGTACGGCTTCACCGGCGCGTCCATGCCGCTCACGCAGCTCACGATAAAGCCCTCAAAGGCGGCCTCGTCGGGCTCAAAGCTGCCAAGCCATGCACCCGCGCGCTCCACGCGCTCAATCGAAGGATCGATCGCCGGGTCGCGGTAGGTGTAGAACGCCGTCTGACGCTCGCCGGCTGCGCGGAATCCGCAGCCGTACGCACCGCCCTTCACGCGAATCTCGTTCCACAGGTAGTCGTAGGAGAGCGCGTTGGCAGCCACGGCCCAAGCGCCTGTCACGTCAATGCCCAGGCGACGCGGATCGCACGCACGCGCGGCAAAGCAGATGTCGCTGGGGATGACAAAAGCCTCGTGGCGGTCGCACGGCGTCGGCACCACGAGCGCGTCGCGGCCGGCATCGGCGCCGTCGCCAGCTCCCAGTCCCAAGTCGCCCGCGGCGGCCCAGTACGCGTTAAAGTCCTCATCGCTGCCGGTAAAGCTCGCCAGGCAGCCGTCGGCCACAAAGATGCGGCCTGCCAGCTCGGCAAGCTTGGCACGCAGGCCGTCCAGGCGCTCGTCAAAGTGGTCGAGCAAATCGCGCAGGAACAGGTAGAAGTCTACGCCCGAGAGCTGCTCACGCACCACGGCCGAAGGCGAGCTGTAGCTCATCGCGCGACCGAGCGCCGCCGAGTGGCCGTTGTTGATAAAGCCCTGCTCAAGCCCAATACGAATCTGCGTGAGCACGTCGCGCACGCGGTCGGCATCGGCGTCCGCCAGCAATGTGCTCGACCACACCTCGCGCGGTAGGCTCGCCAGCGCGTCGATCTTTTCGGACAGGGCGCCGGCGCTCACCAGCAAGTAGGGGCGCACGCCGTCCACTTCGGGCTGCGTCATGACCTCGGTCGTAAAGCTCAAAAAGCCCAGTTTGCCGGCAAGTAAATTGTCGAGCTCCTCGGCCGAATGCTCGCGTGTGGGCAGCTGCTTGAGCAGGCGGCAGAGCAGCGTCACATAGGGCAGATCCTCAAACGCGACGCAGCTCAGGTCGAAATACTGCATGGCGTAGGCCAGACGGTTGGTGGGGATGCCGTGGCGCAGGCAGGGGATGGGCGCGGTCGTGTCCACGACCAGCGGCGGCTCGGGGCGCGCCTCGCCAATGTCGGATACACGCAGGCGCGGCAGCGTTGCCTTGTCCTCGGGCGTGTCCTCCGCCTCCTGCGCGGCACGCAGCGCGGCCGTGCGCTCGACCACGTCGGCCAGCTCGGCATCGGTCATGGCATCGCGCTTGGCTGCCAGCTCGGCGGCCTCGGCACCCTCCGAACCCTCGGCGGCGTCCACCGGCACCAGCTCGACCAGCGCCATGTGGTCGTTTTCCAGCACCAGCTCGCGCAGCAGGTCCTCAAAATAGCTGCCGTCCAGCTCGCCACGCAGCTCCTCGTACACCGGGCCGTACTTGAGCGCCAGCGTCGCGGCGTCGTCATCGTAGAGCCAGGTGCTCAGCGCGTCGCACGCAATGGCCACACCGTCGGCGATACCGTAGTCGCGCTGGCGCAGGTCGTATTCGTTGCTGCTGATGATGGCTTCCAAGCGCTCGCGCGGAACGCCGTGCTTGCACAGGTCGCGGCAGGCGTCCTGGAACACGCGGCGCAGATCGCGCGCCACGCCGGGCTGCGCGTTTTGCAGCATGATGAGCTCGTAGGGCTGCAGGCTCTCGGCCGCGGTGTAGCTCACCACGTTGCCGCCCAGGCCGGCGGCCAGAATGGCCTTCTTAACCGGCGCTTCGTTGGAGCCCAGCAACGCCTCGAACAGGATATCCGCCGCGATCGTGCGCTTACGGTCGAGCGCGCTGCCCAGCACCAGGCCCAGGCCAACCAGGGCGTTCTCGGGCGTGGTTGCCATCTCGACGCGCTTATACTCGCAGGTCACGGGCGCCTGCACGTCCAGCGGATTGGGCGCCAGCGCGGACGGGTCCTCGCCGGCGGCAACGGCGGCGTCCATGCGGCGGCTCGCGGCGCTCGGTTGCGACAGATAGCGCTCGTCCAAAAACGCCAGCGCGCGGTCCACGTCCAGGTCGCCGTAGAGCGTGATGTAGGAGTTGGAAGGATTGTAGTGGCGCGCGTGCGTGTCCAGGAACTGCTCGTAGGTGAGCGCGGGAATCGCGCGCGGATCGCCGCCGCTCTCTTGCGCATAGGCGGTGTCGGGATAGAGCGCGGCGTTGACGGCGTCGTCCAGCACGCTCATAGGGTCGGACAGCGCGCCCTTCATTTCGTTGAACACCACGCCGTTATAGCGCAGCGTGCCCTCGCGCAGGCTCGCGGAGCTGCCGTCGCCTTCGCCCTCGGCGCCCTCTGGCAGGTCCAGCTCGTAGTGCCAGCCCTCCTGCTCAAAAATGGTGGGCTTGGTATAGATGGCCGGGTTGAACACCGCGTCCAGGTACACGTCCATCAGGTTGTACAGATCCTGCTCGTTGGTGGTGGCAACGGGGTAGATGGTTTTGTCGGGGTAGGTCATGGCGTTGAGGAACGTCTGCATGGAGCTCTTGATCAGATCGACGAATGGCTCCTTGACGGGGAACTTGGCCGATCCGCACAGCACCGAGTGCTCAAGAATATGGAACACGCCGGTGGAATCGGCCGGCGGCGTCTTAAAGCCAATGGCAAAGGCCTTGTTTTCGTCGTCGCACGCCAGGTACAGCAGGCGAGCGCCCGATGCGGTGTGGCGCAGCACGTAGGCGTCCGAGTCGAGCTCGGGCACGGTCTCGCAGCGCTCGACGGCAAAACCGTGGCAGGTGGTACCGGGTACCAGCAGCGCGGCAGCAGCGGCGCGCGGATCGGTTGAGGTGGTGGTGGGCATATGCAGTCTCCTTTGACGCCCCAGCGGGGGCGAATCGAGTCGAATCCCCGAGAGTATACCCATATGGGGCCGCGGCTCTGCGGCGAACTGAAGACGATGTGGGTGGACTAGCCTAGCTAGGTTGATAACGAATGCCGCGGGTAGCCGCTGCACCCCGCTAAAGTGAAATAACACCCCGTTTACCGAATCATTTAGGAAATATATGGACTCCTAAAAAGTTCTAATACAATATAAGTCATCTATCTATAAACTGCTGATTCCTTGCAAAGGTATGGTTGATATGGTTGAAGCAAATAGCGTTGTCCCCCTGTACAAACAGATTGTCCGTGCGCTTTCTGATTCGATCGCCAACGGCACGTACCGCCCGGGAGATAAGCTCCCGACCGAGGCGGAGCTCATCGAGCAATTTGGCGTGAGCCGAATAACGGTTCGCTCCGCAATTAAAGAAATGGAAGATGCTGGGCTTGTTGAGAGGGCCCGCGGCAAGGGCACATTCGTTTCGTCGGACACACAGATGTATGCCGCGGACGACCGTGAGAGCTTTACCCATTCGTGCCAGCTTGCGGGAAAACAGGCGTCTACCAGGGTTCTCGCAATGGGCTGGGACTTCCCAAGCCTGCGAGACGCGAAGTTCCTGGGCGTAGACGATACCCAAAAGGTATTGCGTAGTCGTCGTCTGCGCCTTGTGGATGACAAGCCCACGATGCTGGAAACCAATAGCTATTCCGCTGTGCTTTCTTTTTTGGAGCATGAATCCCTCGAGGATTCGCTGATGGCGGTACTCGATCGCCAGGGGATCAAGATGGGCCCCAACACGCGTACGCTCGAGGTCTGCTATGCGAGCGAGCTCGAGGCGGCATACCTTAACGTGGAGCTGGACTCTCCGCTGCTTCTGTTTGTCGATAGACGTTATGCTCCAAGCGGCGAGCCGCTTTTCATCTCCCGTCAGGTGTACTGCACCGAGCGACTGAAGTTCTATTTGTAAATTAGAGATAGATTGGTCAATTTACCGACCAATTGCTACCGTTCGCGGATTTGGAAAATAGACACACCGCGTAGGGTAGATTGCTAATATACTTTGTTATGACAATATAGTACGTCTTATTGATATTGGAGAACTATGAATAAGATATTGCTAGCGAGTCATGGTTATCTCGCCCAAGGTATGAAGAGCTCTCTCGAGATCCTGATGGGCGCCAACGACCGAATCGAGTGTCTGTGCGCCTATGTCGATGACGACACGAGGGATGTCGCAGCGCTTATCGATGCTTGGATGGAGTCGAAGGACCCTGCCGACTCTTGGTTTGTCGTGACTGACATCTTTGGCGGCTCTGTAAACAACGAATTCATTCAGAGGCAGACCGCCGGATCGTTTACGTTGATCACCGGAATGAACTTGCCGCTGCTGGTGGAAATGGCTACACAGCTGGACTCCCTGGATGCGGACAAGGCCAAAGCTGCGGTCGAGGGATCACGTTCGTTTATCATGCTTTGTGAGGCGGCGGACATGCTTGCCGATGTCGAAGAAGAAGAGTTCTAGTTAGTTCTGGTTCGAGCCCTAGCTAAGGGCCACACCTGTCATTACCTTTATTACGTGCGGAGATGATTACGATGATTAAGCTTACGAGAGTTGATTACCGATTGATTCACGGCCAGGTCGCCATGTCTTGGACGCATGCGCTGGATGTCGATTGCATCCTGTGTGCCAGCGACGCCGTGGCAAAAGACGACATGAGAAAAGCCGCATTGAGGCTAGCTCGTCCCAACGGCGTGAAGCTCGTCATAAAAGACGTAAACGCTGCTATCGAGGCGCTCAACAGCGGCGTCACCGACAAGTATTCGCTGTTTATCATTGTCGAGACGATCGAGGATGCCTATCGCCTTGCTAAGGGTTGCAAAGACATCAAGGAGATCAATCTGGGCGGAACCCGAAAGTCTCCCGAGACCACGCTTCATCCGACCCCCGCGATCTTTGCGACCGAAACCGATGCCGAGCATATCCAAGAGCTTGTGAACGATGGCGTGGTTATCGAAATCCGTCAGGTCCCCAATGACTCAAAGGTATTTGCCAAGGACGTTTTCTAGCTGGAAACATGCCATTGTCTAGCATTTATTAACCAGGTCCTCCTTTCTTAAGCCCGTCGATCATTTAATCGGCGGGCTTTTTATTAAAGAAAAATCAAAAAAATCTGAAATAGCTCTTGCATAGTTAGTTATATAAAGTATTATAACGTCATGGGATGAATGAAGGGTTCATCCAAGTGAGTTAGGAGTAAGGGATGTTCAATTTCGATGAGCCTCGTTACGAGAAGGTTGTGAGCGATGCCCTCGCTCTCCGTCCTCAGATTGAGGCTGCCGTGGACAAGGTCTGCGAGCAGGGTTATTCCAACATCTTCTTCATCGGCTGCGGTGGCACCTGGGCCCACACGCTCCCGATGAAGTATTGGGTCGAGACCACCACGGCCGACGTCGACGTCCACTGCGAGATTGCCGCTGAGTTCCTCGCATGCCCGCCCAAGACCTTCAACAAGGACTCGGTCTGCGTCTTCTCCACCCGTACCGGCACCACCCCCGAGATCATCGAGGCCGCCAAGTTCTGCCAGGAGCAGGGCGCCCGCACGCTGATGTATGTCTCCAACGACAACACCCCGGCCACCGAGTACGCCGATTACAAGTTCTTCAGCTTCGCCGAGGACGACGTTCTGTGCGAGGCCATCTACACCTACCAGATCACGCTGGTCGCCCGCTTCCTCAAGAACGCCGGCGCCTTCCCCAAGTACGACACCTTCATGGAGGAGTTCGGCAACATCGCTCCGTACCTCATCAAGGCCAAGGACGCTCAGGACGAGCGCTGCGCCGCCATGGCCGAGGACTTCAAGGACACCGACTACCACATGGTGATCGGCTCCGGCATGCTCTGGGGTGAGGCCTACGACTACGCCATGTGCATTCTCGAGGAGATGCAGTGGATCAAGACCAAGTCCATCCACGCCGCCGAGTTCTTCCACGGCACCATCGAGCTGTGCGAGGAGGGCACGAGCCTCATCATGCTCTACGGCGAGGACGACACCCGTAAGCTCATGGACCGCGTGGACAACTTCACTCACATGCTCGCCGACGAGAAGGGCGTCCATGTCCGCGTGAACAAGTTCGACACCGCCGAGGTCGAGCTGCCGTTCAGCGACCCCGAGTTCCGTAAGATCGTCTCCCCGATGGTCACCTACACCATCACCGAGCGTCTGAGCTGCCATCTCGAGCACGTCCGTAACCACCCGCTCACCACGCGTCGTTACTATCACCAGATGAACTACTAATCCTCTCAAATTGCTGCGGTTGTCTGCAGGCGAGCTGCGCAGAATGCCTCGCCTGCAGACCTGTTTCTGGGGTTGATCGAAATGGTTGTCCAGTATCTTCTAGTTGCACTGGTCGCATTTATTGCGTCCATGGACGAGCAATTATTTGGCATTACGATGCTTGGTCGTCCGCTGTTTACGAGCCTGTTTGTCGGCTTGATCCTTGGCGATGTCCAGCAGGGCGTTATCGTCGGCGCTGCTTTGGAGTCCATGTTCATGGGTGCCATCATGGTCGGCGCGGCGGTTCCTCCCGAGGTCTATGCCTCCGGCGTGCTTGGCTGCGCGTTTGCCGTCATTACGGGTACGGGCACGGCAACTGCCGTCGCACTCGCCCTTCCCGTCTCCGTCTTCCTTCAGGTGTGGCGCAACTTCTGCTACGCCGTTCCGGGTGCCTTTGCCTGCAAGAAGATTGAGACCGCTCTGGCAAATCGTGATCTTGCCAAGGCGAATCTGTACCATCTGACCATCGTGCCGCTGTCGATTGGCATTCCGTCTGCACTGCTGGTGTTTTGCTCGCTGTTCTTTGGTGCCGACCTCATCAACAATGCGCTTAACGCTATTCCGCAGTTTGTGATGGACGGCCTCAACGTTGCGTCCGGCGTCATGGTCTGCATCGGCTTCGCTCTTCTTATTAGGACCATGGGCGACAACAAGCTTCTTCCCTGGCTGTTCCTGGGATTCATTATGGTCATCTACCTCAAGATGGACGTTGTCGGTGTTGCCGCTGCCGCTATCTGCGTCGCGCTGCTCCTGGCCTTCCGCGAGGGCTCGGCCGGTCCGCAGGCGGTTGCCGAGGATGAAGAGGAGGACTTCTAATGGCTACCCAGAACACCGATCTCAAAGAGGCCAAGAAGGACGCGATTATGACTCCCGATATGTATCGGAGCATGTTCCTTCGCCAGTTTACGAGCCAGTGCTCGCAGTCGTACGACAAGATGATGGCAATGGGCTTCATGTACACCATTCAGAAGCCCCTGCGAAAGATCTATCCCAACGACGACGATTACTATGCGGCGCTTGATCGCCATACCGAGTTCTTTAACATCACGCCTCATGTGCTTCCGTTTGTAGCCGGCCTAACGGTTTCGATGGAAGAGCAGGCGGCTGCCGATAAGAACTTCGACACGTCCTCGATTAACGCCATGAAGGTCGGCCTCATGGGACCGCTTTCCGGCATCGGCGATTCGTTCTACTGGGGTACGTTCCGCGTGGTCGCCGCCGGCATTGGTATTGGCATCGCGTCGACGGGCAACCCGCTCGGCCCCATCGTGTACGCGCTCATCTACTCCGTGATTAACTTTGCAACGCGTATCGTCGCCGCCCATCTGGGATACGACCTGGGAACCAAGTTCCTGCAGCAGTCCGAAGAGAACAACCTTATGTCTCGCATGACGCATGCTGCCGGTGTCCTCGGAATGACCGTTATCGGCGCCATGATTGCGGCACAGGTCTCACTGTCCACTGCTTTGACCTTTGATGTGGGTGGTTCGGAGATTGTCCTGCAGGATCTGTTCGATTCGATCTTCCCCGGCCTGCTGCCCTTGCTGGCAACGTTCGCTTGCGTTGCCCTCTATAAAAAGGGTGTCAAGACCATTTGGATTATTATTGGCATCTTCGCGATCTGCATCATCGGAACGGGCTTGGGAGTGTTCGCGGCGGCGTAAAGTTGACTGCTATGCTCGCGCGTTGGATAACTAACTGACCGTTTGAAAACGGGGCTCGGCGTAAGGCCGGCCCCGTTTTTTGTTTGAGGGACTTTCCGACCGTCCAAAAATCCACGCTCGTTCATTACTCACGTATCTCTCATCTCTCATTTGTCACTAACACGAGAGATAACAGAAAGACGAGAGATAAATATGAGAGATAACTGATCAGCAAAGAGACAGGCAATCATGGTATTGTCTCAATACTGATTGTTTTACCAGCAAAAACATGTTTACATGAAACAGATGGCAGACATCTTATCTTTCATCTCTCACTTATCTCTAATATGAGAGATAGCAGTAAGATGAGAGATAATTACGAGAGATAACTGAGAGACGAAGGAAATCTATTCGCGGCATTCTCCGCCGGGCCGAGCGAAAGGACATGCAGATGAACGAAAACGAGCTGACCGGTCTGCTCGAGTCTTTAAAGCGCATGGGCTCGGACGATCTTAACGTCGAGGTCAAGGAGAGCGCCACGACGCTTTCCCGCGACGTATGGGAAACGGTTAGCGCATTCGCGAATACCGCTGGCGGAATTATCGTGCTCGGCGTGAGCGAGCGCGCGGGCTTTGTCCCGGTTGAGAACTTTGAGACCGAGAAGGTGCTCAACCAATTCGTAGCGGGCATGGGTGATGCCGGCGGTCGCGGAAAACTGGCCAATCCGCCCAAATACACCATTGAACGCGTGGAGCTCCAGGGCACCGTGGTTCTGGTCATCACGATTGAGGAGCTCGACCCGTCGAGCAAGCCTTGTTATGTCATAGAGCGGGGCGCTCAAGGCGGCAGCTACAAACGCATCGATGACAAAGATGTTCCGCTCTCGTCGACCGAGGTCCTGTCCTTGTCATCGTATGAACGGACGAGCCCCAGTGATCGCGATGCAGTACCCGGCGCGGTCGCAGGCGATCTTGACGAGGCCCTGGTCGACCGCACGATAGAGCGTGCTTTCTCGCTGACGCCCCGAGCTATGCACGGTGCGACGGACAAGAAAACAAAGCTGGAGCGCCTGAATTTCCTCGATTCCCAAGGCAACGTGACTAAGGCCGGACTCCTGGTTGCGGGCGCCTATCCTCAGCAGTTCTACCCCAAGCTCTTTATCGATGTGGCGGTCTATGCCGGAACGCAGAAGGGCGCGGCGGGGTCGTTGAGGTTCATGGACCGTACGATCTGCGAGGGAACGTTGGGCGAAATGATCTCGGATGCCGTTGCGGCGGTCGCCAAGAATTTGCGACGAACCTCGATGATCAAAGGCGTCTCGCGTGTCGACTCGCTGGAGATTCCCGAGGAGGTCCTGCGCGAGGCAATTGCCAACGCCGTAGTCCACCGAGAATACGGAGACCGGTTCTGTGGGCAGTCGATCGCTGTTGACGTCTTTGATGACCGTATCGAAGTGACGAACCCCGGCGGCCTATACGGAGGAAAGGCTCGCGAGAACCTGTTTGACGGCAGCTCCCGATGTCGCAATGCGACGCTTGTGAAGCTCATGTCGCTTGTCCCATTGCCCGACGGCGCGGGCTCTCCTGCCGAAGGCAACGGGTCGGGCATTCCAATGATGCTCGATGCCATGCGTGCGCAAGGTCTGGCCGAGCCGTTGTTTTGCCCGGGTTTCGACCGGTTTAAGGTTGTCCTTTACCGAGCGAAGGTTGAGCAGGTCGATCATGGCGGGGACTTAATTGTGGCGGCACTCAAACGCTACGGCGAGCTGGGGACGCGTGAGCTGGCAGAACGTACGGGGCTTACAATTTCCCAGGTTAGGTCGCGCGTCAACGCGCTCATTGCTCAAGGCGAGCTCGAGCCCACGGCGCCGGCGACGAGCCGCAACCGCAAGTATCGACTGTCGGAGCGCGTGGGATAGATGCGTTAGTGGACGAGGCGACCCAATAATCGACCCTCGATTGGCGTCCATTAAGGTAAAGCGGTTGTTGCCCAGTCGACGGTGATGCTAAAGACTCGGCTTACGCCGGCATGGCCCCGAACCCGTCTATCAGGAACAGCCTGAGAACCAGCTTGATGACATTTCCCGGTTTGACTTCTGCCGCGTCAAAGACGTGGCGCTCGGCGAGCTCGCTGCAGTATGCATAGATGTCGCGGATAAGGTCCGCGCCCGAGAGCGTAAACATGTAGCCTGCGTCCGAAAGCGCATTGGGCGCGGCAGGCAACTTGGCCATGTGACAGAACGTTTGCAGGTCGGGTGCCATAACGTTCTGGTAGTCGAGGTGGCCGTTGGCATCCTGCGCGGCAAGCTCCAATTGGCGCACAAAATCCAGCGCCGCCGCTAACACAAAGCTCGGCGTAGGCGCATTGACGTCCTGAGTGGTCGCCACAAGCCTGCCCGCCGCCTGCGTGACAAGCCAAGCGACCTCGCGCTGGCAACGCACGGCCTTGCGCGTAACCGGCTTGATGGACGAAGAAGAAACGCTTCCCTTGGGCGGATTCGAAGCAGCCATAAGACCCTCCCATGAACGACCCGGCCCAACAAGCCCGGATGAAACACGTGCTACATCAGTATACAGGGGAGTGGGGTGGAAAAATGGAGTCGACAGCGTGACTGCCGGCTCCGGATTGCTTGCCTTAGAGGCCGTACACTTCGACCATAGCTTCGCCAATGCGATGGGGCACGCCGGTGACGAGCGCGTTGCCCATGCAGAAAGCTCGATGGCCGTCGGTCATACCAGTATCCGTCCAGCCCTTGGGGAATCCTTGGAGCTGATCGAGCTCGTCGGGAACGAGGCGGCGGAAACGGCCGTCGGGGCACTCGATAACATGCTTAAATCGGCTGGCGCCCGTGCCGCCTTCGCCCGTGAGGATGGTGCGGCTCGGTTTGTCGGTGGCATCCGGGAAACTCATGGCACCCTCGGAATACGTGTACGTAAAGCCCGTCTTTTTGTTGGTGCGTTCTTCGCGCTTGCTGCCCTTGAGGTAGCGCCAGTCGGGAAGCTTCTCGTCGGAGATGTAGAACTGCTCCGGAACATACTCCTCATTAACAAGTACATCGCCAAGCACACGGCGCTCGCCGTGATAATCCTCAACGAAGTCGCAGGTCAAAACATGGCAGCCCTGCATGACACCGGCATTCTTGAACTGAGATGTCTTTTGACCAACGCCAAAACGAGTCGAGTTCTCGTAAGGATCAGGCAGGACATCGAGCTCGGCCATTTCGTCAGGGTAGATGGCGGGGAAGGCCTTCGCCATGACACCGTTGTGCATGCGGTCAACGAGATCGACCTTGCCGGCGTTCTTCTCGCAGAAGATATAAACGCGCTTGCGGCGCTGGGGAAAACCATATTCCGCGGAGTTGACCACGCGCCATTCGACCGTGTAATCGAGGTCGGCAAGGCAGCTTAGGATGATGGCGAAGTCGCGACCGCGCTGAGACGCGGGCGACTTGAGCAGACGATCGACATTCTCAAAGAGACCGAAGCGCGGCTTCTTCATCTCGAGGAAGTGGTAGATGTCCCACCAAAGGACACCCTTCTTGCCCTCGATGCCATGTGCCTGGTTAAGCGGGCGAGCGACGGAGTAATCTTGGCAAGGGAAGCCGCCGACGACCATCTGGACGTCGGGGATTTCAACCTCTCCGGCTTCAGCCTGTTCCAGGACTTTATTGATATCTTCGTTGACTACGGAATCCTCGCCAAAGCGGTCCATATAGCAGCGTGCCGCGAACTGACGAGCCTTGGTTCCGGGTGGTTCCCACTGATTGGCCCAAATGGTGCGAAAGGGTCCGGCGGGCTTCATGTAGAAATCTGGATAACGAGGGTCAGCGTAGCCTTCGAGGCCCAAACGAAATCCGCCGACGCCAGCAAAAAGCTCGGCGATTTTGACCTCTGACATACTCACTCCCCCAAATCGCTGCAAATGCAAAGATCAAGGGTACAGAAATCGGGTTGCAAATGGAAGATCCCTTAGGGGATCTTCACGGTATAACCCGAATTTACAGTAGCATACGTGTTAGATCATGTCTTATTTCGAGAGGATTTGCCATGTCCAAGAAGCACCTCGATTTCAAGCGCATGCTTGACGATACTGATTTTTCTGACCCCTCAAGCATTGAGCGGTATGCTGCCAATCTCGACGGGATGACGTTTCGCGATATTCTCGAGCTTGGCATTGCGCCGGAGGGGGAGAGTGCGCCCAAGGACTTTGGGTCTAAGAAGTACAAGGGCGGTATGGGAACCCTGATCGAGGAGCGTTACTTTGGCTACAAAGCCAACAGCGACGATCGGCCGGACTTTCCCGAGGCGGGTGTGGAACTCAAGGCAACATGCTTCGACGTGCTCAAGGATGGTCGCAAGTCTGCCGGCGAGCGTCTTGTCTTGACGATGATTCCCTACGACCGTCCCGTTTCGCTCGACTACGACAGCTCGCATCTCAAGACCAAGCTCAGCAATATCCTGCTGATCTACTACGGCCGTGACCGCTCCATCGACAAATACGACCAGCGCATTGAGCGTGCAGTCATGGTTCGTCTGCCCGAAGAGGATATGAAGATCATTCGCGCCGACTACGAGAAGATCATTTCGTACATTCAGGATGGTCGCGCGGACGAGCTGTCGGAGGGCATGACCACCTACTTGGGCGCCTGCACAAAGGGCGCAACCGAAGCGACGATGTGGGTTGACCAGTATTACGAGTACTTCAACACCGATACGGGCGAGATCGAGCACCGTCGCGCGAAGCGTCGTGCCTTCTCACTCAAGCGCTCGTACATGGACTATGTGCTTCATACCTATGTTCTCGGTGCTCCGCGCATTGGCGAGAGTATCGTCCAGGCCGGCGACAAGTCCATTGATTTCGAAAGCTACGTTACTGCGCTTATCGAGCGCCACTATGGTGAAACCGATTGCCAGATTGCAGAGCAGTACGGCCTGGAATACACGGGAAACAAGGCGCAATGGACGACACTCGTTTATCGAATGCTCGGAATTAAAAGCAATGCTGCCGAGGAGTTCGTTAAGGCTGGGATTAACGTCCGCGTTTGTCGCGTTAATAAGAGGGGACACATCGAGCAGGCAATGTCTTTCCCTCCGTTTGAGTTTAAGCAGCTAATCAATGAGGATTGGGAAACGTCATCCTTCCGTGCGCGCCTTGAGACCAACCGTTTCTTCTTTGTCGTGTTCCGTGAGGACCACGAGGGGGAGTGGCGTCTTGACCGCTGCCTATTCTGGGCAATGCCGGCAAACGAAATCGAGGGCCCCGCAAAGGCCTGCTGGGATGAGACTCGCAAGGTAATTCGTGAGGGCGTTAAGCTCAGTCCGTATCGGGACGCGAGTGGAAAGCTCAAGGTGACCAACAATCTGCCCGGTATGGCGGACAACCCGATTGTCCACGTTCGCCCGCATACCTCAAAAGCTGCGTACAGATTCGCCGACGGAACCGAAATCGGCGACATTGCGAGGAGCGCCTACGAGTTGCCCGATGGACGTTGGATGACCAGGCAATCGTTCTGGTTTAACAAAGGCTATCTAGAGCACATCCTGGGGTTGTAGCCTTCGAGTCGGCAATTCAACTACCTGTGCATACTCGATTTTCGAGGATATCTGGACTCGATTTTCGAGCCTTGCCCTACAGGTAGATTCCCTCGAACAGGGTCTTGTGGAACTCGGCGTGGTGGTCGCGTGCCCAGGTAAAGAGCGCCTGGTCAAAATTGGTGCGCGTGGCCGGGACGCCAAAGACGCCGGCAACTTCGACGCGCACAAACTCCAGTGCCGGTAGCTTGTTGATGGCAGTGAGGGCAAACGGGGACGAGGGCTCCTCGAACAGATAGCGGCTGCCTTGCAGCGCGTCGCAACTGGTGCACGTGTTGCCGAGCGACGGGGCTTTGGAGGCTCGCGCGCCTACGGGCTTGTAGCCGCAGCGCTTATGAAGGTAGTCGCGGATCTCGCCCGGCACGCAGCCAAGAGTGGGCACGATGGCGAGTGCGTTGGCGCTGGCCGTGTCGATGGCAATGTGCCCGGCTTCGTTAGGCGCGTGCGCGATGGCGATGCTCTCGTCGTTATCGGTTCGATAGGGAATGCCGAAGGCCGCGACCGAGGTCTCTTTGTGACACTTCCAGCACTCGCGCTTGCCCAGTACTAGATATATATACGGCGCTGAGGGGTCGGATCGGTCAACGCCGGGCAGCCACTCGGCAAAGGGCTCGGGGTTGACGCCGCTGGGTACATACCAGATCTTCTTGGTCCGGTCCCATTTGGCGCCCAACGCCTTGGCTTCTTCTTTGTGCGAAAAGGGAACATCGAGCTCGGTGCGCATGGTGGCTCCTTGGTGCTGCAGGTGCAAGTGGCTCAAGGATACCGCAGGGCGCAGACATCGCGGCGTTTTGCTGAGAAGTTGCGGTGCGGATGGGTTCGAGACGTGTTGGTCTCGGCCTCGGTGGCTATTGGGGCGGTTTTGATTGACTACGGAGTCAGCCGGGATAGGCACTTGGGTCGCTGACGCGGTTTTGTACATGGGCAGGGTGGTTGGAGCAGTTTGCGGCGCAGTTTTGTGCCCGGCTGTTGTTGATGTTGGGGTATTGAATTTGTTTGGCAGCCATTCGTCAGGTGAATTGATGTTACGTTGCGATGACGGTTGGAGCTGCCAGCGGATTTGGCGACATAAAACAAAACAGCCCAGAGGACATAGCCTCTGAGCTGCGAACATTTGGTGGGCGTTAGAAGATTTGAACTTCTGACCTCTTCCGTGTCAGGGAAGCGCTCTCCCCCTGAGCTAAACGCCCGATCAAGGGTGCGCAAGCGCGCAAGGGATAATATAACGGAGCCTGAACTCGGTGGCAAGAACATTTTTAAAAATCGCTTACATTGTGGAATTCGGGGGCTTTGTTGCATCCATTTCGGCTTTGTTGCATCCATCTCAAAAGAGCCTGCTGCCGCGATTTGGCTGTCGCATAATGCAAGGCCATTGCGGTATCGAGCTATGGAAAGACGCCTGCGGAATTGTCCTACCGATAAGCGGACAAGCCTCCAGCTGGTGACTTCGCCGTGGTAAGGTAAGCCGAATTGTTTCCAGGCTGTTTCGGGGGAGCGGAATGAGCAAAGAGTGTGTCGAGCAGGTCGAAGGCGCAGGGGCTTCGGTGCCGATGACCGATATATCGAACATTGATGTGCCCGAGGGCACCGACGAGCTCAGCCGCAACACCCGTCGCGCATGGCGCGACCGCCTGAACAGCGCTTCGACGCGCAAGATGATCACGGGCGTCTTGGCTACGCTGGTGGGCGGTTCGTTTTGGGGCTTCTCGGGCACCAGCGCGAGTTTTTTGTTCGATACCTACCATGTCGATACGCTGTGGCTTATGAGCGTGCGTCAGATTCTCGCCGGCCTGCTCTTTATGGCTGTGGTTGTCACGCGCGACCGCGCACGCCTGGTCAAGCTTTGGACGACGCCCGCTGATCGCAAGCAGCTGCTGCTCTTTACCGCTTTTGGCCTGCTGTTCAACCAGTTTTGCTATCTTTCGGCCGTGCGCCTGACGAACGCCGGAACCGCGACGGTGCTCCAGTGCCTGCAGCTCGTTATCATCATGGGCTACGCCTGCGTGACCGATCGCCGTATGCCGCGTACTCGCGAAGTCATCGGCATTGGCCTGGCTCTGGGTGGAACCTTTTTAATCGCCACCGGCGGCGACCCCACCAGCCTGAATATCTCGCCGCTTGGCCTGGCAGCAGGTCTTATGTGTGCGGTCAGCGCCGCGTGTATGGCGGTGATTCCCGCCAAGATCCTGCCCGAATACGGCAGCCCCATCGTCACGGGCTCGGCAATGCTCACGGCGGGCGTGGTCTCGTGCGTCTTCGTGCAGCCCTGGGCGCATATGCCGGCGCTCGACGCTGCCGGCATCGAGGCGCTCGCGGTGTTCGTGGTTATCGGCTCGTTTTTTGCTTACATGCTTTATATGCAGGGCGTTAAGGACATCGGCTCGGTGCGCGCGAGCCTCATCGGAACTGTGGAGCCGGTTTCGGCGACCATCACCAGCGCCGTTATGCTGGGGACGGTGTTTTTGCCGACCGACCTTATCGGCTTTGTCATGATCATCGTGATGATGTTCCTCACGGTGTAGCTAGCGCCGCCGCCAAGACAGAAAAGGTGTTGTGCCGCATTTTCGCCAATTGATGTCCGTGTCTGGAGTTTAGCTGTCGATGCTCAAAATGCCATAAACTAGTAACGTTATGGACTTTTTCATTGCGACTCAATTGCGAGGATTTCTTTATGGCTGGTAATCACTTTAAGGGCAGCGATAGCGGCCGCCCTGCAGTTCCGCCGCGTCCGAACGGGGCTGGTAAGGCCGGCACGCCGGGCGGCGCTGGACAGGGCGGTTCCGGTAAGCGCGTGTCCCCGGGCGAGACGGCGATGTTTACCGCTCTGTACGAGCAGTCTCAAAAGGCAAAAAAGACCGGCCGTGCAAAAGGGAATGTCTTTGCGGGCGGTGCAACCTCCGCGTCGCAGCCGAGCGGGGCTCCTTCGGTGTCTGCGAACAACGCAGGTGCTGCCAACGCCGCGAATGCCGCTGGCAACGTTGATGCCGGCAAGGCCGCCAACAATACTCCCTCTGCCGGTGGCGCGGGGCTTACGGGTAACCTTGGCACGATTTATACCGGCGCCTCCGAGACTGGCACGTTCGCCCGCCTGGATGACAGCGGTGCCGAGTTTGCGGGCTCGGGTTCCAAGGAAGATTATTACGATTTTGGCTTGAACTACGGTAGCGACGCTTCGTCGAGTTCGACCTCTGACGGTCTGGTCCGTCATCGCCATCGCAAGGGCGAGGGCAAGAAGCGTCACACTGGCGCCATTATTGCCGCTGTAGTCGCGGTGCTTCTCGTTGCGCTTGGCGCAAGCGGCTTTATGCTGCTTAACTCGGCAAAGACCGTAAAGAGCGAAGCGAAGGAGGCTGTCGAGATCGTCGGTGGCCTTAAGGACAAGGTCACGTCGGGCGATTTTTCGACGCTGCCTGACGACGCGAAGAAGATCGATGAGCTCTGCGACAGCATGAAGGCGGAGACCTCGAGCCCGCTGTGGACGGCGGCATCGTTTATCCCGGTGTATGGCAGTGACATCAACGCAGCCCGCACCATGATTGATGCCCTGTCCGATGTCTCGAGCAACGCGCTGGTTCCCATGGCCGATAACCTCTCGCAGGCCACGCCCGGCAAGCTGTTCCAGGACGGCATGATTAACGTGTCCGCGCTACAGGCGGTCGCCGATTCGCTTTCCAGCAGCTCGAAGGTGTTCAAGAGCGCCAACGAGAAGGTCCAGGGCATTGGCGATACTCATATTTCCCAGGTGACCGAGCTGGTCGATAAGGCCAAGGACGGCTTTGCCACCCTCAACGGCGCGGTTGACGCGGCGGAGAAGGTCGCCCCCGTCCTTCCCCAGATGCTCGGCGCCAACGGCCAGACGCGTCATTATCTTGTGCTCGCGATGAGCAATGTCGAGATCCGCGCCTGCGGCGGTTTCCCCGGTTCTCGCGGCGTGATGTCGGTGACTGACGGTAAGCTCGAACTGGGCGATTTTGTCAAAGTCGACATGATGAAAGAGCCTTTGAGCCCGCTTCCCATCACCGATGAAGAGGCAAACTTGTTCACGACCGGATGGGGCCTGACCGGATTCAACACGCTCGGATACACGATGGGCGACGTTACGATGACGCCCGATTATCCGCGTGCGGCTCAGCTTGCCAGCGATATGCAGAAGGCCATTGTCGGAGATGACATCGACGGCGTATTTGCAGTCGATCCGGTATTTTTGCAGTATATGCTCGGCATTGTAGGCGGCACACAGCTTCCTGATGGCACCGTCGTTGATGGAAGCAACGCTGCAAAGGTGCTGCTGCACGATATTTATTGGAATTACCCGGTAGAGGAACAGGATGCCATTTTTGCGGCGGTTGCCGGATCAGCTTTTAACAAGATCGTGGGCGAACTGGGATCCAGCGATATTACTAAGATTGCTGCCGCCATCGAAAAGGGCGCTTCCGAGGGTCGCATCCTCATGTATTCGAGAAACGATGACGAGGAAAAGGCCGCGAAGGCTCTTGGAATATCGGGCGCCCTCCAAACCGATACGTCGGAGGCTCCGATCTTGGGCGTCTATGTGAACAACTACAGCTATTCAAAGATGGATTGGTTCCTCGATAAGCGAGTCACCATCGATTCTTCGGTTGAAAATGCCGATGGCTCGACGACGTATCGAGTGACCACCTCGCTCAAGAACACGATGACCCCCCAGGAGAAGGCCGAGATGCCTGGTTATTTCCAGGGCCATAACGGCATTAGCCAGGATATTGACGATGAGGTGCTGAGGCTTTATCTCTATGCTCCTGCGGGAGGCAGCATTTCGGACATTAAGACTTCGGGCTCCGGTTCTATCGAGATGAACGAAGCGACGCACGATGGCTTGAAGGTTGCATGGGGCGGTGTCCACATGCTTCTTGGACAAGACATAAAGGTCGAGTACACGGTCACGACTTCGAAGGACTCTGGGCACAAAGAGCTTAAGGTTCGTACCACGCCAACCGCTCAAACGTTCGAACAGGATAAGTAAGATATGAAGTACTTCGGCACCGACGGCTTTCGCGGTGAGGCCAACGTTGGGCTGACGGTAGAGCACGCTTATAAGATTGGCCGTTTTGTGGGCTGGTATTACGGTGCCAACCGCAGTGCTAAGGCGCGCGTCATCGTGGGCAAGGACACACGTCGCTCGAGTTATATGTTCGAGGCGGCGCTGGTGAGCGGCCTGGTCGCGAGCGGTGCGGACGCCTATATGCTGCACGTGATCCCCACGCCGGGCGTAGCGCATCAGACCGTGGAAGGCTGCTTCGATTGCGGCATCATGATCAGCGCGAGCCACAACCCGTTTTGCGATAACGGCATTAAGCTCGTCAACAGCGACGGCTTTAAGATGGACGAGGACGTACTGGAGCTCATCGAGGACTATATCGATGGCAAGGGCGAGGTGCCGCTGGCCACGGGCAACCACATCGGCGCCACGGTGGACTACATGCAGGGCCGCAACCGCTACATTGCTTCGCTCATCGCCAGTGCGAACTTTTCGCTGCAGGGCGTCAAGATCGGTATCGACTGCGCCAACGGCTCGGCTTCCTCGGTGGCCAAGCCGGTGTTTGACGCGCTGGGCGCCGACGTGCGCGTGATCAATGCCGCGCCTGATGGTTTTAACATCAACGTCGACTGCGGCTCCACGCATATGGAGCGCCTACAGCGCCACGTGGTGGAGCAGGGCCTGGACGTGGGCTTTGCCTATGACGGCGATGCCGACCGCTGCCTGGCCGTGGACGAGCGCGGTCGCGTGGTAGACGGCGACCAGATCCTGTACGTGTGCGGCGTGTATCTGAACAAGCACGGGCGACTCTCGGGCGGTACCGTGGTGCCGACGATTGCCAGCAACTTTGGCCTGGTCAAGTCGCTGGAGCTTGCCGGTCTGAGCGCCGTGACCAGCGGCGTGGGCGACCGTCACGTGTATGCCAAGATGCGCGAGAGCGGCTACAGCCTGGGCGGCGAGCAGACGGGCCATACGATCTTTGGCGATATCGAGCGCACGGGCGACGGCATTATGACCTCGCTGCGCGTGATGGAAGTGATTCGTGCCGAGCGCGAGACACTCTCGCAGCTCACGGCTCCGTGCAAGCTGCTGCCGCAGGCGCAGGTGGCCGTGCGCGTGGCGGACAAGGACGCCGCGCTCGAGAACATGGGCGTGCAGAACGCCATCGCCGAGGCCGAGGCCGCGCTGGCGGGCGAGGGCCGCGTGCTGGTGCGCAAGAGCGGAACCGAGTCGGTGATTCGCGTGCTGGCTGAGGCTCCGGACCAACCGGCCGCCGACGCCGCCATGAAGCGCATCGCCGCCGCACTCGAAGCCCTTTAGTTACGCGGTTTTACCAAACCGCGTAGTCATTGGGTGTTCCTATAGTTTTGTCAACCGTCGGGGCTACTCCCGGTAGGGCACCCGGTCGCGCATCACGGCGTATATCGCCCTGAGCCGCTTCCTCGCGACGGCCTTGAGCGCCCGCCCGTGCCCCATGCCCCGCGCCCTGCAGGCCCGGTAGTACTCGCCGTAGCGCCCCGAGGACCTCACCAGGCTGTTGCACGAGAAGATCAGCAGGGACTTGAGCCTCGCGTCGCCGCGCCTGGACGCCCTGACCGACCTCACCGACGTGCCGGAGCTCCTCACCCTCGGGGCTATGCCGCAGTACGAGGCCAGGTGGTCGTGGTCCGGGAACCTCCCGATGTCGACCGACACCGCGAGCTGCGCCGCGGTCCTCGGGCCGATGCCGGGCACGGTGAGCAGGCACGCGTAGGTCTCGTCGCCCTCGAGCAGCGCCGCCGTCTCGGCCTCGAGGGCCCCGGCCTCGTCGAGGGCCTCCGATATCCGGGCGGCCAGGAACCTGACCTGCCTGTTCTCGGCCTCGACGAGCGCCGGCGGGGGCGCGGTGGAGGCGGCCGCGGCCTCTCCGGCGGCCTCGGCCCGCGGGCCCCCGGCCCCGGAGCGGGCGATCCCCCACGCCCCGCCGAACCCGGCGAGCAGCTCCAGCCACCGCCGGTCCGACAGGTCGACCGCGGCCTCGAGGGCCGGGCAGGACTCGAGCAGCACCGCGCGCAGGCGGTTCTTGTCCCTGGTCGCGCAGGCGACGACGTGGTCGCGCTGCGACGAGAGGGCGCGGGCGGCCTCGAGGGCCTCGCCGCGGCCCGGGACCCCCGACAGGGAGTCCGGCACGCCCAGGGCGGTCCGCGCGATCACCGCGGCGTCGCGCTCGTCGGTCTTGGCCTCGCCGGCGAACAGGCCCGCGGCGCGGCTGGCGGCGAGCCCGGGCAGGTGGGCGACCACGAGCCCCGCGGCGCGGGCCCGCCTCACGGCGAGGGACCCTATGTTGCGGAACTGGTCGACGACGACGAGCGTGCCGGCGGGCGCGGAGGCGAACAGCGCGTCGAGCTCGGCCTCCCTGTTGCGGACGGGGGCGCTGGCCAGCACCTCCCCGTCGCGGTCGATCAGGCAGGCCCAGTGCGACGACTTGCCGACGTCCGGTTGATTTCCGATCTCAGCCGAACACATTGAGCAAATAGGCCGTTCCCGCACCTAGCCGAACGCCCCCGCGGCCC
>UQWS01000011.1 GCA_900544875.1 uncultured Collinsella sp. | reverse complement strand
AACGGCAGGCCCCGCCGACCGATTGCAAGCGGTCGGCGGGGCCATTGTGGCTCTTGACAGCGGATTGGGTCATATGAGCGAGCGCCCACCAGAGCGAACAAATTGACATGAAAAGAGGACGGCATAGACCTTCTGGTCATGCCGTCCTCTTTGAATGACAAGTTGTCGCTCTGGTGGGCGCGCAGCGTCAACTAGTTACGCGGTTCGTAGAACCGCGTAACCCCTAGAAGCGGTTGCCGCGGAAGCCGCCGCCGTTGCGGCCGCCACGATCGCCACCGCGACCGCCGCGGTCGTTACCGCGGTTGCCGCCGAAGCCGCCACGGTTGCCACCGCGATCGCCATAGCCACCACGGTTGCCGCCAAAGCCGCCGCGACCGCCGCGGTCGCCGCCACGGTCACCAAAGCCGCCACGGCCGCCGCGATCGCCACCGCGACCGCCGCGGTCACCGCCACGACCACCGCGATCGCCAAAGCCGCCGCGACCGCCACGGTCGCCGCCACGGCCACCGCGATCGTCACGACCGCCGCGAGGACCGCGGTCCTCGTCCAGGCCCATGGCGACGAGCGGAGCAATAACCTTATCGAGAGCGGCCATCAGCTCGGTGGCCTCCTCGTAAGAAAGCTCGGGCAGGAGCTTCTCCTTCTTGTTGGCAAGCTCGACCAGGCCCTCGGCGGCATCCTCGGCAGCGAAGACGACGATCTTGCGCATATCGCCCTCAGCGTCGTCGATGCGGCCGACCAGATCGGCAGCCTCGGCCTCGGCCATCAGGCCATCGAGCTCACGAAGGCGCATGCCCAGCAGGTCGGACATTTCCTTCTGCTCCATCTTGGGCTTGAGGTCAAGCAGCTTGATGGCGCGCTCGATGTTCGCCATGCGCTCGGCCTTGGCCTCCTCCTCCTTGGAAATAGCAAAGCGACGGCTACGCAGCAGGCGGGCAGCCTTCTGCATCTTGTCCATCAGCTCTTCGTCATCGTAATCAACGGCGGCCTCGACAACCTCGGCCTCCTCCTCGGCAGAAACCTCGTCAGCAGCCTCAACCTCGGCAGCTTCGGTCTCCACGGTCTCGACTGCCTCAACCTCGGCAGCCATGGTCTCGTTCTCGGTCTCGTTCATGATCTCTTCGTTCTCAGACATGAGACTCCTTCTTGGCCCTCTCGGGCATCATCGCCCCATTCGCGGGGCCCGTCGCGCACTCTTTGCGCTTTAAACATTCATGCCTCTCGGCAAAACGTCCATTAGTTTATGGTGTCGCCATCCAATCTAGCTGCAGAATCTATGTGCACACATTAATGCGACATGTCGCGGTATCATGGCCTGAACCAAACGCATCCACCTTAAGGAGCCCGCCATGATTAAGCCCATCATGAAATCCGAGTTCTTTTTGCGCCTGCCTTCCGAAGACGCGGGGCCCGACGACGCCGCGACCGGGCAGGATCTTCTGGACACGCTGCATGAACACGAGCACGAGTGCGTGGGGCTTGCCGCCAACATGATCGGCGTACGCAAGCGCATCATCTGCGTAAAGGACGGCAACAGGGCGCTGCTTATGTACAACCCGCAGATTCTTGAGCAGGTCAACGCCTACCAGACGAGCGAAGGATGTCTTTCGCTCGTCGGCGAGCGTCCCTGTACCCGATATCGCCGCATTAAGGTTGAGTATTTGGACGAGAACTTTGCCCGCCGCATCAAAAACTTCTCGGGCTACACCGCCGAGATCATCCAGCACGAAATCGACCACTGCCAAGGAATAGTTATATAGTTGCGCCAATTCAAGAAAGCTCCCTGCAGCCAAGCAACTGCAGGGAGCTCTTCATAGTGCGGAACTTCTATCCCCTACGCCTGGCGGTAATGGTCAAAGAAGTCGGCGAGGTCTTCGAGGGACTCTTTGAGTACTTCCATGCGCGGCAGGTACACGATACGGAAGTGGTCGGGCTCAGCCCAGTTGAAGCCGCCGCCGCGCGTGATCAGAATCTTCTTCTCGTGCAGCAGGTCAAGGGCGAACTGCTCGTCATCGGTAATGTTGAACTTCTTCACATCCATCTTGGGGAAGATGTAGAACGCCGCACGCGGCTTAACCACCGAGATGCCGTCAATCTTGTTGAGCGCCTCATACACAAAGTTGCGCTGCTCGTAGACACGGCCGCCGGGGCGGATGTAGTCGTTGACGGACTGATGGCCACCGAGCGCCGTCTGAACGATCGACTGAGCCGGCACGTTGGAGCACAGGCGCATGTTGGAGAGCATGTTGATGCCCATGATGAAGTCGCTCATGCAGCGCTGGTTGCCCGAAAGCACCATCCAGCCAATACGATAGCCCGCGATCATGTGCGACTTGGACAGACCGCTAAAGGTGACGCAGGGCAGATCGGGAGCGAGCGAGGCAATCGAGACGTGCTCGTAGCCGTCCATGCACAGGCGGTCGTAGATCTCATCAGCAAAGATCATCAGCTGATGCCTGCGTGCAACCTCGACGATGCCCTCGAGCACCTCGCGCGGGTAGACCGAGCCCGTGGGGTTGTTGGGGTTGATGATAACGAGGGCTTTGGTCGCGCTCGTGATCTTGGACTCCATATCCTCCAGGTCGGGATACCAATCCGCCTGCTCATCGCACAGATAGTGCACGGGATGACCGCCGGCAAGGGTTGCGCACGCCGTCCAGAGCGGATAGTCGGGGCTGGGGATCAGAATCTCGTCGCCATTGTCGAGCAGCGCGTTCATCGAAAGCTGAATGAGCTCGGACACGCCGTTGCCCGTGTAGATATGCTCCATCTGAACGTTGGGCAGGCCCTTGATCTGCGAATACTGCATGATCGCCTTGCGCGCGGAGAACAGGCCACGCGAGTTGGAATAGCCTTCGCAGTCGGGCAGCTGCTGGCGCATGTCCTTGATGACCTCATCGGGCGTGCGGAAACCGAAGGGCGCCGGGTTGCCGATATTGAGCTTGAGGATGCGCTCGCCCTCGTCCTCCATACGGGCAGCCTCGTCGACGACGGGACCGCGCACGTCATACAGGACGTTATCGAGCTTGGTGGATTTAGAAAAAGTACGCATGGTGGTGCTCCTTGCAATTTGAGCTGAGGGATGGGGTTCGGGCTTGGAATCGTTGCGGGGTGATGATGCCTCGTCTTGATCGGCGTCGCCGGCAAGCAGCCAGGTAACATCGACCTCCAAAATACGGGCGAGCAGCTCAGCCACATCGCGCCGCGGAATCGTCTTGCCGCTCACATATTGGCTCATCTGACTCTTGCCGAGTTTTTTGCCGAGCATCTCCGATGCGCGGATCACGTCCGACTGGCGAACGTCGCGATCGGACATAGTCTGTCGCAGGCGATCGCTAAACGTCTCTTGGGCCACAGGAACCTCCTTGCTGGCAAAGTTCAATTTATAGAACACGAATTGAACCATGGTTCAATTTAGCAAGCAGTATAACGCGGCACCTCATTCGAAAGTTCAATTTCATAAGAAAACGTACCGGACTCCGAGATTTGCCCAAAGCGGACAATGGCGTGTACGCGTTTAGAGGTATTCAAGGAATCGAGCGGCGGCAAGCGAAACGTCAGCCATGCGATATATCGCATTGATCTGCCGATGGGGATGTCCCTCGAGCGAACGCACGGCAACATCGAACTGACAGCGGCGCAAGATGAGCGCGGGAAGAATGCTCACGCCCAGGCCGTCCTCGACCATGGCCATAATCGCATAGTCATCCCAGGTCGACAGCTTGGAGCACACCGTCAGTCCCGCCCGACGGAACAGCGGCGTAATCTCGTCATCGGTGCCGCGTTCTAGCAGAATAAACTGCTCGTTGGCTAAATCGGCAAGAGAAACGACCTCCGCCGTGGCAAGCGAGGAGTCCGCTGGCACCACGGCCATCAACTCGTCTTGCACCAACGGTCGCGACGCCATGCCGGCGCCGCGTGGCTCGCGCGGAATAAAGCCCAGGTCACAGCGGCCTTCCGCCACCCATTGCTCAATCTCGGAGTAATCACCCATCAGCAGCTCGTAATCGACATCCGGATGATCGGCGCGAAAGCGCGCAATCACCGGCGGCAGTACATGGGTCGCCACACTCGAAAACGTACCGATACAGATCTTGCCACGCATGAGCCCTCGCATCTCGTCCACGCGTCGCTGCAGGCGGCCAAACTCTTCGCATAACGCCTCGACTGCCGGCATGACCTGCCGCCCGTCGGCAGAAAGCACCACGCCCTCGCGGCTGCGATCAAGCACCTTAAAACCCCAGTCTGCCTCAAGGTCGCCCACCATGCGGCTCACGCCCGACTGCGAGTAGCTCAGCCGCTCTGCAGCACGCGTAAAGCTGCCGGCACGCACCGTCTCGAGCAGCACTTGCATCTTTTGGATATTGGTCTCCACAGCACGTCCCCACCCTTGCATGAGTTTTTGTTATGTTTTCCATGCATTATATTCGCTTTTCTTCTAAAGCCAGTTCACCCATAGTGAACATGTTCGGATATAGAGGGGATGGCAGCGCATGAACAACGGACTGTTTACGTATTTAGCAGCATTGTTGTTGTTTGGTTCTAACGGCATCATCGCCGCGGCTATCGCGCTGCCGAGCTCCGATATCGTGCTGCTGCGCACCTTTCTGGGAGCCTTCTCGCTTGTCACCATCCTCGCCATCACCCAACGCCATACGTTGCAAGCACCATCTCGCCCCCGAGAAGCCGCAGCCCTGATCCTTTCGGGAGCCGCACTGGGCGCCAGCTGGATTTTTCTGTTCCGCGCGTATCAGACGATAGGCGTCGGCGTATCCTCGCTGCTGTACTACTGCGGCCCCATCATCGTTATGGCGCTCTCCCCGCTCATCTTTGGCGAAAAGCTGACCGGCGGCAAAATCGCCGGCTTTATCGCCGTTGCTTGCGGTGCTTTTCTCATTGCAGCGCAAGGTCTAGGCGGCAATATGCCCATTGCGGGTATCGTCTGCGGCATCGCCTCGGCATTTTGCTATGCGCTGATGGTCATCGCTAGCAAGGGTGCACCACACATCGAAGGCCTCGAGAACTCCACGCTCCAGGTGAGTGCCGCCTTTGTGACCGCGCTGGTCCTCACGCTCATCACGCAGGGCGCTCCCTCATTCCTGTCCGCCGGCGTCGCCGCCAGTATTGATTGGCGCGCCGTCGTCATGCTCGGCGTCGTCAACACCGGCATCGGTTGCCTACTCTACTTTAGTGCCGTCGCCAAGCTGCCCGTCCAGACCGTCGCGGTCGTTGGCTACCTCGAGCCGCTTTCGGCCGTCGTGTTCTCCGCCGTCCTTTTAGGCGAAGCCATAACACCGGTCCGCCTGATGGGCGCCGCACTTATCATCGGCGGCGCGATTTTTTGCGAACTCGCCGGCAAACGCGCAAACGCCAAGGCCGGTGTCGCCCAGGCGGCACGCGCTTAAGGGACATTTTCTCGGGGCGCATGCGGGATAAAGCCCAGGTCGCAGCGCCCCTGCACCTCACAGGAGACGCAGGGGCGCTTTGCATTGCAGTGAAGCTATCGGCTACGAGCGACGCGGCTCGGGAACCACGAGCCTATCGGGGCTCGCACCCTCGGCATCCATCAAGCTCACGTAGCGAATCGACGGGTCGTCGTAGGTCGCATAGTAATAATTGCCCGTGCGAGCGCTAAAGCATCCGGTGTAGATCGTCTTCTCGAACTTGCCATCGCCCATCTTGGACGCCCCCTCGATCATCGCCACGCCCTCGAGCGAGCGGAACATGCGGACGACGTTTTCGGCCTCGCTCTCCTTTTGCGGGTAATTGGCATTGAGATAGGCCGCCTTTACAAAACGGCTCGGCGAATAGCAGTCACCCGGAATACCGCGCATGCCGGCACCCGCACCATAAGGCTTAAGCTCGGCGGTGCGCCATGTCGCCGTCTGCGGAAAATCGTTTGAGGCGGTGATATAGGTGCGCAGGTTTTCCATATGCCACGGGAAGGTCGGCTGATTGGCAAGGGTATCGACCGGATCGTCGTACACATGCAGGCCGTCGGCCATCATCTCGACCACGATGCTGCGCTCGCCGTCGCCGATAATCCAATGGAGCAGCGACACGCCCAGCCCCTCACCGGCAGACTTGGCAACAATCACCGTGTCGCGCAGCGCGGCCTCGACCTCGTCGACCGTCGAGAACGTCGCCGCCACCCACAGGGGAAACTCGTAGGCCGCGATATTGGTCTTGTCGTCAACCGGACCCTCGGCATACTCGGCATAACCGGGAAAGTTGAGCCCCGCCACAGCCAGGCCCGCATCGTTGCCACAGTCGAAAAACATGGGATAGTTCTTGTAATCGATGCACATGCCGATCACCGCGTGCGCCGCCGTCGCATCGTCGATATACGAATACGGGATATGGAACCCGCGGGGCATCACGCGAACCCGCTCGCCGTATCCAAAGCTCCAGTCGAGGTTGCGGCCCAGATACATGTGGCCGGAATTATCAGTAAATCGAATGCTCGTGCACATAGCGCCTCCTAGCTCAATGTTCTTACTAAGCTCATTGTCACCAAACAAAGGGGCGCTAAACAAAAAAGCCCGGACATGACAACAATGTCATACCCGGACTTTTACAAGCAAGATAAACTCAGCCAAGTCGACCCCGTAGGTCGTCTAAGGGGTCAAAGTGCCGCAGATTGCCACGAAAGAGGAGCGAAGCGTACTTGAGGTACGCGAGCGACGATTGAGCGGCAAGGTGCGGTGCTTTGGTCCCCTTAGACCAACTTGCCAAGACAGTGATCAATCATGTGTTGGATCATCTGCGCTTCGAAGCCCGCGTAGTCGCGGCGGCACTCCTTCATCTTGCCGTCGACGATCTGGTCAAAGGCGACCTTGCACTTGATGTAGCGCGTGGACTTGGTGATCTCGTCGTGCGTCAGGCAGCTCTCCTCCATCTTGCTGGCGCCCAGGCCAAACACCAGACGAGGGTTGTAGAGCACGTGGGGCTCGCCGGCATCGTCCAAGTAGACGCAAACCTTCTTGGTAACACCAATCTGGTTAGCGGCAAGGCAGCCGGCATCGTCGAGCGACTTGATGGTATCGATCAGGTCCTGAGCAACCGACTCGTCCTCGACGGTCGCAACCTCGCAACGCTGGGACAGGATAGCCTCGTCGTGGCAGAGCTCTTTAATCATACGTTCCTCCATAGGGGTCGTTGTAACCGCTTAAGTATACGGTACCTACACATTTTCATGCGAATAATACCGTCCGTCTGCTACAAAGCGCCGAACTTCAACACGCGAGGAACATCAACCTTTCAAAGGCGATATAGTAGGTGAGTTCGTGTCAATCGGCCTAAACTCGGGGCCGAACAAGGAAAGGGTATGCATGGACGAACTATTTCACGTCAGTGAGCGCAAGTCCACAATCGGGACCGAACTTCGCGCTGGACTGACAACATTCCTGGCGATGGCCTACATCATCGCCGTCAACCCCGCAGTGCTCTCGGGCGCTGGCATCGATGCGGGAGCGCTCGCCTGCGCCACCTGCCTGGGCGCCGGCATCATGACCATCTGCATGGGCATCTTCGCCAACCGCCCGCTCGCCTGCGCGTCGGGCCTGGGCATCAACGCCATGATCGCGGGCATCACCACCACCATGTGCGGCGGTGACTGGCACGTTGCCATGAGCGTTATCTTCCTCGAAGGTATCGTCATCTTGCTGCTCGTCCTTTGCGGCCTGCGCGAGGCCATCATGGACGCCATCCCCGTGGTCCTGCGCCACGCCATCTCGGTGGGTCTGGGCCTGTTTATCGCCATGATCGGCCTGTGCGACGCCGGCATCATCACCGCTGGCGCCGGTACGCTCGTCGGCTTGGGCGACATCACCTCCCCCACCTTTATCGTCGGCATCATCTCCATCATCGTGACGGTTGCCCTGGCTTCCCGCAACGTGCCGGGCTCGCTGCTCATCGGCATCATCGTTGCCGTTATCGCCGGTATCCCGCTGGGCGTCACCCATGCGCCCGAGGGCCTCATCGCACCGCTCGACTTCTCGACCTTTGGCGCCCCGTTTGCCAGCACCGCCGACGGCAACATGGCCATCGTGAAGGTTCTGACCGACCCGATGCTGCTCGTCGTTGCCTTCTCGCTGCTCATGAGTGACTTCTTCGACACCATGGGCACCGCGATGGCCGTCGCCAAGCAGGGCGAGTTCTTGACCGAGGACGGCAATGTCGAGGACATCCGTCCCATCCTGGTCGTCGACTCCGTGGCCGCTGCTGCCGGTGGCTTTATGGGCGTCTCCTCCATCACTACCTTCGTCGAGTCCACCTCTGGCGCTGCCGACGGTGGCCGCACGGGCCTCACCTCTGTCACCACCGGCGTGCTGTTCATTCTCGCCGCGTTCTTCTCCCCCATCGTCACCATCGTTTCCAGCGCCGCCACCTGCGGTGCTCTGGTCTACGTCGGTTACCTCATGATGAGCGAGGCCTCCGAGATCGACTGGTCCGACGTGTCGCAGGGTTTCCCGGCGTTCATGATTGTCGCCGGCGTGCCCTTCACTTACTCCATCTCTGCCGGCATTGGCCTGGGCTTTATCGCCTACGTGATCGTCGCGCTCTTTAAGGGCGAGGCCTCCAAGATCAAGCCGCTCATGTGGATCGCAGCCCTCGCCTTCCTCGTCTACTTCTTTGTAGCGTAGGCGCAAGATTCGCAATACCAAACAGCAAAGCGCGGAGTCGCATCGAGCGGCTCCGCGCTTTGCTTTTAAAGCCAGGCACCACACGGACGCGCGATGTATTGCTTCGCAAGTTTTGGACGTTTTGCTCTCCAAACGGCACTACCGACGGCTACATCCTGCAGATATGCTGGATATAACCGCATAGGCCCTATGAGGATGGGAGTAACCATGGCCGTCTTGTTCACGACCCCCAAGCGCAATGACAAAACCTCTGGAGCCCATTTTGTCGAGCCCGACCTGCGCCGTTGCACGCTGCTCGCACACGGCAGCTGGCGCCGCGTGACGCGCCGCATCGTTGTAGGCGCCGTATGCGCGCTTACGGTAAGCTCGCTGCTCATGCCGAGCATCTCGCTCGCAGCCGAGTGGGTGGACGTTGGCGGCGTCCGCCACGAAGCGGCCGCGGGCCCCACGGGAGACGCCGCCGGTACCTGGTCATGGGATGGCGCCGATGACATGAAGCTCAACGGCTATAACGGCGGCGCGATCGAGGCAGCGGGCAAGCTCAACGTGAGCTACGAGGGCAACAACACCGTCACTAACGACGACGGCCGCGGCATCAAGGTTAAGGATGGCGCGAACGAGAACGCCGAGCTTAATATTCAGGGCGACGCGTCTAGCACGCTCAACGTGACATCTTCTCGTGACGCCATCACTTCCGTCGGCAACATCAACATCGACGGCGCTGGCACTGTCAACGCCACGAGCACCGAGCACGATGCCATCGATGCCGGGGGCGATGCCACCATCAAGGGCTCGGGAAACGTTAACGCCACGGGCGATTCGGATGGCATCAGGGCCGACGGCAACATCACGATCGACAACAGCGGAACCGTCACCGCCAAGGCCACCGAGGATCAGGGTATCGATGCTAACGAGAACCTCATCATAAAGGGCGGCGGCAAGGTAGAGGCAAGCTCTATCGAGGACAATGCGATTTGGGCCGACGGCAGTATCGAGATCTCGGGTGGCAGCCAGGTCAAGGCAAGCTCCGAGGAAGACGCCGCCATCGACGGTAAAAACAGCCTCACGGTCACGAACGCTTCCCTCAACGCAGGTGGCGTTGGGTATGGCATCTATGTCTACAAGGGCATCACGCTCGATAGCGCGACCGTGACGGTCCGCGCAAGCTCAGATGGCGGGGAAGTCAGCGCACTCTTCACCGATGAGGACGACATCGTCATCAAGAACGGCTCGACTGTGGATGCGCTCGCAGAAGGCAGGTTCTCGGTTGCAATCTCCACCAGTAATTTCTACTCCGGCGAAGCGGGTGGCCATATCTACATCAGCGACTCCGTTGTCAAGGCCATAGCCCGCTATGCCGAGACCGGCGGCGACGGCCCCGACCACTACTGTGGAGACCAAAACGACGAAATCATCCCTGAGTCCGAGGGCCTGAACATCGGCATCTTCGCGCAGACCAGCGAGGGCATCACGCCCGCGACCATCTCGATCGTCCGCAGCAGGGTCACGGCCGAGGGAGACACGGCGGCAATCTTCGCCCTTGCCATGAGCGCGGACGGCAAGGCGATCGGCACCATCGAAATCGAAGGAGCCACCATCCAGACGCCTGAAGGCGGCAAGGTCATTGACTATCGCAACAAGGAAGAACTCAGCGACGGCATCGTCTACGAGGCGGGTCAAACCATCGGCACGGGCGACGCCGTGATCGACTCCCCCTACAACGAAGCAGTCGCCAAGCACACGCTCATCGCGCCTCCCGAGGAGACCAAACCCGAGGAAAAGCCCGGCGAGACCAAGCCGGGTTCCAAGTCCGAGGGCGCGAAGACGATCAAGACCGTTGCAGTTGCAGCCACGGGAGCCAAGACCGCCGGCAAACTCGCGGCAACCGGCGACGCCTCGAGCGCAGCCATCATAGCGACCGCCCTTGTAGGAACGGCCGCTATCGTCACAGGCGCCCTGGCGAGTCGCAAACGCTCGTAAACACTTTTTCGCACAGGACGAGTGGATCGCGGCCCTTGCCTTCCTCGTCTACTTCTTCGTAGCGTAAGGGCAAGGCTGCAAAAGCTGAACAATAAAGCGCGGAGTCGCCATGCGGCCCCGCGCTTTTCTTTTAGCGCCGGTCCCTGCGCCGCGTGCGGCCTATTTCTCCCCCATTTTGGCCATTTTGCCCTCCATACGGCACTACCGCCGGCAACATCCAGCAGATACGCTGAATCTAGTCGTATAGGCCCTATGAGAACGGGAGCAACCATGGCAGCCTTGTTCACGACCCCCAAACGCAATGACGCTACCGCCGGAACCCATGTTGCCGAACCCGACGTTCGCCGTCGCATAGGACTCGCGCACGGCAGCTGGCGCCGCGTGACGCGCCGCATCGTCGCGGGCGCCGTGTGCGCGCTCACGGTGAGCTCGCTGCTCATGCCGAGCGTCTCGCTCGCAGCGGAATGGGTCAAGGTCGGCGGCAACAAGTACAACACCGCGGCGAGCGACGAGGCCGGTACCTGGTCGTGGGACGGCGCCGACGACTTGAAGCTCAACAACTATAACGGCGGCGAGATCCAGGCCGCAGGCAAGCTCAAGGTGAATTACTCGGGAACCAATATCGTCACTGCCGAATGGATCGAAGGCATCAACGTTTCTCATGGCACTAACGAGAATGCCGAGCTCAATATCCAAGGCGACGAGGGCGGCACGCTCAGCGTGACATCTACTGAGGACGCTATCCTCTCCACGGGTAATATCAACATCGACGGAGCCGGATCCGTCAACGCCACGAGCACTGGGCTTGATGCCATCAATGCCGGGGGTGATCTCGCTATCAAGGGTTCGGGCAACGTCAACGCCACGGGTGCATCGGATGGCATCAGGGCAAACGGCAATATCACGATTGACGACAGCGGAGCCGTCACCGCCAGGGCTACCGAGGGCAAGGGTATTGGAACCGACAAGAACCTCACCATCAAGGGTGGCGGGACGGTCAAGGCAAGCTCCGAGAAAGACGCTGCCGTCGAGGCCAAGGGCAGCCTCGCAGCCACAAACGCCTCCCTCAACGTAAACGGTGTTGAATATGGCGTCTATGCCCACAAGGGCATCACCCTCGATCATGCAAACGTGACGGTCCGTGCAGGTAAAGGCAGATACGGTGGCGCCATCGCCCTCTTCACCTACCAGGACGACATCGTCGTCAAGAACGGCTCCACCGTGGACGCGTTTGCGGAAGGCGAGGTTTCGGCTGCATTCTCCACCAGAAACGATCGACCCAACGAGAAGGGTGGCCACATCTACATCAGCGACTCCGTTGTCAAGGCCATAGCCCGCTATGTCGAGAACGGCGACGGCCCCATCCCCTACAGCGAAAACCAAGATGGCGAGACGAGCCCCGAGCCCCAAGGCGAGAACATCGGCATCATCGCCCAGACCAGCGAGGGCGTCACACCAGCAGTCATCTCGATCATCCGCAGCAAGGTAACGGCCGAAGGAGATACAGCGGCAATCTTTGCCCGTGCCATGAGCGCGGACGGCAAGACAATCGGCACCATCAAGATTGAGAACGCCACCATCCAGACGCCCGAAGGCGGCAAGGTCATTGACTATCGCAAGCTCCGTGACGGCATCTACGAGGCAGGCCAAACCATCGGCACGGGCGACACCACGGTCGACTCCCTCTATATCAAAGCAGTCGCCAAGAGCACGACCATCGCACCTCCCGAGGTAGCCAAGCCGGAGGGGTCCAAGCCCGACGAGACCAAGCCCGCGGAGTCCAAGCAGGACCCCAAGTCCGAGGACGCAAAGACGACCAAGACCGTTGCGGTTGCAACCACGAAGGCCAAGACCACCGGCGCGCTCGCAGCGACCGGCGACGCCTCGGGTGCGGCCATCGTGGCGGCCGCCCTTGCGGGAACAGCCGCTATCGCCGCAGGCACCATGGCGAGCCGTAAGCGTTCTTAGACGCCTCTGCGCACATGGCAGCTCCGGCGAAGGCCCCGAGCCCCAGCTCCGTTTAACAACGCCACCGCCGAGCTCCCCTCCGGCGGTGGCGTTTTCCATATGCGTCCGCAGGGGATGCACGAGATTGTCTTTGGTCTAGCCCAACCGGCATACGCTGGCGTGCGACAATTGGGGCTGCCGATATCACAACACTGAGAGAAGCCCGTCATGGAAGCGCATCAAAAGCAGATAACCGTTTATTCGAATCATACGGAAAGCGCGCCTGTCATCTACCTTCCTGTGGTCGTGGGCGACGGCAGCGAGGTTTATAAGTGTTGCCGAGAGCTCAACTGTCCGCCATTCGCCCTTGTCACCATTGGCGGGCTCGATTGGAATCGCGAGCTGAGCCCCTGGGCATGCGACGGGACCGTACGCGATGCCGAACCTTTCGGCGGCCAAGCTGCCGATTTTCTTGATGAGCTGCTGAATCAGATAATCCCCCAGGTCGAGTCGTCGCTTCCTCAGCCGCCCACCTGGCGCGGCATTGCCGGTTACTCGCTCGCGGGCCTCTTCGCACTCTGGTCCCTCTGGCAAACCGACGCCTTTGACCGCGCCGCGAGCGCATCGGGGTCGCTATGGTTTCCCGACTTTGTCGACCGTGCCAGCACGGCCCCTTTTGCCGGCAGCCCGCAAGCCGTCTATCTGTCGCTCGGCAAAAAAGAGACCAAGACGCCCAACCGCATGATGCGGCATGTGCTCGACGACACGCGCGCGACGGAAGTGCTGCTCATCGCGCGCGGCATTCCAACAACGCTGGAGCTCAACCCCGGCAATCACTTCGCCCAAACCGATCTGCGCATGGCCCGCGGTATCCACTGGATATTGACGCATTAAAAATGGTGCCCACGCGCATATACGCATGGGCACCATATCTTGTTTTAGCTGAACGCAGCTGCTACTTAGCAGCCTCCTCAAGCTCGGCGACATCAAACTCAAAGTCGTTACCCGGCAGGATGGCATTGAGCACAATGCCCACCAGCGAACCCACGGCAAGACCCGAAAGCGAAATCGTCACGCCGCCCAATTCCAGCACGATGGCGCCGGCAGTGCTGTACGCAATGCCGAGCGAAAGCACAAGCACCAGAGCGGCCACCAGCACGTTGCGGTTGTTCTGGAAATCGACCTGGTTCTCGATGAGGTTGCGCACACCTACCGCACTGATCATGCCATAGAGCACGAGTGACACGCCGCCGATCACGCACGCCGGCATGGCTGCGATGACCGCGGCGAACTTGGGGCAGAACGAGAGCACAATGGCGCAACACGCGGCAATGCGGATCACGCGCGGGTCGAACACGCGCGTCAGGGCAAGCACGCCGGTGTTCTCGCCATAGGTGGTGTTGGCCGGAGCGCCAAAGAGCGAAGCCAGAATCGTGGCAAGGCCGTCACCGAGCAGTGTGCGATGCAGGCCGGGGTCGGCGATATAGTTGCGCTCGCAGGTAGAACCGATGGCAGAGATATCGCCGATATGCTCGATCATGGTCGCAAAGGCCAGCGGCATAATGGTAATGATGGCCGTCGTGGCAAGGCCGCTATCGAACTGCGGGCCAAAGAGCGCAAACACGGTGTTGTTCCACACGATGGGCAGACCGACCCACGGAGCGGCGGCAACGCCCGAGAAATCAACCTCGCCGAGCGCAGTCGCAACGGCATAGCTCACCACAACGCCCAGCAGAATCGGCACGATCTTGACCATGCCACGGCCCCAGATGTTGCAGATGACGATCACCGCCACAGCGACAACGGCAACAAGCCAATTGGTCTGGCAGTTGGCGATGGCAGAGCTTGCCAAGATCAGGCCGATGGAAATGACGATGGGGCCAGTCACTACCGGCGGGAAGAAGCGCATAACACGCTTGGCACCAAACGCGCGAAACAGGGCCGCCAGCACCGGATAGAGCAGGCCGGCACAAGCTACGCCCAGGCAGGCGTAGGGCAAAAGCTCGGCCTCGCCGTTGGGCGCGATTGCGGCATAACCGGCAATAAAGGCAAATGATGAGCCCAAAAATGCCGGCACCTTACCGCGCGACAGGAAGTGGAAGAGCAGCGTGCCCAGGCCGGCAAACAAAAGGGTCGCCGAAACCGAAAGGCCGGTGAGCACAGGCACCAGCACGGTAGCGCCGAACATGGCAAACAGGTGCTGCAGGCCGAGCAAGAACATGCGCGGGCGACCGAGCGACGACGCATCGTAGATGGCATCGGCGACGGCGGGCGTCGAGGATTGGGACATGGATGTCCTTTCATAATGGAAGGGCGATCAGGCATATCGGATAACCTGCCCGAACGATACGATCCGAACCATTGTACGCGATGCATGCCGCTCCGACCACGACGCCCCTGCGAACGGCAGCACTACTTCCAGACACGCTCGGCAATGCGCCTAACCAGCGCAATCTTTGCCCACTGCTGGTCCTCGGTCAGCTTGTTGCCAATCTCGCAGCTGGCAAAGCCACACTGGGGAGACAGGTACAGGTTCTCGAGCGGCACATACTGGGCAGCCTCACGGATGCGCTCGACGATGGCATCCTCGTTCTCGAGCTCAGCTGCCTTGGTGGTCACCAGGCCCAATACGACCTTCTTGCCGGGGACAACGTACTTGAGCGGCTCAAAACCGCCGGCACGCGGCGTATCGAACTCAAGATAGAACGCATCGACGTTCTCGTGTGCGAACAGGTACGGCGCGATGGGGTCGTAGCCGCCCTCAAAAGCATAGGTGGAGTGATAGTTGCCGCGGCACACGTGCGTGTTAATGACAAGGTCGTCGGGCTTGCCCTCGATGGCGGCGTTGTTGAGCGCCACGCCCAGCTCGCTCACCTTTTGCAGGTCAACCGGGCTCATGCCGGTCTTGGACACAAAGTCGGTATCGCAGTAAATGCCCCAGGTGCAGTCGTCAAACTGGATATTGCGGCAACCGGCAGCGTAGAGATCGGCGATCACGGTGCGGTAGGCTGCCGCAATGGCGTCGGCGAGCTCCTCATCGGTCTTATAGACGGCGCGCAGGCTCTCCTGCTGACCATCACAGCGATCGAGCGTGACCTCAGAGAACGTCTGGATAGGCGCCGGGATGGTCTGGCGTGCAACGTAGCCCTCGCCCTCAAGTGCCTTGACAAACTTAAAGTGCTCGACGAAGGGGTGGTTCTCGCCGCTGATGGGGCCGGTCACCACGGCGGTGTCAGCCGTCGTCTCCTCGTCGTGGAACATATAGCCCGTACGCGAGGTACGGCGTTCAATGCCGTTGAGCCCCCACATAAAGTCGAGGTGCCAGTAACTGCGGCGAAACTCGCCATCGGTAATCACCTGCAGGCCAGCGGCCTTTTGCTTGGCAACCAAGTCGCGAATGGCCTCGTCCTCGACGGCTTTAAGCCCCTCGGCATCGAGCGTACCCGCGGCATAGGCGGCACGGGCGTCCTTCACGGCCTGCGGACGAAGAAAGCTGCCGACGATATCGGCGCGAAACGGTGCGTTCGGTTGAATCGAAGTGCTCATAGATATCTCCCTTTTGCATTGGTTGCTTTACTGGGACAGAGTATGAGCGTTCATATGGCCATCGTAAAATATGCGTTTATAACAGTTTGATATAGATGCTTCCTATATCAGTTGGGACTGCCATGAAAAGATTTGACCTGTGCAGGACGCAGCAGTCTAGATATGCTGACGGATCGCGTCGATATAGGCTTGACCGTAGCGCGTAAGCGTCGTGTTCTTGCGCGTGATGATGCCGATCTCCATGTACTCATCCACATCGAGCGGAATCGAGATAATGCCGGGGCCGTTGAGTTCGTGGCTAATCACGCCCGAGCACACCGTGTAGCCGTTGAGGCCCATGGCCAGGTTGAACAGCGTCGCACGGTCGCGCACGCGGATATTCTTGCGACGCTCAAACGTCGAGGTCAGCTCCTCGGAATAGTAAAACGAGTTGTAACTGCCCTGCTCGTAGGACAGGAACGGGTAGTCTTCCAAGTCCTCGAGCGTCACGCTGGAGCGGGCCGCCAGCGGATGGTCGGCGCAGACGAAGACATGCGGCGTGGCGCAGAAGAGCCCTTCGAACACGAGCTCGTTGGCCACCAGCATGCGCTCGATGACCTCGCGGTTGTGCTCGGACAGATATAGGATGCCCAGTTCGCTTTTCATATGCGCGACGTCCTCGATAATCTCGTGAGTCTGCTCCTCGCGCAGGGTAAAGTCGTAGCGCGCGGCATCGAACTCACGGATCACATCGACAAACGCGTTAACGGCAAAGGAATAATGCTGGCAGCTCACACTAAAGTGCGGCACCTGCTCGGACTCGCCCTTGTACTTGCCTTCGAGCAGATCCGCCTGGTCGAGCACCTGGCGCGCGTAGCCCAAGAAGGTCTCGCCCTCCTCGGACACAATGACACCCTTGTTGGTGCGCTCAAAGATGTGCACACCCATCTCGTTTTCGAGATCGCGGATCGACGCGGTAATCGAAGGCTGCGACACAAAGAGCCGGCGCGAGGCCTCGGTGATGCTGCCGCATTCGGCAACTTTGACGACATACCTGAGCTGCTGGAGCTTCATGGCTTTCTCCCTAGACGTTCGTGACGTCGAAACCCGTCGCGTCCATCTGACGCATAAACGACGGCATCTCCCCCGTCGCGGCGCAGGCGGCAATCTGATGCAGAGCCCCGGCAACCGCATCATCTGCCGCAGCGCCGATATGCCAGCGCGCGGCAGCCGTGACGGCCTCGTTGGCATTGGCGACTGCAACGGAATTGGGAACGGCATCGATCATGGGCAAATCGTTATCGGAATCGCCGAATACGGCCACCTCGTCGGGCGTCAGGCCCAAAGCGCGCGCCAGCTCCAGCGCAGCACAGCCCTTGTCCCAGCCGGTCGGAAGAACGTCGAACAGGCGCACGCGGTTGTTGGGAAACACGAGCGAGAGCTCCGGCACCTCGGCGGCAACACGCTCGCGCAGCTCGGCGAGCTCCTCGCGCGAACGGGCACTCCAGATATTCGCCTTGTATACCGGGGCATCGTCAACGACAGGGCGACAGGGAGCCTCTTCGCCCTTGAGCCACGCGTTGCCGCCTGACTCCATGGCGCGACGCACACGCTCGGGATCGCTTGTCACGCAATAGGCGTCGTTGTCCCAAAAGTCATCACCCAGACGGTAGACCTTCAAATAGGTATCGTCGGTCTCTTGCTCCAGGTAGTCGGCCAGGCGCATAAGGGCATCGTTATCAGTTGCGCGCGAGGCAACCGCCTCGCCATCGACAAACATCACCTGGCCGTTGCAAAACGCACCGGTCGAGAAGCACTCGGAGCGATTGCGGAACATCCAGCTCATCGCGGACGGCTGGCGACCCGAAACCGGGCCAAAATGCAGGCCCGCCGCCTGCATGGCATGAATGCCCTCGATGGCGCAGTCGCTGGCGCCATCGTGTCCAGCAGGAATCAGCGTATCGTCCATATCGGTCAGCACAAGTTTGATCATAAGGTCCCCTCGGTCATTCTTTATCCCGTCTATTGTAACGACCTGCCAATAAGGGACAGGTTTATCTTGGCAGGTTTTATCTGGGAAAATGCAGCGCCCCTGTTGCCACCTGCCAAAATAAACCTGTCCCATATTGGCAGGTGCGCTAGTATAGGGAACAACAGATTCGATGCGGGAGTGCCGGCGGCGCAAACCACAAGGCTGAGAGGGCATAGGGCCCAATCCTTTGAACCTGTCAGTTAATGCTGGCGTAGGGAGCATGCCGCCTTTACAGGGGCGCTGTCTATGCACAGCGCCCCTTTTCTATGCCAAGGAGGCATGTGCAGTGATTGATTCGGAACAGCTTAAGCAACATATGGTCAAGGCCGTAGAGGAGATTCGAGCCACCAATCCGATGGCCGGCTCTATCACCAACACGGTGACGATCGACTTTGTCGCCAACGCACAGCTCGCCGTGGGCGGTTCGGCCGCCATGGTCTATCTGCCCGACGAGGGCGAGGCGCTCGTTGCCGGCGGCGGCGCCATCTATCTCAACATGGGCACGCTCTTCCCCATCTACGAGCAGACGATTCCCCGCGCGGCCAAGGCGGCACACGACGCCGGCAAGCCCTGGGTGCTCGATCCGGTGGGTCTGGGCATCGGTAGCCTGCGCACCAAACTGGTAAGCGTGCTCAAGCAGTACAAGCCCACCATCGTGCGCGGCAACGCCTCCGAGATCATCGCGCTCGCCGGCCTGTGGGGTCTTGAGGGCGAGGCGGCCGATCTGAGCCGCGTACGTGGTGTCGATACCACCGACACGGTCGACGCCGCCCGCGATGCCGCCGTGGCGCTCGCTCGCTACACCGGCGGCGCCGTTGTGGTCTCGGGCGAAGTCGACCTGATTACCGACGGCACGACCGTGGCCAAATCCCACGGCGGCAGCCCGCTCATGTCCAAGATCACCGGCTGCGGTTGCTCGCAGGGCGGCGTGCTGGCCGTGTACGCTTGTGCTACCGATCCGTTTACGGCAGCAGTCTGCGGCACCGCCGTCTACAACGTTGCCGGCACGCGTGCCGCCGCCGTCGCCGATGCCCCGGCAAGCTTTAAGGTCGCCTTTATCGACGAGCTCTACCGCGCAACCGCCCAGGATATTGCCGACAACCGACTCGAGCTCGAGGAGGCATAAGCCATGTCCGAACCCGCAACCAATGCCGGCATGAACACGCTCGTCGCCGTGGCCATCGCCCCATGCGGCACCGGCGACGAGCTGTCCGCCGAGGTCGCCGAGGTCGTGCGCGTCATTCGCGAGAGCGGCCTTCCCAACCGCACCACCTCGATGTTCACCGAGATCGAGGGCGACTGGGACGAGGTCATGCAGGTCGTGCGCGACGCGACCTTTGTGTTGGCGAGCAAGGGCATCCGCACCGAAGTCGTGCTCAAAGCCGATATTCGACCCGGATTTACCGACACCATGACCGGCAAACTCAAGCGCATGGAAGCACAGATCAAAAAGCAGGAGGAAGCACAATGAGCATCCGCGACAACCTTGATATCTCGGCCTATCTGGTACTCGGCCCCGAAAACACCCTCGGACGCCCCGTGGGCGATGTGGTGGCCCAGGCACTCGACGCCGGCTTTACCTGCATCCAGGTGCGCTCCAAGGTGGCAAGCGCCCGCGAGATCATTGCGCTGACCGACGACGCCGCGCAGGCAATCGCACAGGCCGGCAAGACCGGTCAGGTCGCCCTGTTAATCGATGACCGTCTGGACTGTGTGCTTGCCGCGCGCGAGCAGGGCATCGCTGTCGACGGCGTGCACGTGGGTCAGAGCGACATCCCCGTCGAGGTCTGTCGCAAGCTGCTGGGCCCCGATGCCATCGTGGGCCTTTCGGCCCGTTGCGAGGAGATGCTCGAGTACGTCAAGACCGCCGACATGAGCCTGGTCGACTACCTGGGCATCGGCCCGCTCCACGAGACCGAGACCAAGCGCGACTGCGGACGCGCGGCCGACGGCTCCATCATCACCAAGAGCTTTGAGGACCTGGCCGCACTCCACGCGGCAAGCCCCGTGCCCATCGTGGTGGGCGGCGGCGTCAAGACGGCCGACCTGCCGCAGCTCAAGGCCACCGGCGTCGACGGCTTCTTTGTGGTGAGCGCCGTCTGCAGCGCCGATGACCCCTACGTCGCGGCCAAGGAGCTCGTCGACACCTGGCAGCAGGCATAGACATAGGCCGAGCAGCTACTCCGCAGCCTCATATCTTCAGCAATGGAAAGCGCATCCCAGTTTGGACGTCCATTCCGGGATGCGCTTTCCGTATAGAGGGCCAGTGGGAAACTGCATCCCATTCCAGACGCAAATTCTGGGACGCCGTTTCCAAAACCCTCCCGTCCGGGAAACTGCATCCCGTTCTGGGCGCCGATTCTGGGACGCGCTTTCCGCCGCAGCCCCTACCCCGCCAGGTAGGTCTCCAGCGCCGGCAAAGTCGCCTCCGCATCGTGGCGGCCGATCTGGTAGATGCGCTCGAGCTCATCGGGCTCGCGGCACAGCGACGGCACCTTCACCGATTCGCTCGGCCGCACCACAAAGATCTCGCCGGCAGCCTCGCGACGTGCCAGGTCATCGAGCGTAGCATTGTAGACCTCATGCCGATGCTCAAGCGCTGCGACAAACTCCGGGTAGTGACGGAACACACGACGCAGCATGGGCATCACGCTGTTGGGCTGCTTTACAAAGCCCGCCGGCTGCGTCAGCACCACCACGTTGCGGTCATAGCCCTGCGCAAACAGCCAAGCACTGGGAATGGAATCGGCCACGCCACCATCCAGATACTTGCGGCCCTCAATAGCAACGGGACGCGTTGCCACAGGGATCGCCGACGACGCCCGAATCCACTCGATATCGCGCTCGTCGCCATACGGCAGATCGTGATAGACGGCCTTGCCCGTCTCGATATCGGTACACACGCACGTAAATCGCATGGGGCAGGCGCGATATGCCTCCAGGTCGATGGGATCGCGCTCGATAGGCACCTCGTGATAGGCAAAGTCGGCATTGAACATATCGCCGGTTCGCAGCCAGCTGGTCACGCTCGCATAGCGCTTGTCGGCGCAATAGGCCTTGTTATAGCGAATGGCGCGGCCGATCTGGCGCGATTTAAAGTTGTAGCCAAACGCCGCGCCCGCCGAGACGCCCACCATATGGTCGCAGGTCAAACCGTGCTCCATCCAAACGTCGAGCACGCCCGCCGTATACATACCGCGGTAGCCGCCTCCCTCGAGCGCCAGCCCCACCGTGCGCGTCATATTTGACTGTGCCATGCGACCATCTCCGTTCCTGCGTTTTAAAACGGAACAAGTATACCCATCAACAAATATCGTCTCAGTCGCATTTTCATCGAACATCGTCGCGTTACCGTTTGGCGAATAATGGCCGCCCGCAACATGGGCACCCCTACATAATTCCATACACTTGTTTATACTACTCAGTAGTTATCAGCCGAGAGCACGAACCGACAAATAAACCCAACGACGCAGCAAGGCGGGGGCTTGGAAACACGCAAGGCGTTGAGCAGCAACGCATGTGCACAACGAGCTCGCCCGACGCAATCCGCCCCGACCTCAGAAAGCCGCTTACAGTATGGATAACGCCAGCAATAATACCGAAACGCTCGAAAAGACCATCCGTGACCTTCTGGAGCGTCAGGACGATCTGATCAGGACCGCCTTTACCGACGAGCTCACCGGACTTGGCAACCGCGGCGGCTTTACCCGTTCCTTAGAGGAACTCTGGGAGCAGGAACTGCCCGTGACCATGGCGTTTATCGACATCGATAACCTTAAGCACTGCAACGACATCTTTGGACATGACGAGGGCAACCGCTATATCTTGCAGGTGAGCCTCTATCTCAAACTGTATATGAAGGTGGACGAGGCGGCATTTCGTCTGGGGGGCGACGAGTTCGCCATCCTATCTACGATTGCGACCGAGGACGACCTTGCCGAACGTCTGGAACACTGCCGAACGGTACTGCTCGAAAACAACGCTTCCAAGATGCCTCACTCGTTTAGCTACGGAGTGGCACACGCCGACCCCGCCCTGGGCGAAGCCCCCAATCGCTTGACGAACGATGCCGACCATCGCATGTACGACTACAAGCTACGTCATGCCGTGCACCTTGATCGACGCAATATCGCACAAGCCCACACCGACGACTTCGAAATAAGCGATCGCATTTTCGACGCCCTTTCGATGCTCAACGAAGGCCGATATTTCTTTATCGAGAACTTGGACAAACATCGAACCCTTTGGTCACAAGGCGCCTTGCGCGATCTTGGTCTTCCTTCGGAGCATATAGACAACTGCCACGATTACTGGAAAACGCGTGTCCATCCCGATGACCTTGAGGCCTATACCAACGACATCGACCAAATCTATGACGGCTCCAAGCACCGTCGCGTCATGCAGTACCGCGTGCGCAATGCCGCCGGCGACTACATCCTCGGCCGTGCTCGCGGGTTTCGTATCGACGGCGACGGAAATGTCCCCTCGCTCTATGTCGGCGAGCTCGTCAACCACTCGCTTGCCGAGACCGTCGACGCCGCCACGGGCCTCGGAACGCAGCGCACGCTGATCAACGCTATCGATGCCTGCCGTCGCGACCGTTGCAAGACGGGGCTTATAGCAGTGCGCGTTCGCGGCACGGCAAAGCTCAACGAGCTCTACGGGGCCGAGGCCGTCGACAACATGCTCGCCGAATACGCAGGCCGCATGCTGTCGATTACTCGCGGCAGGAGTCGCGTCTTCCGCTCACGCAACGCCCAGTTCGTCGTGCTTAGCAACAATTTGGATCACGAAGCATTCGAGCAACTGATCCAACATCTCAAAGAGGCCGTTTTCGCTCCCGTTCGAATCGCGGACGACACCATTACCCCCGTCTGTCTTGTCGTTCCGGCCTTTTACGAGCACCTGACCAATCAAACGGCCGCCGTTTTAGGCGAACTCGACCGTCGCATTCGCACGGCCGGCGGGCTTGTTCCCAACGACAGCCTCCCCATACCCGAGGTGGAGCGCAAAAGCGCCATCGCCGAACGCATCGATCCGCTCACGGGTCTCTATCGACCCAGCGTGTTTATGCGCCGCGCCAACGAATTTCTCGAGACAAGGCGCAACGGCGCTTGGTGTATCGCCACCGTCGATATGGGACACATGCGACTGTTCAACGAATGGCACGGACAGGCCGAGGGCGACCGCATGCTCGCCGATGTGGGCACGGTCCTCAAGGACATCGAGAATGCCAACATGGGCGTCGCAGGGTACTGGGGCCAAGACGACTTTTGCGTACTCATCCCCTTTGAACACGACACCGTCCATCAGATCTATAGCCGCGTTCGCCAGGCCGTGGCCAAGTATGATGACGGCGTGGGATTCTGGCCGTCCATGGGCGTCTACCCCACCGACTCCAACGAGAAAATCACCATCGATGCGCAGGCCAAGGCCATGTTTACCAATCGGCGCGCAAAAAACGACTTTAAGGAGCGCATTGCCATTTTCCGCCCCGAGGAGTACGAGCACGAAATCGCGTTCCACCGCACGCTGACCGAATTCCAGTACGCGCTCTCCAACGGCCGTATTACCTACTACCTGCAGCCCCAGGTCGACATGGAAACCGGCGAGATCATTGGCGCCGAAGCGCTCACGCGCTGGATCGACAAGGATGGCTCCCTCATTTCGCCCGCCACCTTTATCCCCGCTCTCGAAGAAAGCGGTTTTGTGGTGACGCTCGACAAATACGTTTGGCAGGGCGTTGCCTTGTGGCTGCGCGAGCGCATCAATCGGGGGCTTCGCGTGGTTCCGATCTCGCTTAATGTGTCGCGCGTGGATATCCTTGCCTGCGACGTTGCCGAGCATATGGGAGCGCTCGCCGCCCAATACAACCTGCCGCCCGAGCTCATGCGCGTCGAGATCACCGAGACAGCTTATACGGGAGAGTCCGAGGCCGTGGATAAACTAACGGCCGACCTGCACACCCGCGGCTTCTCGACCTATATGGACGATTTTGGCACCGGCCAGTCCACGCTCGCGATGCTCAAGAACGTCAACGTCGACGTCATCAAGCTCGATCGCACGTTTGTGCCCGATAACGGCGATGAGGGCCGCAGCGTGCAAATCGTCTCATCAATGCTCGAGATGGCGCAGTCACTCCATCTGCCCGTTGTGATCGAAGGCGTCGAGACGGACAAGCAGGCAAACATGCTGCGCCACATGGGCGCCCGCTACGCTCAGGGATTCCTCTACTACCGCCCCATGCAGGCGGAGGATTTTGAGGCATTGCTCGATGGTGGCGACAACAACTAATACGCTCGCACGCAAACGCCACCGCCGAAGAGGACGTTTGTTCCCATGGGCTAACTAATACCCCAATCTAAACCGAATTGGGAGTAAGATACAAACCATTGTTCCATCCAAGGAGGTCATCCATCATGAACGAGTCGTATCGCCTGGGCGAGCAATCAATCATCGCTCATCTTCAGCGACTTGCGAACAGGGCCTCAACCACCGAGCTCGATGTTGCCGCGCTGCCCCCGGAGTTGCGTGCCATCGGTGAGCAACTGCAGAAAACGCTCGCCATCCTGCAACAAGAACGCGAGCTGCTTGAGCACGGCGCCTATATCGACTCGCTCACCAATCTTGGCAACCGTGGCGGACTCGACCGCCATGTCGATCAGCTCTGGCGCAAAGGCACCCCCTTCACCTGCGCCTATATCGATATCGACCGCCTTAAGCATTGCAACGATAAGTTTGGCCACGCCGAGGGCAATCGCTACATTCTGAGCATCTGCCGCGCACTCACCGAGACAATGGAGCACGATGAGTTGCTGTTCCGTATCGGTGGAGACGAATTTGTACTTATATCCCCCACGACAGACGAAGCCGAGCTCGAGCAGCGCCTGGAGCGGACGCGTGCCAATCTTATCGAGGCAACATCGGACGGCAAGGCGCCCATGATCGCCAGCTTTAGCTTTGGCTGCTCGCGCGTCGACCCACTTGCAGGCGATACGCGTCGCCAGATGACAAAGGACGCCGACCGCAAAATGTATCGCTACAAGCTCATGCACCGTGTACAACAGCCAGAAGAAGACAACGTGCCGCAACACCCGGTCACAGATCAGCCTCTCTGCAACGACCGAGTGTTCCAAGCGATCTCCATGAGCTCCGAGACACGCTATCCGTTCATCATTAACCTCGACACCGGCGAATCGCAATGGTCGGTTAATGCCGTGCGCGATTTTGACCTACCCTCCCAGCATCCCTACAACTCGCTCGATATATGGCTTGCCCGTGTTCACCCCGAGGACCGCGACAACGTACGTGCCGAGCTCGATATGGTGGTAAACGGCACGTGGCACTTCCACTGCATGCAGTATCGCGTCATGAATACCGCCGGAAAATACGCGCTTTGCGACTGCACGGGTTACCGCCTGGACGGCACCGATACCGAGCCCAACATGTATGTGGGCATTGTCACCAACCGAAGCTTGGCAGATACGACCGATTCCGTGACCGGTCTGGGCGATATCCACGCCCTGGTCAACGCCATTGGCGAAATGCGTCGCGTGGCGCGCAAGGCAGGCCTGGTCGCCATCAAAATCGACGACATCGCCAAGGTCAATGCCCGCTTTGGCTTTGATGCGGGCGACCGCGTTTTGGCAGAAAGTGCCGCCTGCCTCATGGACTGTTCGCGCGGCAAGGGCCGTCTGTTCCGCTCGACCGGACCGATGTTCGTGGCGCTTTTCGATGACCTTGATCCCGAAGAGACCAACGCGATCGCAGAAGAAATCGAGCGGTTCTTGGGGTCGCCCGTACTCTTTGGCTCATTTGAATATCAGCCGCCCATTCGTGTGGCCACACTTCATCTAGATGCCGTCGACCGACAGCCCGTTTCCATTTTGAACGAGCTCAAAGCGCTACTTGAAGAGGCACCACAAGTACCGGGCACCAAGCTGGACTAGCGTTATGGGGCGCGATGTGAAACACAAGCCGTTTCACATCGCGCCCCACGCCATCTACCCTCTCGTGGGATAATCCTCCGCAGAAGTCACCGACAGCAGAGGGAGTTTGTGATGAAGGTTCTTTTGGTCAATGGCAGCCCCAAGGCAAACGGCAACACCGCCCGCGCACTCACCGAGGTCGCAGAGCAACTTAATGCAGAAGGCATTGATACCGAGGTGTTTCAGCTGGGCGCCAAGCCCATTCGCGATTGCATCGGTTGCGGCCAGTGTGGCAAGCTTGGCGGTCGCTGCACCTTTGACGACGACGTGGTCAACGAGCTGATCGCTGCCGCCGAACAGGCCGACGGCTTTGTCTTTGGCTCCCCCGTCTACTATGCGCATCCCAGCGGACGCATCCTCTCGGCTCTCGACCGCGCATTCTATGCTGGCAGCAAGGCCTTTGTGCACAAGCCGGGTGCCGCGGTCGCCGTCGCCCGTCGCGGCGGCACGTCGACCACCTTCGATGTACTCAACAAATACTTCACTATCAACCAGATGCCCGTGGTGGCCTCCACATACTGGAACAACGTCTTTGGTGCCATGCCGGGCGAGGCCGCCCAGGACGCCGAGGGCCTGGCCACCATGCGCAACATCGGCAAGAACATGGCTTGGCTCCTGCATTGTATCGAGGCAGGGCAGGCTGCCGGCATCGAAGCCCCCGAAGCCGATCGCGAGCGCACCAACTTCATTCGTTAGAACGGCGGAACATGAATATCCAGATTTTTGGCACCAAGAAGTCCTTCGATACCAAGAAGGCCCAGCGCTATTTTAAGGAGCGCCGCATCAAGGTGCAGTTTATCGACCTTAAGGAAAAGGAGATGAGCAAAGGAGAGCTCACGAGCGTGATGCAGGCGGTCGGCGGCATCGACAAGCTGCTCAACCCCAAGGCCAAGGACGAGGAGACGCTCGCGCTCATCCAGCACCTCACCCCTAGCCAGCGCTTCGACAAGTTGCTCGAGAACCAGCAGGTTCTAGCCGAGCCCATCGTGCGCAACGGCAAAAAGGCCACCGTCGGTTATTGCCCCGATGTATGGGGAGCCTGGGAGTAGCCTGTGTTATTTGCCGGCGCGTGGGTATAAGAGCAGGCGTTTGGCATAAGATTCAACTGTAAGCCATGTCTAACAAAGGAGGGCACATGCCCAACAAACCCGTGAAGATCATCATGCTTACCGGATACCTCGGTGCCGGCAAGACCACACTGCTCAACCACATCCTCGCTAACGACGGCGGCATCCGCGCCGCCGTGATCGTCAACGATATCGGCGAGATCAACGTCGACGCCAGCCTCATCGCCGACGGCGGCCTTTCCGAGACCGACGACCTCATCCCGCTCTCCAACGGCTGCATCTGCTGCACGCTTTCGGACGACCTTGCCAACCAGCTGCAGGGCATCGCCGATTCGGGCAAGTTCGACTACATCATCATCGAGGCCTCGGGTATCTGCGAGCCTATCCCCATCGCCTACACCATCTCGAGCTTCTGCGACGAGGCCAAGGTGGGCGGCCAGCCCAAGCTTGCACTCGACAACATCGTGGCCGTGGTCGACTGCGCCCGCATGTACGACGAGTTCAACGGCGGTCGCGACCTGCTGGCTGAGGATATCGACGAGGACGACATCGAGAGTCTGCTCATCCAGCAGATCGAGTTCTGCTCTACGCTGATCCTCAACAAGACCGATACCGTGACGCCCGAGCAGATCGCCGAGCTCAAGGCCATCGTGCGCAGCCTGCAGAAGGACGCCGTGATTGTCGAGGCCCAAAACGGCGAGGTCCCCATGGAGGAACTGCTCGATACCGACCGCTTCGACTTTATGCGCGCCTACAACTCCGCCGCCTGGATCGAGGCCATGGAGCATCCCGAGGAGCACGACGACCCCGAGGTGCTCGAGTACGACATCGAGACCTTTGTGTACTCGCGCCGCAAGCCGTTTGACCTGCAGAAGTTCACCGATTTTGTTGAGCAGGAGTGGCCCGACGAGGTCATCCGCGTCAAGGGTCCGCTGTGGCAGACCGGTGATCCGGACATGTGCTACATGTTTGAGCAGGCCGGCCACCAGATGCGCCTGATGGAGAACGGTCTGTTCGTTGACTCCGCGCCCGAGGGCGAGAAGCAGAAGATCATCGACGAGAACCCCGAGATCATGCAGATTTGGGACGACGAGACGGGCGACCGCATGACGAGCCTGTGCATCATCGGCCGTCACATGGACAAGGATGCGCTCATCGCCTCCCTCGATGCCTGCCTGACCGACTGGCACCGCGCCTAGGTTTATCCAAGCGGGCATTTTTTCGCCTACGTAACCGCCAAACCACCACGAAGGTGCCCTTCGTGGTGGTTTTTCGTTCTGAGCCAAGGAGATTCATGTTCAACATCGTGCTGTATGCGCCCGAGATTCCGGCCAATACGGGCAATATCGGCCGCACCTGCGTGGTCACCGGCGCACGCCTGCATCTGGTGGAGCCGCTGGGGTTTTCGCTCGACGACAAGACAGTGCGTCGCGCCGGCCTGGGCTACTGGCAAAACTTGGACGTGACGACCTATGCCGGCTGGGAGGACTTCCTTGCGCGCAACGGTCTCTCTCCCGCCGACGAGCGCCTGCACCTGCTGACCAAAAAGGCGCGCCGCACCTATGCGCAAAGCACCTACCGCGACGGCGACTATTTGGTCTTTGGCAGCGAGAGCTCGGGGATTCCCGAAGAGCTGCTCGCTGCGGCGCCTGAGCGCTGCGAGCGCATTCCCATGCTGCGCGATTGCGACTCGCTCGATAACGCCGAGGCCTGGGAGGCACATGAGGAATCGCTCGGGCATACCGAGGCCAGCCACGAGGCCATCCTTCAACAGGATATCTGCGGCAACTTCGTCGATCCGGACGACTACCGCATCAGCGCTCTCAATCTCTCCAACAGCGCCGCCATCGTCCTCTACGAGGCCCTGCGCCAGACAGCCTTTCCGGGAATGTGACAGACCTGCCATTTGGGGACGGGGTAGAAATGGTAGATTTTCAAACCCTCTAACCCTTGACAAATTGGCTTTGTCACATTGATGCACCAAATAACGAGCCATCGCTTTTAATCAGAATTAACTAGAATAAAATGAAGTTAAACGGCGATGTGAAAGGAGAGCTTTGTGGAATATCTCGAGAACCCGTTTACCCCCAGTTTTGGTGAGGTTCCTGCCCATCTCGCCGGCAGACAACAGATTATTCGGGATTTAGACCGTGCCTTCTTGAGCCAGCGTAGACGCCCGGAATTGACCTCGATCTTCTCGGGCGCGCGTGGAACCGGTAAAACCGCTCTCATGTCGTCGCTCGCGACAAAGGCGGAATCCCACGGCTGGATAGCGGTAAAGACGACCGCGCTCTCGGGAATGCTTGAGGAAATCGAGTTCGGGGCGAAACGTGCTGCAGGCCATCTCATCGACCCATCTAACAACTTCGAAGTCACCGGTCTCGGAATTGCGCCGCTCGGCAGTATCGAGGTCAATCGCGTTCACGATGCCTCGACTTGGCGGTATCGTATGAGCGACATCATCGACCAGCTCAACGAAGCGGGCACGGGTCTGCTCATCACGGTTGATGAGGTCGACCCGACGCTCGACGAGATGATCCAGCTCGCAGCCACGTATCAGCACTTTGTGACCGATGGGAAACGCGTCGCCCTGCTCATGGCGGGACTTCCCAACAACGTCTCAACGTTGCTGAACCACAAGACGGTCTCGTTCCTTCGCCGCGCCCAGCAATATCATCTGGGGCGTATCGCCGACTACGATGTGCGCGAGGCCTTGATCCGAACGATCCAGGAAAACGACCGCTTGGCAGATGCCGAGGGAATCGATAAGGCCGTTCGCTCGATTTCGGGCTTTCCCTTCCTTTTGCAGCTTGTGGGTTACCGCGCCTGGGATCTCACGAGCAACTCGAGGGAAATATCATCTCGCGACTTTGACCAGGGAATCAAAATCGCACGCGATGAAATGGACGACCGGATCCTCGCGGCGACCTATCGGGAACTCACTGCAGAGGACAAGCGATTTCTTATCGCCATGCTCGATGACGAGGAAGAGTCCACCACCGCTGACCTTGTCGAGCGCCTTAAGCGTTCGCCGCAACAGGTCTCCCGCTACCGACGCCGCATGATAGACGCCGGCATCATTGGAGAACGCGGGCGCGGAATCGTCGCTTTTGAATTACCGTTCTTCCGCGACTATCTCGCCGCTCAATGCGTGAAATAGGCATCGATGTGACAAAGGGACAGTCCCCTTGTCACATCGATTAGAGGTAGCGGCCGGTGATACTTTTGGAGCAGGCCGCGATGTCACCCGGCGTGCCGGCGCAGACGATTTGCCCGCCCGCGTCGCCACCTCCTGGGCCCATGTCGATCACGTAGTCGGCGTTACGGATAAGGTCGAGGTCGTGTTCGATCACGACAACTGTGGCGCCCTTGGCAACAAGGCCGTCAAACACGCTCAGCAGCACCTGAACATCGAGCGGATGCAGGCCGATCGTGGGCTCGTCGAACACGAACACGGCATCGTCCTGTACGCGGCCCATCTCGCTCGCAAGCTTGAGCCGCTGAGCCTCGCCGCCCGAAAGCGCCGGCGTGGGCTCGCCGAGCGTGAGATAGCCCAGCCCCAGGTCGTGCAGGGTCTGCAGACGCGTCTGAACTTTCTTGAGTCCCAGTGTGGCATCGAGGGCCTCGTCCACGCTCATGTCCATGAGCTGCGGCAACGTAAGCAGGCTGCCGTCCTTGCCCTCGCGATGGATATGCGAAGCCGCGTCTGCATAGCGAGAGCCGCGACATGACGGGCAGACGATCTCGACATCGGGCAAAAACTGCACGTCGAGCGATATCGAGCCCGTGCCATCGCACGTAGGGCAGCGCAGGGCGCCGGTGTTGTAGCTAAATGCGCCCGCCTTGCAGCCGGCTGCCTTGGCCTCGGGCGTACGGGCGAAGGCGCGGCGCAGCTCATCATGAATATCGGCATAGGTCGCCACCGTCGAGCGCACGTTGGCGCCGATGGGCGTGGCATCAATCAGGTTGGCGCGCGCAATGCCCTCGGCATCGACCCAGCGCACGTGGGCAGGCAGGCGCTCGCCGGCCGCCTGCGCTTTGAGTGCCGGAATGAGCGTCTCGAGCACCAACGTCGTCTTGCCCGAGCCCGAAATGCCCGTCACCGCGACAAGGCGGCCGCGCGGGATATCGACTTCCAGCGGTTTGACGGTATGGATGGCATCGGTCGCCATGCGGATATGGCCCTGATCGAACATTTCGTCGTCGGCCGCCTGCGGGCGCACGCGCTTGGGGTCCGAGCGCAAAAACGGCGCGATGCGGCTGCCCTGCGATTGCTCGACCTCGTCTACCGTGCCAGCGGCGATCACATGACCACCGCCTGCTCCGGCAACGGGGCCCATCTCGACCAGATAGTCTGCTTCCGCCAGCACGCGCGTGTCATGATCGACGACAACCACAGTGTTGCCGTCTTCCACCAGATCGCGCATCACGCCTACCAGGCCGTCGACATTGGCAGGATGCAGGCCGATCGAAGGCTCGTCCAGCACATACAGCACGCCCGTCGACCGGTTGCGCACCACGCGGGCGAGCTGCACACGCTGGCGCTCACCCGTGGAGAGCGTAGCACCGGCGCGGTCGAGCGAGAGGTAATCGAGCCCCAGGTCGACCAGGCGACGAGCCGTGCTCAAAAACGAATCGCAGATATCCGTCGCCATGGGCCGCATCTCGGGCGGCAAGGATACGGGCACCCCGCGCACCCACTCAATCACCTCGCCCAGCGTCATGGCCGCGGCCTGCGCCAGATTGATACCATGCACCTGGGGCTGGCGCGCAGCCTCGGAGAGACGCGTGCCGCCGCAGTCACGGCACGGGCCCTCGCGCAAAAAGCGAGCCACGCGTTTAAGTCCCTTATCGTCCTTAACCTTGGCGAGCGCATTCTCGACCGTATAGACGGCGTTGTAATAGGTAAAATCGAGCGGCGTGGCACCCTCGCCGTTTTTGGGAACGTAGAGAATATGCTTCTTAACCGCCGGGCCGTGAAACACAATGTCGCGCTCTTGAGGTGTGAGCTGGTTAAACGGCACATCGGTACGCACGCCCATCTCGCCGGCCACCTGCTTCATCAGGTCCCACATGAGCGTGCCCCAGGGAAGCACCGCGCCTTCGTTGATGGTCTTTGACTCGTCGGGCACCAGGCTCGCCTCGTCCACCTCGCGCATGACACCGGTGCCGCCGCAGGTGGGACACGCACCGCCGCTGTTAAAGGCAAGGTCCTCGGCACTCGGCGCGTAGAACTCGCGGCCGCATGCGGGGCACGTGAGCGACAGGCCCGCAGCCACGTTAAGGCTCGGCTCCACACGCGCCCCGCAATGTGGGCACACGTGATGGGCACAGCGGCTAAAGAGCAAACGCAGACTGTTGTTGAGCTCGGTCATGGTGCCAAAGGTCGAGCGTACGCCTGGCACACTAGGACGCTGATGCAATGCGAGCGCCGCCGGTACGTGCAGCACCTCGTCCACCTGGGCGTGCTCGGCCTGCGTCAGGCGACGTCGAGTATAGGTGCTGAGCGCCTCCAGGTAACGGCGCGAGCCCTCGGCATAAAGAACCCCCAGCGCCAGCGAACTCTTGCCCGACCCCGACACGCCGGCAATGCCCACGAGCCTTCCCAGCGGAATATCGATATCCATGTTCTTGAGGTTGTGCACGCGCGCGCCACGCACCTCGATAGCCTGCGGGCTCATCTTCTGTTCCGTCACTTTTATCACCCTACTCATGCCATAAAATGCGTTCGCGGATGTACTCGCCCAGCATGGGCACGGTAAACCGGACGAGCCCGTATCCGGCGGCCTCGATGACGCGCTCGCGAATTAGGCTTGCGCGATATTTACTCGCCCAGCTCTGGGTGCGGTCGCAGCGCTCAATGATATCCGCCATGCGCGTCTGCTCACCCTCGTCAGCAGCCATGGCCTCGATAAAGAGGCGTTGCGGACTGCGCAATCCATAATACAGGGGTGCGTCGACCGCTTCGTAGAACTCGGAGACGGCATCCGCATGGCCATCCTCGACATCACAGCTTTCGATGATCTGCGAGCCACGCCGGACAGCAGAGCGCCACATGTAATATCCCACCAGCTGGACCATGTAGGGATGCCCCATACTCTTGCGCGCCGCAAGGTCCGCCGTCTCCGCATCAACGTAAAGACCGGCGTCCTTGACCGTCTGGACATATGAATCGCGCACCTTGGGCAAAGAAATCGCCCCCAGCGCACGCTGCTGGGCACGGCGCAAAAACGTCACGCTCGGCTCTTCGAGCAGGTCGTCAACCATACTGGGTAAGCCGGCGAGCACCAGCGCAAGACCGCGCTGGTCGCTATCGGGCAAGCCCGTGGCATCCTGGTCTCCGAGCACCTGCTGATAGAGAACGGCAAGAGCCGCCAGTTCCTCGATTGACGCAGATTGTGCCTCGTCAATCGCAAACAGTATGCCCTTGCCTGGACCGAGCTTCTTGAGGCGCTCGTCGACCAGCCCTCGCAACGTCTCGCCCTTTGCTCGCGCCGACTCGACCGACATCCGGCCAAACGACGGACCGAATTCCATTGACGTCACAACGGGCTTATTCGAGCGAAGCGCGTCGGCCAAGCGGTCGCATAAGCCAAGCGAGGCGGAATCGGAGACAACCGCCCATCCGCGCTCATTGGCTAGACGTTGCAGTTCCCGCAGGAGAACCGTCTTGCCGCAGCCGCGGTTTCCCGTAATGAGCATGAGCCTGCCCGGCGCTCCGGCGCCGTTATCGAGCCCTTCCTCAAAATCTTCGATGACCGACTCGCGACCGATGAGTATCGGAGGGCGCTTGCCAGCCGTTGGCTTAAAGGGATTTGGATTCATGCCGGCCTCCTCGGATTGGCAAACGCTGGTAATAGTTATACCAACTTGTACCGAGTTATACCAACTGAATGTGACAAAGGGGCTATCCCTATGTCACATGTGGCTGAAAAACTCGGCGTCTGCCGCTCGCCAGGGGCGGAAGGTGGCGGGATCGATCTTTACGTGCGCCGCGGCGGGTACGTCGTACCATTTGACCGTGTAACCGGCGCCGTGAGAGCAAAAGACCGAATCGGGCGTGTTGGGCAGATCGGCCTCGGGCTCATAGGCGGCCGCCTCGATTACGCGCTCGGCATCATGGCAAGCCGCATAGCCGGCGAACTCCAGGTACAGATGTCCGCGGCCGCTCGTGTAGGCAGCCACCTCCAGCGCATAATCCTGCACTTCGGACGCCGGTACGCGACCCACGAGTTTTGCCCGGTCGCCCGCCATTGCCGGCGGCTCGTACTCGGCGCCCATGCGCGTGGCATCCGAGAGAGCCCTGCCCACGCACTCCCCCGGCACCTCGAGCTCAAAGTGGTACCACGGCTCCAACAGCACGGCCGCGCCGGCCTCGCGCGCCCGCATCAAACCCTGGCGAATCGCGCGGTACGTGGCCTGGCGAAAGTCGCCGCCCTCGGTGTGTTTGGCATGCGCACGGCCACCTGTGAGCGTAATGCGTACATCGGTGATGGGCGAGCCGGTCAGCACGCCCAGGTGATCGCGCTCCATGGCGTTAGTAAGTGCCAGACGCTGCCAGTTAAGATCGAGCTCGTCGGTCGAGGTCACGGTGCCAAACTGCACGCCCGAACCCGCTGGCAACGGCTCCAGGCTCAGATGCACCTCGGCATAATGGCGCAGTGGCTCAAAGTGCCCCACGCCCTCGACCGGCTGCGAAATAGTCTCCTTATAGAGAATGCCGCCAGACTCAAAATCAATCGAAAGGCCAAAGCGATCTGCCAATACCCGCTGCACGACCTCGAGCTGCACGGCGCCCATCAGCTGCAGGTGAATCTGCTCCAGATGCGTATTCCAGCTTACGCCGAGCATGGGATCTTCGTCCGCCAACTCAGTCAGCGCTTTGAACACCGCATGGACATCGTGTTCGCCCGGAAGCACCGTATAGGTGAGGACCGGCGCAATGACAGGTGCATCGCCCGCAGGCTCCGCGCCCAGGGCGTCCCCCGGGCGAACGTGCGCAAGACCCGTCACGGCACAAATACCGCCAGCGGCAACTTCTTGGGCAAGCTCATACTTTTCGCCGTTATAGATGCGCACCTGATCGACCTTCTGCTCCCATGCCTCGGCACCGGAACGTCCGGCAATCATCTGCTTGGCATGCAGCGTGCCGCCGGTCACTTTAACCCATGCCAAGCGCTCACCGCGATCCCCGCGGCTGACACGATAGACACGCGCGGCAAACTCCGGGTGCCATGCCTGTTCGCGCATCAGCGCGCATATGCCATCCAGCAGTTCGTCCACGCCTTGGTCCTTGAGCGCCGATCCGGCAAAGCAAGGAAAGAGCTTGCGCTCGGCAACCATGCGCGACAGCGTCGCGGCGGAAAGCTCACCCGCCTCAAGAAACTCCTCGAGCGCCGCCTCGTCCAACGCAGCAGCGTCCTCCTGAACGGAGCCGCCCGCCAGCAGTTCGTTGGCATCCAGGCAGCCTTCGGAAAGACGCTGCCCAAGCTGTGCCAGCAAAACATCGCGGCCGGGATTCTCCAAATCGATTTTGTTGATATAGATGAACGTCGGGATCTCATAGCGCGCGAGCAGGCGCCACAGGGTTTCGGTGTGCCCCTGTACGCCATCGTTGGCGCCCACAACTAAAATCGCGTAGTCGAGCGCGCGCAGCGTGCGCTCCGCCTCGGCAGAAAAATCGACATGCCCCGGTGCATCCACGAGCATGACGTGGGTATCGCCGTGGTCGAGCACGGCCTGCGATGAGAAGATCGTAATGCCACGCTCGCGCTCGATCGCGTTAGTGTCCAGATGCGAATCGCCATCGTCCACGCGGCCGCGCTTGCGAATGCGACCCGCGTTGAACAGCATGGCCTCGGCCAACGTGGTCTTGCCGGCATCGACATGCGCCAAGATTCCAACGACCGCTTGCTTCGACATGGCTCTCCTCTTATTGCAAGCCCATCGCACGCGGCAACGGGCGTTCACGCTCCACACTGGATGATACAATTTACGGGCCGGCGGGCGAAGCGGGCCCTATCCCCCGACCAAGCTCATCGCCCTGCGTTGCCGCGCGGCGATTTTCGTAGGTTCGCGCCTTGCGAAAGCCGGCTTTCAAAACAGCACAGCGAACGAAAATAGCCCCGGGTGGGACCATTTTCGTTCGCACGAATTATTGATACGCGTCCTCGCTCTTATGCCTCGCGTAGCCAATCGAACGCGACACGCGGCGTGCCGTCCGACACATACACGATGCCGGCGCGCTCGAACCCCGCCTTAATACTCGCACCCTGCATGGGCAGGTTGTCCTGATGCGTGTCGATGCGCAGGTGATCGGCACGCTCTTTGGCAAAGGCGAACATCGCAGCCGCGATACCGTGCACGGTGCCGTCGGATGCCACACGGTGCAGCACGGCGTACGGAGTGTCGCTACGCCATTGACCGTCCTCAATTACGTCATAGCACTCGTCCGGGCCCTGTAAAAATGCAAACGTCGCCACCACGCGGCCATCGACTTCGCACACATAGCTGCCACCGGCAGCGATATCGGCAGCCAGCTGCTCGGCAGAAGGCGTGCCCTCGGGCCACTGCGTGGCGTTGCCATGCGCGCGCATAAAGGCGCGGGCCGCGTCATAGATAGCCATGACGGCGGGAATGTCGGTATCGAGGGTTTTTCTGATCATCACGCGGCGACCTCACGATTATTGGTATCACTTTGATTGAGCAATGATACCAACGTTTGGAGAGGGGCGCGATGCAGATGGGAAGCAAAAAGCGAGCCGCCTGGTCAAAGGCCAAAAGCGAGTTTTTGGGCGCTGCCACCGGCGGCGATATGAGCGACCTGTTTGCGCGCGAGGACGAGCGTCGCGACGCCTTGGACGCCGAGCGCGATGAGGCTTGGCGCTACAAGTCGTGCGAGCGCAAAAACCGTTACGACACGCGCGCCGAGGCCGAGGCAGTTATGGCCGACTGCGAAAACCGCGGGCGGCGTGGTTTGGCCTGCTACAAATGCGAATACTGCGGTGGATGGCACCTGACGTCGCACCCATGGAAATAGACGCCGCATCGGCACGGCGCTAGCGAAGCGCCGGTAATCGCACGCAAGTTACGGGCGCGGCGGCACTAAAACATCGTAACGAACTGCCTTGCCCGCAAGTTGATAGCTCGGCTTAACGCCGGCAAGCAGCGGCCCCTTCACCGGCCGCTTGATAACGACCTTGCGCGGGTGCACCGCAAGCGCAGCTTCGACCAACGTCTCCTCATCGGCGCACGGCTGTTCCAGATGATGCAAGAGTTGGAACTTCTTTTTAACCGCCGCGCTCTTGGTGCGTCCGGGAAACATGGGGTCCAGATACACCACGTCAGGAGCGGTGAGCTCGCCCTGCCCGATCAGCTCAGCTGTATGGCGAAGGCCGGCAATGCTGTCCTCGCCCGCATGTAAGCGCATGCGCGCCACGGCTGTCGCAAGCGCCGGATCATCTGCCGCGCGATCCAAGGCATCCTTGAGGAGCGCCGCGATCACGCAATCCTGCTCATACAGATCGACGGTAAAGCCCGCGGCCGCCAGCAGCAGCGAATCCTCGCCAAAGCCTGCCGTGGCGTCAATCGCCCATGGGCTCTCGATGCCTTTTGCGCGCGCAGCCTTTACCAGCAGTTCTTGCTGCAGACGGCCCTGCTTGAGCCGTGGAAGCATGCGGCCAAAATCGGCACGCAGCTCCATCGTGCCGTCGGTAAGCGTGAGGCCCTCGGACTTCCCGATTAGCTCAAGCCCCGCGGACCGAGCAACAGAAAAGGGATCGACGACGCCCATGGGTACTCCTTAACAAGCAAAACGAATACGCGAGCGCCGTTTATGTCGGCACCCAACCGTCCGCTATTGTCCCACATGCGACATGGCCCACAGCATCCCAATGCAAAGCACCGCCATCAATCCCGTGCACACGGCAGCGATCACAGAATCACCCATGCGCCTTCCCAACGACCGCGGCTCATGCACTTGCCCTGCTCCGTACATCATGGCTCCTCCTTGAGACCAGCTCTTACCATGGACCCATCATCGCAGCGCCGCGCATACGCTGCCATCGATTTGACTTACGCCCAGCTTTCCTTTTTGAAAGGTTGGGTTTGGCTGCGCGGGCTCAATGCGCTTTCAAACGCATGCATCGCCGCGTTGAACTACAATGTGCTTCACCATATGTGCAGCACATTGGGTGCGCCAAGTTGGCGTACTCGTATCGAAAGGACCAGCCATGAGCTTCACTCGCAAGACTCTCAAAATCCTTGCTCTCATCTACTTTGTTTTGGGCATCGCCAGCCTCGTCACCGCCGGCGTCGGTATCGCCACGGGCGGTCTCGATTCCACGTACGGTTCGTACGCCACGCTCGCGGCGGTCGTGCTTATCGCCAAGGGCCTCGTCGACCTTGCCGCAGGCGTCGCCGGTATCAAGGGCGCCAACAAGCCTTCGCAGGTGGACGGCGCGTTTAAGCTCGGTATTGTTGCCGCGGTCGCCACGCTTGCCCAAGCGGTGCTCACGCTTCCCGCGTTTGGCGGCGACGCCATCAACTTTGGCGCCTTTGTCATCGTGGTGTACGACCTGTTCTTTGTTCAGCAGGCACACGCCGTTAAGGCCGAGAACAAGGACCGCCTGTAGGCACCTGTCTCCCATAGCCCCTGCTATCAAGCAGCTAAAAAGGGCCGATCGCGCATCTCCGCGGTCGGCCCTTTACGTTTGCCCAGACAAAACCTGCCAAAATAAACCTGTCCCTTTTTGGTAGGTTATTTACCGTGGCGGTACTCGGCGATGATGAAGTCGATGTCGGTCTCAAGGGTGTCCAGGTTTGCCAGGCGCTCTTTGTCGGCAGGGCGTGTGCGGTAGTAGTACGGCGTCATCTGGAACACCGCCTCGATGTCGGCCTGGGTCTGAAGCGTAATATTCGCAGATACCCGCTGCGTTCCGACCAACTCGAGCTCGGTGGTCTGCGGCAGCTTCTCGTCGTTAAGGTACGGCGTATCGTAGAGCACCTCCTTGAGCCCAAAGAGATGACGGGCACCCGGCACCACGGTGTAGAGCGAGCCCTCGGGCGCCAGCACGCGAGCAAACTCACGCTCGTTAAAGGGGGCGAAGAGCTCGGTCACCATATCGAAGGCGCCATCAGCCACGGGGATGTCCTTCATGTTGGCCACGAAGTAGGTCGCATCGCCGCGCTTGGCAGCCAGGCGCACCATCTCTTTGCCCAGGTCGAAACCGTAAGCATCCACGCCCGGCACCGCGCCCATGGCGCTGGTGTAGTAGCCCTCGCCACAGCAAATATCGAGCAAGGTCATGGGGCCGCCCGTAGACGCCGCACGCTCAGACGCCTGCTCGCGCACCAGCTCGACCATCGCATCGCGCAACGGCGCGTAGTAGCCGCGGTTCAAAAAGTCGCGACGACTGCGCGCCTGCGACTTGGGATCGCCCATAGAGTCGCCGCTCTTGGACGAGCGCAGTAGATATAGATAGCCCTCGCGCGCACGGTCAAACCGGTGTCCGCCCGCGCATGCAGCACCGCGCTCGTCGTCCACCAACGGCTCATGGCAAACGGGACACAACAACATGGCAACTCCTTAGCGCGAACAACACAACGCCCACCATTGTCGCACGCCTTCCCCACCTAGTCATTGGGGACGTTCTTGAATGACCAGTCGTTTAAGAACGTCCCCAATGACTAGTCGATTAGGAGTATCATCGTCTGCGCAAATAAGCACGAAATAGCATGTTAGAGATTGAGAGCGTATGGCCGATACCGCATCTAAGCACATTGACATGACCACCGGCTCGCTGTGGCGCAATATTCCCCTGTTCGCCTTTCCCGTCGCCGCCACGAGCATCCTTGAGCAGCTGTCGAACCTCATCGCCACGGTCATCATCGGTAACTTCTCGGGCGACCAGGGAACCCTCGCCATGGCGGCGGTCGGCTCCAATGTTCCGCTTACCAGTCTTATGATCAACCTGTTTATTGGGCTGTCGCTTGGCTCCAACGTAGTCATCGCCAACGCCATCGGCCGCAACGATCAGAACATGGTCAAGCGCGCCGTCCATACCTCGATTCTGATGGCACTCGTGGGCTTTGTCGTCATCGCGCTGGGCGAGATCTTTGCCGAGCCCATGCTCGCCGCGCTCAACGTCCCTGACGAAACCATGCCGCTCGCATCGCTCTACCTGCGCGTCTTTTTGCTCAGCATGCCCTCGATCTTGCTCTACAACTTTGAGGCCGCAATCTTCCGCTCCGTCGGCATCACCCGCATGCCGCTGCAGGCGCTTGCCGTGTCCACCGTCCTCAACATTGGCCTGGACCTCATCTTTGTCCCCGTGGTCCACTGGGGCGTCGCGGGTGTCGCCATCGCCACCGCCATCGCCTATACCGTCAGCGCAGTCACGCTCTTTATCCGTCTGCTCAAGACCGATTCCGTCGTCCGCGTCACCCTGCGCGATCTGGCTATCGACCCCGTCGCCCTCAAGCGCATCGTTAAGATCGGCCTGCCCGCCGGCATCCAAAGCGCCGTCTTTGCCGTCGCTAACATCATCATCCAGTCCGCCATCAACAGCTTGGGCACCGAGGTCATGGCGGCATCCAGCGCTGCCATGAGCCTGGAGTATGTGTGTTACAACCTGCTCAACAGCTTTAGCCAGGCTTGCACTACCTTTGTGGGACAAAACCACGGCGCGCGCCAGATCGACCGTTGCACCAAGACGCTCAAGGTCTGCCTGGTCGAAGGCGGCATCGTTGCACTCACCACCATCGTCATCATCGTCGGTCTGGGGCGCGAGATCCTGGCGCTGTTCAACAGCGACCCCAACATCGTCTCGATCGGCTACATCCGTGTGTGCTCGATCTTCCCGGCATACGCCTTTAGCATGTTCTACGAGAATATGTCCGGCTACCTGCGCGGCTTTGGCATCTCGCTCATGCCCGCCCTCATCACCATGATCTGTGTCTGCGGCATCCGCTTCTACTGGGTATTCTGCGTGTTCCCGCACTTCCGCACCTTTGCGAACATCATGATGGTCTACCCCATCAGCCCGGGCACCACGGCGTTCTTTATGGTCGTGGCGGTACTACTCTGCCACCCGGCACGCACCTATCGCGCCGCCCAAGTCAAAGCAACAGCCCGCTAAACACCGCGCCCAACGTCACGTCAGTCATTAATTGACAATATGCGAGCTCATATAGTCGATAAAGCGCCTCGTGGCGATAGGCATGGTGTCCCAGCTGCGCCAGGCTGCCACCACGTCGCGCGAGGGGGCGTGCACGATGGGACGCACGCGAATATCGGCCTGCATGCCCTCGACGGTACGACGGTAGAGCATGCTCACGCCTAACCCCTCCTCCACCATCGCCATAATGGTGTAGTCGTCGGTGACCTCACTCGTCACGTGCGGCGACAGCCCGTGCGTTGCGAATGCATCGAGCACCAGACTCTGTTCGCCCTCATCCAGCAGTACAAACGGCTCGGACGCCAAGTCGGCGAGCGTCACCTTTTCCTTTGCCGCTAGCGGATGTGTCGCCGGCAACAGCGCCACCAGCTCGTCGTGATAGACCACGCGCTTCTGGAGCCCCTCGGTAAATCCACGCGCCGTAAAGCAAAAGTCGACCACGCCATCGTGCACCCACTGGGCGTTGCGCGTGTAATCGCCCTGCTTGAGGGTAAAGCGCACGCCCGGATGCAGAGCCCCAAAGTCGCGAATCACGCGCGGCAACACGGTGCGGCTCACATTGGTAAACGTCGCAATGCGAATGTCAGTCGACGAAAGCCCCAGCAGCTCCTGACGCTTGCCCTCAAGCTCAGCCTCGGCCGTTACGATCTGGCGCAGATACGGCAGATACTGTTTGCCGTCGCGAGTAAGCGAGACACCCTGCTTGCCGCGCTCGATAAGCGTGGTACCCAGCTCGCGCTCGATCGCCTTGACAGCTTGGCTCACCGCGCTTTGCGTATAGCCCAGCTCGTCGGCAGCGCCCTTCAGGCTGCCGCAATCAACCACCATACATACAATCTGGTACCGCGATGCCATCGTGCCTCCATCTCGATGCGGCTGTAAAACGTTTTGCCAGGGCTTTTTCTACTAGCATTAGCATTTCTTAATCATACTGAAGATACATTCGCTTTACTACATCCACATCTGGGAGCAGAATCCTTTTTGCGAAACCGTTCTGTAACAAAAGGAGTCCCATGGATCGCAAAAAAGCAATCGCGCTCTCATTTTCCGTTCCCGTCGCATGGGGCTTTTCGTACCCCCTCATGAAGATCGGCATGGACAGCATGAACGCCACGAGCATCGTTGCGCTGCGCTGCATCATCGCCTTTGCAGCTTGCCTGCTGCTCTTCCACAAGCACGCTTTCCGCATCAACCGTGACCTTATGGTTCGCGCCGCCATCATCGGTGCCATCATGGCAACCGAGCTCACCTGCATGTGCCTGGGCTCCAGCCTCACCTCCGCCTCCACCGCAGGCTTTTTGCAGAGCCTGACGGTCGTGATCGTGCCGTTTGCCAACGCGGCACTGCTGCGTCGCGCCCCCGAGCGCAAGGTGCTCATCGGCACTGCCATCGTCACCTGCGGCATGCTGCTGCTCTCGGGCGCCGACTTTACCAGCCTGAATCCCGGCGCGATCATCATGCTGCTCTCGGCCTTTATCTATGCCGGCCACATTATCGTAGCCAAGCGCTTTGTCGAAGAAGTCGACCCGCTGGCCCTGGGCGTTTGGCAGTTGGGCTTTGGCGGCCTGTTCTCGGGCATCGCCGCATGCACCTTGGGCGGTTTCACGCTTCCCAGCACGCCCAACGAGATCGTCGTGGTCGTCGCGCTGGCACTCATCTGCTCTGCCTACGGCTTTATCACCCAGACGCTCGTGCAGCCCCACGTGCCTGCCGAGACCACCGGCTTTGCCTTCTCGCTCGAGCCGGTCTGTTCCGCCGTCTTCTCGTTCTTCCTGGTCGGCGAGCTCCTGAGCCCCATCGCCTTCTTTGGTGCCGCCCTCATCCTCACCGGCGTCATGGTGGCAACCGTCGAGCTTCCGCGCCTTCGCGCACATGGACAGGCTCGCATGGCAGGAGCGCCCGAGCACGTCTCGTAGGCCCCACTCTTCATACAGCCGCGGCATAAAGGCAACCGGTGCGCCTTTACAATAGATGACAACAGAGCATCTGCCATAAAGGAGCCCCATGGACACCGCAACCCGCGACCGCAACATAGCGACTTGGTTGGGCGATGCGCCGCAGCCGGTACGTGACACGACGAACCAGCTGCTCGAGCGCATCGCCCTTTTGCGTGCCGAGCAAACCATCTACCCGGCACAAGACGACATCCTCAATGCCCTCGCCTACACGCCGGCCGACCAGGTCAAAGTTGTCATTTTGGGTCAAGACCCCTATCACGGGCCCAACCAGGCCATGGGACTGTCGTTCTCGGTCCCCGCGACGCAAACCAAGTTGCCGCCGAGCCTGCGCAACATCTACAAGGAACTCAAAGCCGATCTGGACTGTCCTATTCCCGCCACAGGAGATCTAACGCCATGGGCACAACAGGGCGTCCTGCTCCTTAACACCACGCTCACCGTGCGCGAGCATGCCGCGAACTCGCACGCCAAACTGGGCTGGAGCACGCTCACCGACTACGTTATCGAACGCTGCTGTCAGCTGCCCAGGCCGGTCATCTTTTTGGCATGGGGTCGCTTTGCCCAGCAGATGGTCGAAGGCAAGCTCGCCGCGACCGGCGCGGGCAAGGCAGCCGGTAAGTTCTGCCTGGCCTCCACGCACCCCTCGCCGCTTTCGGCCAACCGTGCCACGGCAGAACTCCCCGCTTTTATGGGGTCGCGCCCCTTCTCGGCAGCCAATCGGCTACTCGAACAATACGGCTCGACCCCCGTCAACTGGACTAGCCTCGGCTAAAAATCGATACATCAAAAACGCGCCCGACGGCTTTCCATCGGGCGCGTTTCCTATTCGGGCCAAATAAATTGTGTGCGGCCGGCCTCGCCACCGTCAATGAGCAGACTCTGCCCGGTCATAAACCGGTTGGTCACGCCCACAAAGTAGATCCACTCGGCGATCTCTTGGGCGGTGGCCCAGCGCTTAAGCGGCGTGAGCTCCATAATCTGGTTCCACAGGTGTTCGTCTTCCATCACACAACGGTTGAGCGGCGTGATAACGCCGCCCGGGTCCACGCTGTTGGCGATGGCCTGCGGCGCCAGGCGGTTTGCAAGGTTCTTGGTGTAGGCGATAACGCCGCCCTTGCTGGCGGCATAGGCGGGAAACTCCGACCCCGTATGCCCGCTCGCCGACCCCACATTGACCACGGATTTAATAGCCGGCGCCGGCTTGGCGGCAAGCCCCTCCCCCACAAAGGCGTAACGCTCGGTCACGTTGATGGTGCCACACAGGTTGGCGGCAATGTCGTCGGCCGAATCCTGCGTACCGGCAACGTTTACGATTACCTGGGGTTCAAGGTCGTCTGGAAACGAGTCCGGTTCGCGGACATCAACGATCAGATGGCGGTAGCGCTCGTGTTCGATCGCCGCCGGCAGCAGATCAAAACCCACGACCTCGTGGCCCTCGTCCAAAAAACGCTGCACGCACGCGGCTCCGATACCGCCCGAGGCACCCGTGATCAAAACCCGCATACTTGCTCCTTAGGCGGTTGCGTGACGCTCGAGGTACTCGGCGCCCACATTCTCGCGCTCCCAGCCGCGCACGACCTTGTAGCCCACGGGGCTCAGGAAGACCTCGCACAGCAGCTCGGCAACAGCGCCGGTCAGCGAGCACATAAGGACCTGCACCCAAGTCCAACCAAAGAACGTGTGGCTCACCACAATGGCAAAGACCAGGTTGTCGATAAACTGGCCAACACCCGTGGACACATAGGAACGGAAAGCGAAGCTCGCAAAGTTATTCTTTTTGAGCATACGGCCGAGCGACTGGTTGAGCGTGGAGTTAACCACGGCAGAAACGAGCATTGCCAGCGAAGAGCCCAGCACCACGTACCAGGTGCCGCCGATGGTGGCGTTAAGGGCAGTGTTGACCTCGATCATGCCGGTGTCGTAGTAGGCGCCCCACATACCGGGCGTGAGCGAGCATGCCCAAAAGCACAGGCTCACGGCCAGGTTGACCAGCAGCGCGAGGATAGAGATTTTGATGGATGCCTTGGCGCCAAAGCGCTTGCAGATCATGTCCTGGCACAAAAACGAAACCCAGCTCACTACAAAGCCGCAGTCGAGCGCCAGATATGGCAGGCTGATAAGCTCTTTGTTGGCCAGCAAGTTCATCATGATGACGCTCACGAAAAACAGCGAAACTGTCGCAGCGGGAATGCTCCGCAACAGGACCTTATAGTCCTCCATGACCTTCTTGATCATTATGTACTCCTTTGGTTTTAGGTTTAACGAGCAGGATATCGGACCCGAACTGCTCGGACGCCCCGGTCTTGAGACGACGGTGGGTATGATAGCCGCTCACACGGCATCAGGCAAGCAACCGGCGCGGCAGCCCCGCAGGGCCACCGCGCCGATGCGTTAAAACGCTACGTTGCCAAACTCCGACAGGATCAGGTCGGGGTTGTGGTCGGTTGCCCAATCCACGTTCCACGGACTCGTGAACAGCAGCAGCTTACCGCCGCGCATGTCCTCGACGCGCAGCGTGTCGCGCGTAAGCGAAAGGCCCGGGATATCGATGGTGTCGGGGTCGTTCTGGATCCAGCGAATGTCCGTATAGGGCAGCGGCTGGCGACGAACCTCAACACGGTACTCGGCCTTAAGACGGCGCTCGAGCACCTCAAACTGCAGCACGCCGACCACGCCCACGATGACGCTCTCCATGCCGGCACCCAGCTCGCGGAAGATCTGGATGGCACCCTCCTGGGCAAGCTCCTCCATACCCTTCACAAACTGCTTGCGCTTGAGCGTGTCGACCTGCGTAATGCGAGCGAACATCTCGGGGGCGAACGTCGGGATCTGCGGATACTGCACGTGGCGCTTGCCGGAGCACACGGTGTCGCCGATGCTAAAGATACCCGGATCGAACAGGCCCACGATATCGCCCGCGTACGCCTCGTCCACGATGGCGCGGTCATCGGCCATCATCGACGTGCCCGTAGCAAGCTTAAGCTTGCGGTTGCCCTGCACGTGGAAGGCGTCCATGCCGCGCTCGAACTTGCCCGAGCAAATGCGCACAAAGGCGATACGGTCACGGTGGTTCTTGTCCATGTTGGCCTGGATCTTAAACACAAAGCCGCTAAAGTCATCGCGGCAGGGATCGACCGGCTCGCTGGCAAGCGTATCGGTATAGGCGCGCGGCGTCGGGGCCAGACGCAGGAACTCCTTAAGGAAGGGCTCCACGCCAAAGTTGGTAAGCGCCGAGCCAAAGAACGCCGGGCTCAGCTTGCCGCAGGCCACGGCATCCAAGTCGAGCTCGTCGCCGGCGCCATCGAGCAGCTCGATGTCGTCCATCAGGTTCTTATGGTTCTCCTCGCCGATGAGCTCATCCATGGAAGGATCGCCCAACTCGGCCTCGACCTCGGCGACCTTCTTGGTGGCGTTGGCGTGACCGTCGCCCTCAAAGGCGATAACGCGACGGGTCTGACGGTCGAACACGCCGCGGAAGTTGCGGCCACTGCCGATCGGCCAGTTCATGGGATACGTATTGATACCCAGGACGTTCTCGATCTCTTCCATGAGCTCAAACGGATCGCGAGCCTCGTGGTCGAGCTTGTTCACAAAGGTGAAGATGGGAATGTGGCGCAGCGTACAGACCTTAAAGAGCTTTTTGGTCTGGGCCTCGACGCCCTTAGCGCCGTCGATGACCATGACCGCGGCGTCGGCGGCCATAAGCGTACGGTAGGTATCCTCCGAGAAGTCCTGGTGGCCGGGGGTATCGAGGATGTTGACGCAGGCGCCATTATAGGTGAACTGCAGCACCGAGGAGGTAACGGAGATACCGCGCTCCTTCTCGATGTCCATCCAGTCCGAGACGGCATGCTTGGCCGAGCTCTTGCCCTTGACCGAGCCGGCAGTCTGGATGCTGCCGGTATAGAGCAGCAGCTTCTCGGTAAGCGTGGTCTTACCGGCGTCCGGGTGGCTGATGATCGCGAATGTGCGGCGCGACGAGATTTCATCCGACAGGCTTGCCATGCGGATCCTTTCTTGCATTGAGTGCATTACGTCGTTGTAACCGCACTATTGTAGCCGCGAAATCCCGCCGCAGGGCGCCTATCAGGACAAATTCATCAGCTGAGCTCGCTGCGCCGGGCAGCCGCCTCAAGGATTGTCTCGATCTGTAACAGTAAGACGGGTTTTGAGCCCCTACCTGTTACAGATTGAGACAAACAAACTTGCCCGCCGACACAATCTCAATCTGTAACATCTAGCAGCCCAAATTGGGTCTAGCTGTTACAAATCGAGATAAACGGGAAGACAGGCAGCCAATGTCTCGTTCTGTAACATCTGGCCGTGCAAATCGATTCTTACTGTTACAAATTGAGGCAAATAGGCAGGCGGGCAAATAACATCTCAATCTGTAACAGAAGGCGGCCCAAAACGAACCCAGGTGTTACAGATTGAGATTGTTTTGGAGCGAGCGCGGCGCCGGTAGGCTATTCCACATTTAGCTCTTGCATAACTGTGCATAGTGTATATATACTGTGCTTACCGGTTATATACACGTGTAGCCCAACAGCTAAGGAGCCGCTGTGGACATAATCTTATCCAATTCGAGCCACAAGCCCATCTACGAGCAGATATCCTCGCAGGTCAAAGCGCAGATCCTTTCGGGCGCACTCGCTGCGGGAGCCAAACTCCCCAGCATCCGTGCGCTCGCGAGCGACCTCGGTGTGAGCGTCATTACCACCAAGCGTGCCTATGCCGACCTGGAACAGCTCGGCTTTATCTGCACCGTGCAGGGCAAGGGCTGCTTTGTCGCCGAGGGAAACCAGGAACTCTTGCGCGAAAACCAGCTCTGCCATATCGAAGAGTTGCTTGCGCAGGCCGCTACGCAGGCCGAAACCCTGGGCGTCACGCGCGACAAATTGCACGAGATGCTCGACCTTGTGGCCCCCGAAACCATGCAGTAGCCATCTGCAAGAAAGGCTATACCATGCAAAACTTGCTAGAACTCAAAGGCGCCTCACGCCGCGTAAGCGACCGCTTTTCCCTACGCGATGTCACGCTCACCGTGGAGCCCGGCCAGATTGTCGGCTTTGTGGGTGCAAATGGCGCCGGCAAGACGACGACCATTCGCGCCGCGCTTGGGCTTATAAAGCTCGATGCCGGCAAGGTGCACCTGTTTGGGCAGTGCTGTGGCGCCGACGCGCCCGATGAGTCGCAACGCCACCTGCGCTCCCGCGTCGGTCTTGTCCTGGACACATGCCCCTTCCCCTCCACGCTCAAGGTGGGCCAGATCGAGGCGCTCGTAGGCCCGGCGTACCCCATGTGGAATCGCGAAACGTTCAGCGGATTCATCAACCGATTTGGCCTCGATCCTAAGACAAAAGTCAAGGACCTCTCCCGCGGCATGGGCATGAAACTGCAGCTTGCCTGTGCACTCAGCCACAGCGCCAAACTGCTCGTTTTGGACGAAGCCACCGCGGGCCTTGATCCCATGGCGCGCGAGGAGCTGCTCGATGAGCTGCTTGCCTTTGTCGCCGACGGCCAACACAACGTGCTGCTCTCGAGCCACATTACGTCCGACCTCGATCGCGCCGCCGACCGCGTCATCTGCATCGATAACGGCTCGATTATGTTTGACCTGCCGCGCGAGGACATTACCGACCGCGCCGGCATCGCCCACTGCACGCAAGCACAGGCCGCCGAGCTTATGGCTTGCGTCGAAGGCGCCCGCGCCGCCCACCACGCCTATAGCGTGGACGTGCTCGTGCCCAACCGTCGCGAAGCGCTCGAGGCTTTCCCCGAGATTCCCTGCGATCGGGCAACCATTGATGACTACCTTCGCCTCATGCTGAAAGGGGCTTCGAAATGAAACGCGCCTTTATGTCCGAGCTCGCCATCGTTCGCACGCTTATCCCGAGTATCGCGGGCGTCGGCCTATTCATATTCGTTGTGCTGACCCTCGCCAACGCATCGGATGGTGATTCCGGCATGAGTGCCGGCGCCTGCGCGGTCAGCGCCATGTCGCCCATCCTGTTCATGAACTCACTGGCCGGTTACGACAATCAGAACGGTTGGGAGCGTTATCGGGCGACGCTGCCCTTCTCGCGCAAAGACATAATTTGCGCACGCTACCTGTGCGTTATTGCCTTCTCCGCCGTCATGGCATGTGCAGCTACGCTTTTGAGTATCGTCGCCATCCCGCTCTTCAACAGCGCGGGCATTCCTTCGACGGGACAGGCCATCTTTGAAATCGCAATCGCCTCGGCAGCATCGATGCTCATCTCCCTCATGATGGTGTTTTTGGCGCAGCCGCTGTTCTTTCGATTTGGACACATGGAGGCGTTGCGCCTATCCGTTGGCCTGTTTGCCCTGCTTGGTTGCGGCACCATGGCCACGCTGAGCTCCTCCAACCCCATCAGCAACTGGCTCATGTCGATTGCCGGGGCAAATCCCGATCCCGCCGTCCTCGGCTGCCTGTGCGCAGGAATTGCCGTCCTGGCCCTCGCGCTATGTGCAATCAGCTGCACCGTCAGCACCAAGGTCTATCGAGTACGCGATCTGTAAGCATGCGAGTCTCGATCCACGAAGGGAGTGATCGCCCCCCCTCCCCGCAAATCCGTGGCAAACGGCATGTCCCCGGCGTGCGCCACCGTGCTACTTGCGCAGCGGCTTGGGCAGCGGAATGCCTGCTGCAATGACGGCGGCGATGATCATGCAGACGATACCCTTGAGCGGGAAGCACATAAGCAGCAGGCCCACGACCATGACGGGCTGACGCATAACGGCGCCCATCGTCGAAGCGGTACAGACGGCGACGCAAAAGACCGGATCGGCGCCGGTGAGGATGGCAAGCCCGTAGCCCAGGCTTACGCCCGAGAAGATAACCGGGAAGAAGTGGCCGCCGCGCCAACCAAGGTTGATAAGCGCAGGCGTCAGCATGGCCTTGACAAGACCGGTCGCGATAAGCACGCCGGCGGGGATGGTCAGATAGGTCTCCATGAGCACGTCGGCTTGGGTCTCGCCGGCAAACATGGTGTAGGGCAAAACCGTGCCGCAGATAGCGAGGGCCAGACCAGCCAGCATTGCCTTGACGACAGGACGCTCCCCTATGGCATGGGACAGCGCCTCGCTTGCATGCTCAGAGACAAAGTACAGCCAGCCGCAGATTGTTCCGATCAGCGACAGAGGAATGAGCCAGGTAAGCTCCAGGTTGCCCACCTCGGCGGACTCGAACCTGGGCATGCCCATGCCGCCGCCCACAAGCTGGCCGAGCAGCAGGTAGGTGCCCAGACCGCCGGCAATCGCAATGCCGTAGACCACGGTCTTTTGCGCCTTGGGAAGCTTGATCGTGATCTCATCGGACGCGGACTCATCGTCATTAGCGCCCTGGCCGTCGGCGCTACCGGCGAGCGGCGCCACAAAGCCAAAGACGGGCGCGGTAAAGAGCGCCGTCAGCGCGGCCTGGGTGCCCAACAGTGTGAGCTCCCTAAACTCGGCGCCAAAGCGGCGCATGCGGTCGCCGACCCAGCTGCACAGACCCGCGATAACGCCGGTCAGGCCGGCCTCCGGTCCAATACTTCCGCCAAACAGCAGCGGCAGCAATGCCGCGAGCGAAAGCTTGCCCAGGTTGTCGTACGGGTAGCGCCCGTCTTGTTTGACCTTGGCCATCACCTGGTTGAGGTCGTCGGTCTTGGTGCCCGTAATCTTTTCGTACAGACCGATTAACAGGCCGCCCAGCAGGCAGACGAAAAACGGGTACGGCAGAAAGCCAAACGGGCCGCTGGCAAGCTCGGGCGAGGCGACGCCCAGCATATGCGGAATCTCGGTCCATAAATAGTCGATACCGTGCTCCATCGCAAAGAAGAACAGCCAGACCGCGGCGCCCGCAAACGCACCGGTCACAGCCACGCTCACTAAAAACAGTGCTCGGTTTTTGGGTTTTGCAAGGTTATCCATCGGGGCCTCCCGTGGTCAAAGTCGGCATAGATGCGTTTTATTGTAGAGCGAGCGTTGCCCGAACGAGCCAACCGTCTGCGCTGCAAACGGCACCATTGGGAGTCATAGTGGGGCAGGCTCAAGACTTATCCATTAATAATCGAGGCAATCTCGCGCAAATCGTCGGCAAAGTAGATGCCGTGCTGGCGCTGCGGGCTCGAAAGTCCTTTATCAATCATGTGTCCGAGCAGCGCCTTGAGATCGTTGTAGTAACCGTCCAGGTTATACAGGATGCACGGCGCGCTCAGATGCCCCAGCGACACGGCCGACATGACCTCGGCAATCTCCTCGAGCGTACCCGTCCCGCCGGGAAAGGCAACGAAGGCATCACCAAGCTCGATCATCTTGGCCTTGCGCTCGGCCATGTCGCTCGTCACGATGAGGTCGTCGATACCGTCATGTTGAAACTCGGCCTCGATAAAAAAGCTTGGCTCCACGCCGGTCACGTGTCCGCCGGCATCGAGCACGCTATCGGCGAGCGCGCCCATCAGCCCCGACTTGGACCCGCCGTATACCAGCGCGTGGCCGTTGGAGCCAATCCATGCGCCGAGCTCTCGCACTGCAGGCAGAAACGCTGGGTCGTTACCGACGCTGGCGCCCAGATATACCGTGATATCCATATTCAGTCCCCCTCGTCATGACGCGCGGCGCCCGTTCTAGCGTTGGCGTCGGCGATATTCGCGCACACGGCGCGATAGGTCGGCAAGCTCGTCACGATCGAGCTCTTCCAAATGCTCAAGATCGTCCATAAAGCGCGCCATGGTGTCCTTTTGGCGCATCTTGATGAGCGTATTGCAGTAGTTCACCGCCACGCCCGTGAGCATGGCGATGTAGAAGATGCTGATGACGCTCAGGACGACGGTGATAGCGCGGGCAACCGGCGTCTCGGCCGGGATATCACCAAAGCCGATCGTCGAGACCGTCTCAAAGCTAAACCACAGGCCATCGCCAAACGTAAGGGTCGTGGGCTCGGACAGCCATACGGCCGTCGAGCACAGCAGATAGAAGACGAGAAACAGGCCCGTGATGCGCGCAAAGCCAGCCTGGCGCAACACGTCAGCAAGCGTCCTCAACTTGTTCATCGCGACCCTTTTCCCAGACGCCCAATCACATTCGCTCGGTATTGTCCCACAACCGGCACTTGGGCAACCGGCAGTCAGGGACGTTCCTTTTGTGCCGGCAGTTAGGGACTGCCCCCAACTGCCGGGAGTGACCGTTTAGCGGTGCGGTGGCTGAGTGGGCAGGTTGAACTGGTATCCTTATGTGATACTGTCTCGACTCGATAGGATTTCATGTGAAACCTTCCACCGTCCTTCGTTTGACTCTATATCGCACCCTGGCCGTCGCGCTTGCCGCACTCGCCGTACTGAGCGCCGCCATGCCCGCCCCTGCCTTTGCCGCCGACTCCGACCAGCAGGTCAAGACGGTCCGCGTTGGCTGGCTCGTCAACAACAAAGGCTTCCAGGAAGGCACGCCGGGCGAGCGCCTCTCGGGATGGGGCTACGAGTACCTCCAGACCCTCTCGTATTACACAAAGGGCTGGCAATACGAATACGTTAGCGGCACCTTCTCCGAGCTTATGGACATGCTCGAGGCGGGCGAAATCGACCTCATGCCCAACATCTCGTATTCGGCAGAACGCGAGCAGAAGCTGCTCTTTTCCTCAAATCCCGAGGGCACCGAGCGCTACTATATCTACGCCAGGCCCGACCGCGACGATCTGGCCAAGGGTGACCCTCAGGCGCTCCAAGGCCTCACCATCGGCTGCAACTCTGGCGTTATGCAAACTATCGTCGGCCAGCAGTGGCTCGCCAACGAAGACGTTACCTGCACCTATAAAGAAATCGACACCGGCAGCGCCCTCTTTGAGGCGCTTGCAGACGGCGAGGTCGACGCCGTCATCATGAACGACACCATTTCGTCGCCCGATGCGTCACCCATGTTCTACGTAGGCTCGAGCGACTACTATTTTGCCGTTCCTAAAAGCCGCCCTGACCTGATGAACGACATCAACGCCGCCATGACGACCATCGCCCGCGATAACCCGCGCTATAACGAGGAAGTCAAATCGAGTTACTCGACCCAAAACAGTGGCTCGTCATCGCTCACCGGCACCGAGACCACCTGGCTCAAAGAAAACGGCAATACCATCACGCTCGGCTATCTTAAAAACCAACTTCCCTACTGTACGCAAAATGACGACGGCGAGATGGAAGGGTCGCTCGCCTCGCTTGCAACGACGTTGCACGACAAGTTTGACATTACGGTCAAAACAATCGCACTCTCGAACAACAAGCAAATGATCAAAGCCCTTTCCAACGGAACCATCGATGTCGCCCTACCGTTGTTTCGCGACTACTGGCTCGCCGAGCAGACAGGGGTCATCCAGTCAAACTCGATGGGAACGGTTTCGCTGACCGCCATTCACAGTGGCAAAAACCTGAACAGCGACCTTAAGAACATCGCTTGTACAAAGAGCACAATCGTTAACCGTTTTGAGCTCGAAAGTCTCTTTCCGAACGCAACGGTAACCGAGTATTCGAATGACGGCGAGGTGCTCAAAGCCCTCAATGAGGGGAAGGCACGTTGCATCATTGTCCCCAGCACGCGCCTGGAAACTCTCCGCGACATCTACGACATCGAGGATTTCGAAACACAGGAACTCACCAACACGGCGCAACTATCGTGTTTAATTTCGCGCGGCAAGCCCGAGCTGCTGGGAATCATCAATAAGGGCATCGTCAATGCAGGTGAATCGCTCTCTGCAAACAGCTATTTCCCCACATCGTACTCGGCGCAAGAATCGGATGCGTTCCGACTTCTCTACCGCAACCGCATCGTCATTTCGGCAGTCGTCATCTGCATTTTGCTCACCGGCATCGTCATCCTTGTCTGGTCGCTTTACCGCGCACAGGAGGAACGGCAGAAAGCCGATGCCGCCAACGCCGCCAAAACCGCTTTCCTCACGCGCATGAGCCACGACATCCGCACGCCGCTCAACGGCATCCTGGGCCTTATCGAAATTGAGGAATTGAGAGAAGGCGACATGCAGGTCGCCCGCGAAAGCCGCGCCAAGGCGCGCGTTGCCGCCAATCACCTGCTGTCACTGATTAACGACATCCTCGAGATGGGCAGGATCGAGGAGCGCAAAGTGACGCTCGAGCACGAATCATTCAACCTTAAAGAGCTGTGCGACAATGCGCTCGTACTGTGCAAGCTCCGCGCATCGGACCGCGGCATAACCATGCTCGACACCAGCGAGCCCTACGCTGTCGACCAATATATGATCGGCAGCCCCACCCATATTCGGCAGATCCTTGTCAACCTACTCGACAACAGCATCAAGTACAACAAGCACGGAGGCACCGTCACGTTCTCATCGACCATCAAACCGGTCGACGACGAGCACGCCGTGTTTTGCTTTAGCGTCTCGGATACCGGCATTGGTATGACGCCCGAGTTTTTGACGCACATTTACGAGCCGTTTGCCCAGGAAGGCGACGATGCGCGCAGCAAGTTCCAAGGAACCGGCATTGGCATGTCTATCGTCAAATCGCTCATCGATATGATGGGCGGCACGATTGAGATTTCGAGTGAGGTTGGCGTGGGGAGTACGTTTGACGTCCGGATTCCGCTCGATATCGACAAGAACCCTCAGATAAAAGAATGTGCAGACACGCAGGTAAGCAGCTGCTCACTCGCCGGCATGAACGTCCTTTTGGCAGAAGATAACGAACTCAATGCCGAGATTGCCCAAGCTCTGCTCGAAAGCGAAGGCATCGTCGTGACTCGCGCCGCCGACGGCAACGAAACGGTCGATCTATATGTTGGTCGTCCCGCCGGCAGCTTCGATGCAATCCTGATGGACATCATGATGCCGGGCATGGACGGCTACGAGGCAACCCGGGCGATCCGCCTGAGCGAAAAGGCCGATGCGGCCGACATCCCCATCATCGCGCTCACCGCCAACGCCTTTGCCGAAGACGCCAAGGCGGCACACGACGCCGGCATGAACGCCCATCTGCCCAAACCGCTCGACTTTAGCAAGCTCAAAAACATACTCGCCTGTATCAAGAAAAATGGGGCTGTTTCGCTATAGTTTGTGCTCAACCACCATGCGCAGTAGAAAGGAAGCCAACGATGTTTAGGCCCTTACGTCGAAAGAAACGCGCCATCACCGACGAGAAAGCGCGCGAACTGCTCGCTACCTGCAAGCGCGGCGTCTTTGCCGTCAACGGCGATGATGGCTACCCCTATGCCATTCCCGTCAACTACTTCTTTGACGCCGAGCACGACAAGATTTATTTCCATGGCGCCAAGGCTGGCCACAAGGTCGATTCACTCAAGCATGATGATAAAGTCTGCTTTACCGTTTACGGCAACGAGTGGTACAAGGACGGCGACTGGGCTCCCTACGTTATGAGTACCGTTGTCTTTGGTCGTTGTCGCCTGGTAGATGAAGCGCCCGCGTTTATCGAGGACAAAGTCCGTCAGCTCGCGCTTAAGTACTACCCTTCTGCCGAAGAAGTCGAGGAGGAGATCGCCAAAGACATAAAGGGCGTCCAACTCTACGAGATTTCGATTGAACATCTTTGCGGCAAGCAGATTCAGGAAAAGTAGCGAATGCGGAAAACGCGCTCGCTACCCTCTGCGCCCCATGCGCCCACGCATTTTGACGGCGTGGGCGCATGGGGCAGCACTCGAATCGAGCGCCCCCTATACCCCAAAAACGTAGCGGTCCAGGCGGTCGCACGCCTCCCTTACGCGCGAAAGCGGCAGCGCCAGATTCACGCGAATGTGGCAGGGCCCGTGGAACGGGCGGCCGTCCTGATACCCCACGCCCACGCGCGCCCCCTCGTCGAGCAGCCACTGAATATCGCGGCCATGCTCGCGGCACCATTCGGTGCAGTCCAGAAACACCATGTACGTGCCTTGCGGACGCGAATAGGACACGCCCGCAAAATGCTCGTCAACGTAATCGCAGAAGCACTCGATATTACCGGCAAGCACCTGGTTGAGCTCGTCCACCCACTCATAGCCCTGAGGCTGATAGGCACCGATAAGCGCATGCATGGAGAGGACGTTCATCTCGTTGTAGTGAGTCTTGTCGGACACGGCGCACACGCGGTCGCGCAGCGTCTCGTTATAGACGATGTGGTAGCTGCCGACCAGGCCCGCCAGGTTAAACGTCTTGCTGGGCGCATAAAGGGCAACCGTGCGCATGCGGGCATCCTCGCTCACCGACTGCGTCGGGATATGCTTGTGACCCGGCAGGATGATATCGGACCAAATCTCATCCGAGATCACCACGCAATCATGCTGGCGATAGATGTCCATGGCGCGCTCGATCTCGTCGCGCTCCCATACGCGCCCGCAGGGATTGTGCGGCGAGCAGAACACCGCGGCATGGATGTGGTTTTGGGCGAGCTTGCGCTCCATGTCCTCAAAGTCCATACGCCACACGCCTTGGTCGTCGAGCTTAAGCGGGCTGTGGACAATGCGATAGCCCGCGGCTTCGATAGACTTGGTAAAGCCGATGTAGGTGGGGCTGTGGACCAGCACCGCATCGCCCGGCTGGACATACGCGCGCAGCGTCGACACAACACCGCCCAGCACGCCGTTTTCGTAACCGATATGTTCAGGGCGCAGACCCTCGACGCCATTGCGGCGGCTCTGCCATTCGATGATGCGGTCAGAGTACTCGGCACGCGGATCAAAGTAGCCAAACATGGGGTGCTGGGCACGCTGAATGATGTGTTCCTGGACCGTGGGCACCGTGGCGAAGTTCATGTCCGCCACCCACATGGGAATGCGATCGAAGCCCTCGTCGGGTGCGTTTGGAGCCATGCCGGGGATCTCACCCCAAGAATCAACGGCGATGGAGTCCATGCCGTGGCGGTCGATAAGCGAAGTAAAGTCGTATTTCATCCTGGGCTCCCATGCAAAGCGGATTGTTTTGGTAGGCGTTATTGTCCACCAGCATGGGCGGTTTTGGCATGGGGTTTGGCTCTTAATTTGACGGGTGCGGACGAATGGCTGATTAGTCTTGCGCGTCGTTGACGGCGACTACGGTTAGCCGGGTTTCATCGACCGTAAAAGATATGTTGAGCCCGGCGAAGGCCAAGTGATAAACACGGTTTGGCTCGTGCTTGCTGCCCGCGCGGCGCGGATCCTGGCGAAGAACCTCAACCAAGCCAGGAAGCTTTGTAGGCGGGACCATATCCTGCAGCGCTTGCGGAAACTCGACGTCGAGCTCTTGCCACGGCGCATCCTCAATCCAGCCGCCGGTCGCATCCGGGTGGCAATCCGCAAACGGAATGTAGGGCTTAATGTCGTAGATGGGCGTGCCGTCGCGCAGGTCGGCCCCCAACACATGGATGATGGGACCATCGTCGGTGAGCTCGACACGATCAAGCTTGACGCAGGTGAGACCGATGGGATTAGGGCGAAACGGACTGCGCGTGGCAAAGACGCCCACACGCTCGGCTCCGCCCAGACGCGGCGGACGCACGGTTTTCGACCACTTGGCATTAGTTCCGGACCTGTCCTGCTTTTTGGCATCGGCGGCTATGTCCTTAGCCGTGCCGCCGGGCGTGCCGTTTTCGAAGCGCCAGAGCAACCATAGGTGAGAGAAGGAATCCAGACCCTCAACTGCTGCGTTGGAGGCAAATTCCGGTTCAAAGACGATGCGTCCCTGCAAATGGGGCGCCAAAAAGCTGTTGCGCGGAATGCCGAACTTCTGCGGCAGATCGGTATGTATGTGTGCAATAGGTTCCATGCCGGTCATTGTACGGCATGGAGGCGTGGGACGTTGTACGCAATTCTTCGCCGCAGCCCCCGTCGCGCAACCAACGGTTGCTTGGAAGGGCGTCGGCCGCCGCGTATGCTTAAAGCCGCAAGCAGCAGAAAGGAACTATCATGGCCTTTGCAGAAAAACTCATCGCCGTCCGTCGTGCCAACAGCCTCACCCAAGAGCAGCTCGCCGCCAAGCTCTATGTCACGCGCCAGGCCGTGAGCCGCTGGGAGCGCGGCGAAGTCACCCCGGGCATCGACATGATGAAACTCATTGCCGCCGTAACCGGAGAGCCGCTGTCCCACTTGCTCGAAATGCCTGAGCACTATTGCCAGAGCTGCGGCATGGTGCTCACGCCCGACGACTGCGGTACCGATTCCGCGGGCGCCGCGACCGACCATTACTGCAAGTGGTGCTACGACCGCGGCAAGTACACTTACGACACCACGATGGAGGCAATGATCGAGGATTGTGCTCCGCGGCTGGCACAAAACACCGGCATGTCGCTCGACGAAGCCGTCTCGCTCATGGGCGCCGTGCTGCCCCAACTGGAGCGCTGGCGCACCGTGCAGGAAAACGAGGAGCGCTACGGGGCCGAAGCCCGGGCGCGCTATGGCGACGAGGCGATCGACGCCGCAAACGAAGCACTGCTGGATATGAATCCCGAGACATGGAACGACATGAAAGAACTCGAGCGCGCGATTTTGGGCCAGCTCTCGATTGCCATGGACGACGGCGATCCAAAGAGTAACGAAGCCCGCAAGCTTGTCGCAATGCACCGCCGATGGGTTGGCCTTAACTGGGGACACGAGCCCCAGGACGAAGCATACCTGGGCCTCGCCAATGGTTATCTTGCCGACCAGCGCTTTGTTGACTACTACGACAAGCCCTGCGGCACCGGAGCCACGGCGTTTCTGGTACAGGCAATCGAGTCGTCGTTGACGCGTGCATAGACTGCGGCGGCTTTGGGTATTTCAATCGAAACCTCAACCGATTGGAGACCTATGGCTACTGATCACGAGCTCGCGCTCTACGTTATGACCGGCTGCCCGTATTGCATAAAGGTCAAGCGCTTCCTGGCCGATAACGGCGTGACCATCCCCGAGCGTAATATCTCGACCGATTCCGATGCCGAGCAGACGCTCATCGCCGTCGGCGGAAAGCGCCAAGTTCCCTGCCTGTTCATTGACGGCACGCCACTCTACGAGTCGGGCGACATCATCGCGTGGATACAGAAGAACCTGCTCTAGTCCGCGCGCCGCGGTCGGCTCGCCCCGACGTCCAAGCCCATACGACCCAAACATGTACGTCAGCATCCAAAGTCGACATTTTTCGACATCTTTGGATGCTGACGTACAGCTTTTTGATCTAGTCATTAGGGACGTTCTTAAATGACTAGTCGTTAAAGAACGTCCCCAATGACTACATTTAGCCGCAAAAGCGGGCAACGGGTGCAAGCGGCTGCTCGCGAAAGACGCGCTCGACAGCAGCGCGGTATTCATCGACCTTTTTGGTCTTGCGAACGAGCTTGTGAACGGTCGCGGGATCGGCGAAGGCGCATTTGGCGTAGAACCACCACTCTTTCATGCGAAAGACCGCGTTGCCCCCAATCTCGTCCGCATAAGCCGCAAACAGCATGTCGTGGAAGCGTTGCAGCTCAGCGGCGGTGGCGGCAGGGCCGCCCTTAACCATGCGAGCCAGCGCGGGATTCGCAAGCAAGCCGCGCCCCAACATTACGTGGCGTGTTCCGGGATAGGCTTCCACCAGCGCATCCATGTCCTCAAGATCAAAAATATCGCCGTTGTATGCCACAGGAAACGGTGCCCGCTCCAGCGTCTCGCCGTAAAACTCTTTGCGCGGCGAGCCCGTATAACGGTCCTTTTGCACGCGCGGGTGCACAATCAGCTCTGCTAACGGCATGCGACAGTAGAGGTCGAGCACGCGCTTGTACTCGTCGTCGCTTTCCAACCCCAACCTGGTCTTGACCGACACCGGCAAGGGCGAGCGGTCGCACACGTCGCTCAAGAACACCTCGAGCCCATCCAGGTTGCGCAGAAAGCCCGAACCCTTGCCTTTGGCAACAACCGTACCCGAGGGGCAGCCAAGGTTGAGATTGACCTCGCGGTACCCCATCTCGGCGAGCACCTGCGCCGCCCACACAAACTCGTCCGCATTCTTGGACATCAGCTGAGGTACTACGTTAAGCCCCTGGTTATTGGCAGGATCGACCTCTTTAAACGCCTTGCCACCAAAGCGGTTGCCCACCCGCGGCGGCGGCAAAAACGGCGTGTAATAACAATCGAGCGCGCCAAAGCACTCCGCATGCACGCGACGGAACACATGCCCGGTAATCCCCTCCATGGGGGCCAGCGATAAATTCATCAACATCCACTCTCAAATTAATGTGACAAAGGGACAGTCCCTTTGTCACATCCCATTCAAGCGGTTCAGGAACTCTTCGCAGGCGCGAGAACGCAGGCGATATTTTTTCCACACCAGATACGATGCAATGGTGAAGGGGCAAAAGGGCAGTCCCTTTGCCCCAAGTGCCGGCTACCGGACGCAAGCTAGTTGCCGTTCGCGAACGCCGCCCATATTTCGAGGTCTAATACTTTTCCCGAGAAGTGAACGGCTGTATTTGGACTCCCGAAGCATTGACATTTTTAGGCGTCAAAACCGCAGGATTTGACTGGCAAAACCGCAGGAAATTGTACGCCAAAAGTGTCGATGCTTCGGGAGTCCGTTTTCACTCGTTCACTTCTCGGGAAAAGTATTAGACCTCGATTCCGCAGTCCCCGATGTGACAAAGGAACAGTCCATTTGTCACATTCAGAATTGACCCCATTACAGTCTGAAGTGGGCCACCGATAAATTTCGATGGCGAGCATTCGGCGCATTGCCTACGATACGGGCAAG
>UQWS01000010.1 GCA_900544875.1 uncultured Collinsella sp. | reverse complement strand
AGGCCTGGCGTTAGCATGTCGCGATTCAATCTTGAAAACAGCATTGCCCAGTTGACAAAACTATAGGAACACCCCCCGGCAGCATGGGAAAACGTATCAAACGGGGATGTTCGGTACATTCCGCACAATGGGGCCACCCGTTACCAAGGGGCCAACTGGTAGTAACCAGATAGCCACCTACTAGGTCATATCAATATATGGGAGCACTTGCGCAACCAAGTTCGGAAGTCCACCAGCGGCAGTAAAATGAGCGTCAGCGGCAAGGTGGGCTTAATAAGCCATACCAATTGGTTCTTCAGTCAAATACCAATCTAGCAAAAATGTACTGTTTGTCTGGTATTACACAGACCATACCTTTCCCTCGGGAACTGGGCTTCGCGAAGTTTCCCGAGGGAAAGGCTCAGCCGCCATCCTGCAACCTACCGGGGATTGCCATGACGTACGTTGGCTGATTTGGTTTGGAATGAGATGTTGACGGTGGCTGATGGGCACAACTGTCCCGGGTGCATTTCAAGATGCACCTAAATGTCTGTCTTTATCCTTATAGATTGTCCAGGTAGTCGTCGGCATCATAGGTAAGGCTGTAAGCTTTATTCAGGATGCGCACGAGCTCCTGGGCATCGTGCTCGCCGAGCGCTGAGAGTTGTTTCGAGAGCGATGCCACACTCTCGGCATTTTTTTTCGCCGCGAAATCACGGCCTTCCTCGGTAATGCTCACCAGCACACGCCGACGATCGTTTGGATCAGTCCTGCGCTGAACGTAACCCTTACTCTCGAGTGAATCCAAGATATGCGACATGCGCGCACGGGAGAATTTCAGCTTCTTGGCAATCTCGGAGGGAATGACATCACCGTCAATACCCGATAGATACTGTAAAACCGGTGCCTCGCCCACACTGGCGCCGCCGGCAGCACTCAAGGATCCCTTGGCAAGGGAACGTGAGTACACAATCAGTTTTCGAGCGACGTCATCGTAATCCACTGGGGATATTGTCCTTTGCAACTCTAGAAGGGCCATAAAACCGTCATTTGCCGTACATTAGTTAACATTCGCAACAATTATTTATGATACCCCAACGCGGAAGTCTATTGCTCGTCCTTCTTGCGTCGCATAAGCTCCTCAACGTCGACACCAGCGGCCTCGAGCATGCGCTCGACATTCTTTTTGGCGTTGGTCGTGCCGACCTTAAGCACGATCGAAAGCGGAGTGCCCACCACCAGGCACACGATGCCCACGGGGACACCCCAGCCGGGGCCGCCCTGCATACCCCACATCCCCATCAAAAAGCCAATCGCCACGAGCGAATAGCCCAGGCGCAGCCAAACATTGAGCCGCTGAATAGCATCGGTCTGCATCTTTGCCTCGCGAATCAAGTCGTCGCGCGAAAGGTCGTGTCCATGTTTCTCGTGCATATGGTCCTCCTCGTGCAAAGTGTGCATCATGCGCAAGTGCATCGTTTGTCGAATACGTCATCTTTCAAGAGCAATATAGCGGGTGTCGTGTAGGCGATGGAGGTCGCTGGCCATATTGCCCTTGAAGGGCGGCGCAAAATCAGAAGGCCGTGCGGTTGAGGCCGCACGGCCTTACAGGGGGCCAGGGGATGATGACTAGTAGCTCAGTGCCGGGTCGAAGAAGCCAATGAGAACGCCCACAAATGCGATCACAACGAGGATCAGCATCATAACGATGGGGTTGACCTTCTTCTTGGTCATCATGTACCAGCAGAAGATGATGAAGATCATCGGCAGCAGGTGCGGATAGATGCCATCGAGCGTGTCCTGGAACTTACCGCCACCGGGCAGCACCAGGTTGGGGCTGCAGGTGATGGAGACCCAGGTAGCACCGACTGCACCGATGACCATGGTACCGACCATCACGATGGAATCACGCAGAGCCTTGGCCTTGGGGCCGACGAGGGCCTCGACCGCCTTGCCGCCGAGCTCATAGCCCTGGTTGTAGGCAAAGCGCATGCCAAGGAACATGAGCAGGTTCCACACGACAATATAGAAGATGGCGCCGAGCGGGGAGCCGCCGGTCGAGAGACCGAGGGCAATACCGAGCAGGATCGGGATCAGGGTACCGACGATCAGCGAGTCGCCAAGGCCGGCGAGCGGGCCCATGAGGCCGGCGCGGATGCCGTTGATGGCGTCGTCGTCGATGGCCTCGCCGTTTGCGCGAGCCTCCTCGAGGCCGGCGGTGACGCCGACAATCATGGTGCCGATCTGCGGCTCGGTGTTGAAGAACGCGGAGTAGGTCTGGAGGGCCTGCTTCTGCTCCTCGGGCGTGTCGTAGAGCTCCTCGACAATCGGAAGCATGGCGCACAGGTAACCGAAGGTCTGCATGTGCTCCTGCGAGAAGCAGGTCAGGTTGCCATAGGACCAGTTACGGAACGACTTGGCAAGCGTTTTCTTAGAGAGCTTTTTCTTCTCTGCCATTAGATGTCCTCCTCTTCCTCATCATCGGAGCCCGAGGCGATAGCTGCCTTGGGAGCGTTTGCGAGGTCGATCTTGAGCGAAGCGATCTCATAGTTGATCAGGGCGAAGAAGCAGCCGATGCCGGCAGCGGCGATCAGGTTGCAGCCCATAACAGCGGACAGGGTGAAGCCGAAGAAGAACGTCAGGAAGTCCGTGGGCTTAGAGATGACCTGCTTGAGCAGGATGGCGATACCGACGGTAGGCAGCAGCGAGCCGACGGTAAACAGCGTCTTCATCGCGATGCCGTCCATGGGCATGTAGGTCTTCATGAGGTCGACCATGGCGGTGCCGCCCATGGTGATGATGAACGTCGGGAGGAACGAGCAGACGATGTGACCGATCCAAGGCAGAACGTTGTTGACCAGGTAGAGCTTGTGGAGATCGCCCTTCTCGAGCCACTTCCAGCCCATGCCCTGCCACACCAGGTTGATGGTGGCGGTGCCATAGAAGAGCACAGTGCCGAGCGTGCCGACGGCGGCACCGAGGGATGCGGCCATGCCGGCAGCCTCAGCGGAGGCGGGATCGATGCCCGAGTTCTTGATGGCGAGGATCGCCAGCGGGATGCCGATATAGGACACGGCGCGGACGTCGGCGGAGACGGTTCCGCCGGGGGTCACGAGAGCGATGTAGACAACCTGGATGGCAGCGCCGACGAGGATACCCGTCTGCATATCGCCCATGATGATGCCGACGATGAGGCCGGCGACCAGAGGACGACCCAGAGTGTAGTTGCCGATCGTCGTGCCGCCCATGCCAGGCAGTGATGCCAGGCAGGCGAACAGGCCGAACAGCGCGGCTTGGAATGCATTGATTGCCATGCTTTCCCCTTTCTTTATTCCTCAGCCCCTTTCACCAAGGGCTGTAGATACCAAAATGCGGCTGGCACCTAACTAGAAGCCAAACTGACCGCGGAACTTGGGCCACTCACCGATGGACTTCTCCTTGATAAGGGCGAACTCGACCGTGTAACCGGCGTTGGTGAGATCCTCGAGCGCCTGGGCCTCTTCCTGCGTGATCGACTGGTTGTTGCCAAGCTTGGTGGTGCCGGGACGATCGTTGCAGGGACCGACGATGATGCGGTCCATGCCGGGCTTAAAGCCAAAATCGACGAGAAGTTCCTTCATGTCGAGCGGGTTCTTGGTGATCAGGAAGTACTTGGTGTCGGACTTGAGAACCTTCTCGGAGACCTCCTTGAAGTGCTCCTTGGTCCACACGAACGTCTTCTTGCCCGAGGCACTCTTGTAGGCCTCCTTGAGCACGGGGTTGGACGCTGCAGCGTCGTTGACGGCGATAAGACCGTCGCAGGGATACTCGAGGGCCCAACGGGTAACGGTCTGTCCATGGATCATACGGTCATCAATACGGATGAACGAAATCATGCGTTCTCCCTTTCTTTATCACCGGGGGTCTTTCCTCTTAACCCCCGCTCCATCACGAAAATTTGGGCGGATGCGCTGCCTAGATGTCGTCGTCCTCGTCGTCGGCGTCATCGGTCGGGACAACGAGCTCGGACATACCGTTCTTGCCCTCCTGCAGCATCATCTGCTTGAGGGAATCCAGGTCCATGGTGGCAAGCCCCATCATGGCGGTCATAGCCATGGGCAGATTCATACCGCCGAAGGCAATGGTGTGGGCGAGCAAACCCTTCTCGGCCAGCGTGTTCATGGCATTGGTGAGCGGCGATCCGCCCAGGATGTCACCAAGCAGGACAACCTCGTCATCGGCGGTAACGGGAGCGAGCATCGCCTTGACGTTCTCGACATACTCGTCAGCGCCCATGCCGTCCACGAGACTCGTCGACAAGATGTTCGGGGCGTCATTGCCGAGCATCTTGAGGACACTGTGCAGTCCGGGAGCGAGCGTTCCGTGACTGACCATTACCAGATACCGCATGCGGTCTCCTCTCGACCTGCCGTGTGTCGCACGGCTTTGCTTTTTGCTGAGATTATTGTTGCGCCGGGGCATGTTCGGTACAAGAAAATAGCTGCGAACGGCAACTATTCATCGGTTAACGGTAGCAACTATTTTTGTGCCTAAATTATTTTTTCTTCTAATTATTTTTAAAATAGCAGGTAGATTGCCTGATAAATGTTTTATGTTCCTTATGCACCATACATACCAGCAAGAATCGGGCCTGGCATCTCCGGTTTGCCCCGCAGTGTCAGACCATGTCACGTACGCCCACGACATGGAGGTACCCCATGGATATGATCTCGTTTCTCGCCTCCGAACCCTTCGACCGCAACGGTGATACGCCGCTCTATGTCCAGCTTAAACATCGAATCGCTCTGCTTATCGCCAGCCAGGCGTTCGACACCAAGACGCCGCTGCCACGCGAGCTCGAAATCTGTGAGCGGCTGGAGTTATCGCGCGCGACCGTGCGCCGTTGCTTCCAAGATCTCGTCATCGAGGGGCGCGTGGTGCGCAAGCGCGGCCAGGGCACGTTCATCAAGCCCCAAACTTCAGCACCCGGCATCGACCTGGCCCTGAATTTCAGCGCGCGGATGCGCGAAGCGGGACGGGTTCCGAGCTCGCAGATTCTCGCCTTTTCAAGCATACCGGCCGTCCGCGGCATCGCCTCCGGGCTCAAAGTGCCCGAAGGGACACCCGTCTGGGAGATTCGCCGCCTGCGTCTCGCCAACGACAAACCCATGGAGCTCAACTACGTCTATATCCCCGTGTCACTTTGCCCCGAGCTCACGCGCAAAGACGTGGATGGCTCGCTCTACGCCTACATCGCGGAAAAGACCGGCATCCTGCCCGCAAGCGTCGATGCCGTCTACGAGACGGTCAACCTCGACAAGCATGAGGCGCGTCTTTTGGGACAGAACACCGGTAAGGCGGCGATGCGCATCGTGCGTTCGACCTACGACAAGACGGGAACCCCGTTCGAGGTAGGCGTGCTCATCAGCTGCGACGGTCAGGCAAAGCTGCACGTGCACATCGCCGCCGACAAAACAACCTTCACCGCCACAGCCCAATAAATCCAAAACGTGGGCGCCGTCGTTCAAACGAACGACGGCGCCCACACTCATTTTCTATTCAGCCCTAGTCATCGCACAAAGCCCCTTCGGCAGCACACGGTGCAACCGAGTCACCGTAGGCCGGGGCGGGAGGCGGTCCTTTCTCTCGGAAAACTTCGCGAAGCCCAGTTTCCGAGAGAAAGTGTCCGGCTGCCGCCCCGGCCGACCAGGTCACATTACACCGTGTGCTGCGGCAGGTCCTGCAGGGCGATGACGTCCATGCCCATGTCGTTGGCGCTGCCGTGACCCTGCTGGTCCTCGCGCACCGCCTCGATGGCACTCACATACGTGTTGGCGGCAGACATCGCGGTCACGCAGGTCACACCGCGTCGCACCGCCTCGGTGCGCAGCAGATAGCCGTCGCCGCGCGAGCCCGGACCGTACGGCGTGTTGATGATCACCGCGATCTTGCCATCGGCGATGAGGTCGCCGATGTTGGGGCGCTCGCCGTCGTGCGGGCCGCTAATCTTCTCCACGATCTCGCACGTCACGTTGCCTCCACGCAGCACGCGCGCCGTACCCTCGGTGGAGCAGATGTCAAAGCCCAGGTAACGCAGGATACGCGCGACCGAAAGGATGTGGCGCTTGTCGCGGTCGCACACGCTGATGAATACCTTGCCGGCGCTCGGGTCGGGCAGCCTGTAGTCGATCGCCAGCTGCGTCTTGGCGTATGCCTCGGGATAGCTCTTAGCGATACCCATGACCTCGCCCGTCGACTTCATCTCGGGCCCCAGGATGACGTCGGCGCCCGGGAAACGACCCCAGGGCATAACGGCTTCCTTCATGCAGAACCAGTCCAGCTGACGTTCGTCGCTCGGCAGGCCCAAGCTCGCGATGGAATCGCCTGCCATGATGCGCGCCGCGCATTTGGCCAGCGGCACGCCGGTGGCCTTGGAGATAAACGGCACGGTACGGCTGGCGCGCGGGTTGGCCTCGATCACGTAAACGGTCTCGCCCTTAATGGCGTACTGCACGTTGACCAGACCGCGCACGCCCAGCGCCATCGCGATGCGGCGCGTGGTCTCGCGGAGCTTCGCCTGCAGGCTCTCGCTAAAGCTGAACGGCGGGATGCAGGTCGCGGAGTCGCCGGAGTGAATACCGGCTTCCTCGATATGCTCCAGGATGCCGCCGATGTATACCTCTTCGCCATCGCACAGGGCGTCGACGTCGGACTCGATCGCACCCTCCAGGAAGCGGTCCAGGTACACCGGGTAGTCGGGGCTAATGCGCGCAGCCTCGGCCATGTAATCGCGCAGATGCTCGGCATCGTAGGCGATCATCATGCCGCGGCCGCCCAGCACATAGCTCGGGCGCACCAGCAGCGGATAGCCGATGTGCGCGGCCACGGCCTCGGCCTCCTCAAACGAGGTGGCCTGGCCCGCCGGCGGGTACATGATGCCCAGCTTGTCGAGCAGAGCGGCGAAGCGCTCGCGGTCCTCGGCAAAGTCGATGGCATCGGGCTTGGTGCCCATAATGTTCACGCCGCTCTCCTCGAGCATGCGCGCCAGCTTAAGCGGGGTCTGGCCACCGAGCGTCACCACGACGCCGTCGGGGCGCTCGACATCGATAACGTCCATGACGTCCTCGTAGGTGAGCGGCTCAAAGTACAAGCGGTCCGAGGTGTCGTAGTCAGTCGAAACGGTCTCGGGGTTGCAGTTGACTATGATGGTCTCGAAGCCGCGAGCCGCCAGTGCGTAGCTCGCGTGCACGCAGCAGTAATCGAACTCGATACCTTGGCCAATGCGGTTGGGGCCGGCGCCCAGGATCATCGCCTTGGGCTTGTCCGCCGGCGTGGTCTCGTCGGGAGCCACGCACTTCTTGGCATCCGGGCTCGTGCGGTAGATGTTCTCGTACGTCTTGTAGTGGTACTCCGTGGCGCTCGAAAACTCCGCAGCGCAGGTATCGACCGTCTTCATGCTGGGAACCACGCCCAGACCCTTGCGATAGGCGCGCACAAAGCGCTCGTCCGAGCCGGTCAGCGCGGCAATCTCGGCGTCGCTCGTGCCGTACTGCTTGAGCAGGCGCATCGCGTCGGCGTCGATATCCTCCACACGCAGGCCGCGGATGCTCTCCTGGACCTGCACCATGTCGTTGATACGGTTGAGGTACCACGGATCGATACCGCAGATGGCATGGATGTGGGCGATGTCCCAGCCACGGCGCAGGGCCTCGACCACAAAGAAGATGCGGTGATCGGTCGGGGTTGCCACGGCCTGAGCGAGCTCATCGTCGCTCAGCTTGTCGGCACCCTCCTTGCCACCGGCGCAGATGCCCTGGTGACCGTCCTCCAGTGAGCGCATGGCCTTGCCGAAGGCCTCCTCAAAGGTGCGGCCGATCGCCATAATCTCGCCCACGGCCTTCATGCGCGTGGTGAGCGTAGGATCAGTGCCTTTAAACTTCTCGAAGGCAAAGCGCGGCACCTTGACGACGCAGTAGTCGATTGTGGGCTCAAAGCAGGCGGGCGTTGCCTTGGTGATGTCGTTGACGATCTCGTCGAGCGTGTAGCCCACGGCCAGGCGAGCGGCGGCCTTGGCGATGGGGAAGCCCGTGGCCTTGGAGGCCAGTGCGGACGAACGGCTCACGCGCGGGTTCATCTCGATGACGATCAGGCGGCCGGTCTGGGGGTTCACGGCAAACTGCACGTTGGAGCCGCCGGTCTCGACGCCGATCTTCCCCAAGATGGCGAGCGAGGCGACACGCATGCGCTGGTACTCAAGGTCGGAGAGCGTCTGCGCCGGCGCCACGGTGATGGAGTCGCCGGTGTGCACGCCCATGGGGTCGAGATTCTCGATGGAGCACACGATGATGCCGTTGCCGGCGTGGTCGCGCATGACCTCCATCTCATACTCTTTCCAACCCTCGATGGACTCCTCGACCAGCACCTCATGGGCAGGCGAGAGCTCAAGGCCCTGGCTCACGATGGAGACGAGCTCCTCGTGGGTATGCGCGATGCCGCCGCCGGCGCCACCGAGGGTAAAGCTCGGGCGCAGTACGCAGGGATATCCCACGCGCTCGGCGATAGCCTCGGCGTCGGCCACGCTGTAGGCATAGCCCGAGCGCGCAACCTCCAGGCCGATCTCGGCCATGGCCTCGTTAAAGAGTTTGCGGTCCTCGCCGCGCTCGATAGCGGCCAGGTCGCAGCCGATCATCTCGACGCCGTACTTGTCGAGCGTGCCGTCCTTTGCCAGCTCGACGGCGGCGTTCAGACCGGTCTGGCCGCCCAGCGTGGGCAGCAGCGCGTCCGGGCGCTCTTTCTTGATTACGCGCTCGATAAACTCGGCGGTGATGGGCTCGACATAGGTGCGGTCGGCAAGACCCGGGTCGGTCATGATGGTCGCCGGATTGGAGTTGACCAGGATGACCTCAAAGCCATCCTCCTTGAGCACCTTGCAGGCCTGTGCGCCGGAGTAGTCGAACTCACAGGCCTGGCCAATGACGATAGGGCCCGAACCAATAACGAGGATGCGCTTGATGTCAGTACGTTTAGGCATGTTAGTTCTCCTCGGTCGCAGCGTTCTCGGACTCGGCGAAATTCCAGCCGGCGAGGCGGTCCTTCGCGGTGTCGATGTCCAGGTAGTTCTCCTCGCCGTCCATGAGTCGCGTAAAGGCGGTAAAGAGATAGTGGGCATCGGTGGGGCCAGGCGAAGCCTCGGGGTGGTACTGGACCGAGAAACACGGGGCGTCGAGCAGCTGGATGCCCTCGGCGGTGCCGTCGTTGAGGTTCACATGTGTCAGGCGAATGCGACCAAAGCGCTCGTTCATCACGACCGGCGCGATGCCGCGACGCACCCAGGCGCGCAGGTCACCGTCGGCCGCATGCTCGGTTTCGCCGCCGGAAAGCTCCGGAATCAGTTTGCCCAGACTGGGGAACAGCAGGCCAAAGCCGTGGTTTTGCGCGGTGATCTCCACGCGACGGCTCACCAGATTCATAACCGGCTGGTTACCGCCACGGTGACCGAATTTAAGCTTTTCCATTTGGGCGCCGCAGGCCAGGCTGATCATCTGGTGACCGAGGCAAATGCCAAAGACCGGCACCTTGCCGATCAGCTGCTGTACCTGCTCATAGGTCTCCACCACGGCATCGGGGTCGCCGGGGCCGTTGGACAAAAAGACGCCATCGGGATTCATGTCGAGCACCTGCTGGGCGGGCGTATCCCACGGCACGACGGTGAGATCGCAGCCGGCACGGACCAGGCCCTCCAGAATACCGCGCTTCACACCGCAGTCGTAGGCGACCACTTTGTGACGGGCAGGAGCGGCAGCCGCAAGCGCAAAGTCATGCGTGGCAGGCAGGTCGGCGGCCACAAACTCGTGAGGCGCGGGGCAACTTACGGTCTTGACCAGGTTCTCGCCTACCAGCGTGGGCGCAGCGGACAAGCGCTCGGCAAGCTCGTCGACGTCGAAGATCTCGGTCGAGATAATGCCCATCTTGGAACCATTGTCGCGCAGATGGCGCACCAGAGCGCGGGTGTCGATACCCTCGATAGCGACGATGCCGTGAGCGCGCAGGTACTCCGGCACGCTGACGGCCGAGCGCCAGTTAGAAGGCGTGGCGCACATATCGCGAACGATCATGCCGCGCATAGCCGGAGCGCTCGCAGGGCGCACGGCGTCGCCGGGGAAGGCCGACTGGACATCGGTCTCGTCGATACCGTAATTGCCGATCTGCGGATAGGTCATGGTTACAATTTGGCCGGCATAACTCGGGTCGGTCATGACCTCAAAGTAGCCCTCGAGCGAGGTGTTGAAGCAGACTTCGCCGGTCGCGGTGCCCTCGGCGCCGCATGCACGTCCATAAAAAATGGTCCCATCCTCAAGATACAGGATACAGGGACCGCAGGTGCCCTTGCTGGTTTTGGCCAGCATACGCTGGCAAAGCTCGCTGGGCGCGAAGGTGCGGGCGGCAGCGCCCGCGGTATGGTTGTTCGCCATAATTCTCCTTCCCGGTCTCACAGGACCGGCTTAAAGGTGTGTAGTTAGGCCTCGCGGTATTGTAACCGCAAGCATGCCTCATGGCGTTAATTTCATCGAAATGTTTACGAAATGATAATTATGACTTTCTATGCATAATGATTATTTAATCCCCGTCCCAGAAAAATTATCCCGCGTGGGCTTGTGGCTCACGCGGGATAATGGCCTCTTACTTTTGCTTGTCCTGTTCCAGCAGATCGGACGGTGAGCGATCGGGCTTGCCGCCGCGGAAAATCTCGCGGCCATGCAGACGATGCTCCAGGTCACGTTCGGCCTTTTCCTCGTCAATCTTGGTCTGGCTCACCACCGGGTCCTCGATCAGCGACGAAACCGAGTTCACCTGTTTTTGAATGCGCTCGGCAATGGTGTCGTCCATGCTTACGATGCGCATCTTCCAGTCGATACTCGTGGCGTTGGATGAGCTCTTGGTCCACACAAACGTCAAAATGGCGCTCTGATGACCCCGCGCGGGAAACATGCCAAAGAAGGAATCGTGCTGAATGTTGCTATCCTCGTCGATATAGGCGTGAACGTTATACACCACGCGGTCGATCTTATCGTTGAGCAGCGCGTTGGTCGCAAGCGCAGCGGCCTGAATCTGCCCGTTGGACAGCAGCTCGAGCTCGTTGGCAGACGATGTGTCCAACACCGTCACCTCGACCGTGCCCGTACGCTCATCAGCTTCATCGACGGTAAAGTCGAGCGGGAACTGCGTAAAGCCGTTGCCCCACTCAAGGCCGCCCTTCAGCGCCGTCGAAACGGTATCCACCGAAACGCTCTCGGACAGGTTGGCGGTGTTCAGGCGTCGCATCACGCCGTAGCCAATCTGCATGCCCACAATCAGCACCAAGATGCCAATGACCACGGCCATGGCAGTCTTCGTAATGGTATGGCTCACCTGCGAGCCCGAAGGGTCGTCCTCGGACAGCGGGTCGATATGTTTTGCCTGGCTCGCGCGGTCCTCGCTGCGCAGCTGCGCTAGCGCCGCTTTGTCACCGCGCTTGGCCGCAGCCTCCTTCTCACGCATGCGCTCGGTGCGCTTTTTGGCAAGCGTGGGATCCAAGACACCGGATGCATCGATTTCGGAGAATAACTCCGTCACTTCTTCCGGAGTCAAAGGGTTCTTGTCAGCCATAAACTTCCTGTCATATCAATCAGTCGAGCTCGTGCGCACGCGCACCTTCGAACTGCATTCGATAGTAACGGGCATAAGTGCCGCCACGGGCGAGAAGCTCCTCGTGCGTGCCACGCTCCACAACGCGACCATGCTCAACGGTCGCGATCTCATCGGCATGCTTAATGGTCGAAAGACGGTGGGCGATGATAATCGTGGTGCGGCCGCGTGCCAGCTCTTCGAGCGACTCCTGCACCGCCTCCTCGCTCTCGTTATCCAAAGCACTCGTCGCCTCATCCAAAATAAGGATCTTGGGGTTCTTGAGAAACACTCGCGCGATGGCAACACGCTGCTTCTGTCCGCCCGAAAGACGGCTGCCGCGCTCGCCCACGACCGTGTCATAACCCTGTGGAAGCGACTCGATAAAGGCATCGATGTTGGCGCGACGGGCGGCCTCGGCGATCTCTCCTGCCGTAGCGCCCGGCTTGCCGTAGGCGATGTTCTCGCCAATCGTGCCGTCAAACAGATAGACATCCTGCTGCACCAGGCCGATGGCGCGACGCAGGCTCTGCTGCGTCACATCGCGCACGTCCTGGCCGTCGATGCTAATGGATCCGGCAGCCACGTCATAAAAGCGCGGCAGCAGCGAACAGGTCGTGGACTTGCCACCGCCCGAAGGGCCAACCAAAGCGATGGTCTGCCCGGGCTTGATGGACAGATTCATATGGTCGATAACGGGACGCTCTTCGGCATCGCCCTCGCCCAGCTCAACGTCCTCGTAGTTAAAGCACACGTCGTGATACTCCACGGCGCCGGCAGTCACCTGCAGATCCGTAGCGCCCGGCTTGTCCTGGATATCCGGCGCGGTCGAGAGCACCTCGTCCATGCGCTTAAAGCCGGCGATGGCCTTCTGATACGTTTCGGCCGAATTGACGAGTGTCTCGAGCGGCGTGCAGAACAGCGAAATATAGAGTGCAAAGGTCGCCATATCGACCGCCTGCAGCTGTCCCTGGGCGACCAGCCAGCCGCCCAGCAGCACCACGATCACATAGAGCACACCCGAGAGCAGGCCATACGTCGCGGTATAGACGCCCATGGCGTGATACATGTTCTCCTTGGACGAAAGATAGCGATTGTTGGAGGCGCGGAACTTGAAGCGTTCGGTCTCCTCATTGGCAAAACTCTTGACCACGCGCATGCCCGCCAGCGAATCCTGCAGCTGCGCATTGATGCCGCTGATCTTTTTGCGGTTGTCGCTAAAGACCTCGCGCATGCGCATGTTCTGCCAAAACATGATGACCGCAAACGCCGCCGTCACCACAGCCATGGCAAGCGCCAGCACCGGGGCGATGGTAAAGAGGATCACAAACGAGCCGATAATCTCGATGCCGCAGATGATGATCCACTCGGGCACGTGATGCGCCGCCTCGCAGATATCGAACAGGTCGTTGACCACGCGGCTCATCATGTCGCCCGAGCTGTTGCGGTCAAAGTACGCAAAGCTAAAGCGCTCATACTGGTCAAACAGGTCCTCGCGCATTTTGGACTCCATACGCGCGCCCATCACGTGACCCCAATAGCTCACAAAATAGCGGCAGGCGCAGCGGACGGCATACATCAGCACCAAGCCCACCGCGATCATGCCGAGCGCCTGCATAATGACAGCCTGACCCTGAGTAAACAGCCCACCGGTCAAATTGCGCAGGATAATGGGGAACGCCAGGTCAATGGCGGCAAGCACCAGAGCACAAACAGTATCAGCAACAAAAAGCCCCATCTGGGGCTCGTAATACGAGAGAAACCTTTTAAACATGCAATCCTCGAAGAGAAATAAATAGCGTGAGAAATCCGGTTGAACCGGTCAGGCTGAAAACAAAGCGTCCCAACAAGCATAACGCCGATGTTCTGGCAGCGTCAGCGAAAACGTCCCTAAGCGAGCAAGGTGCCTTGAAAGAGGAGCGACGCGTACTTCGGTACGCGAGCGACGATTGAAAGGCAGATTGCCGCTTAGGGGCGTTTGCAGCGTCGACTCGTTACGCGGTTTGGTAAAACCGCGTAACCTAGAGCTCTGCCCCGCCTAGTCGGTGAGCGATACTGTCGCAGGCAAGAGCGCCCACGACGGTCTTGGCGTCTTCGATCTTGCCGTCGAGCACGGCGTCGATCAGCTCGTGCAGCGGCACCAGGTCCACGTTGACAAACTCGTCATCGTCGGGGTTGGGCGCATCAAACTCGAGCTTGGTAGCCAAGTAGATGTGGATGATCTCATCGCAAAAACCGCAGGACGTGACAATCGACGTCAAAAAGCGAATGCGACCAGCCCTAAAGCCCGTCTCCTCATGCAGTTCGCGCTTGGCGCAATCGAGCGGGTCCTCACCTGAATCGAGCTTGCCGGCGGGAATCTCGACCGTCACGCGGTCGATGGCGGTGCGGTACTGACGCACCAGTACGATCTTGCCACTCTCGGTCAGCGCCACAACGGCCGCAGCACCCGGATGGCGAACGATATCGCGGGCGCTGCGGCGACCGTTGGGCAGCTCAACCTCAAGACGGTGGACGTCGAGGATCTTGCCCTTCCAGGCGCACTCCTCCGAAAGAATCTTCTCGTGCAGCTCGGCATCGTGCGGGTCATCGTCGCCCAGCACCAGCGCCGGCTCGTCAGCGACCTCGCCACCAGGTTCGCCCTCGGCGTGCCCATACACGCGGCTGTCCTCCTCGACGATCTGCGCATCCACGAGCTCTTCGTTCTTTTCGTCCATCCGTCTCATTCCTCTCGGACTTTAGGCATCCCAGGCGTCGCGGCCGCGCAGCGCGCGCAGGCCGATGTCGTGACGCAGGGTCTTACCCTCAAAATCAATCTTCTCGCAGGCCTCGTAGGCAAGGTTGCGAGCGTTCTCGAACGTGTCGCCCAGAGCGGTCACGGCAAGCACGCGACCACCATTGGTCAAGAGCTGGCCGTTCACCACAGCAGTGCCCGCGTGGTACACGGTCACGTTCTCCATGGCCTCGGCATCGGTGATACCGGCGATGACCTTGCCCCTCTCGTAGCTGCCGGGATAGCCCGCGCTCGTCAGGACAACGGCCACGGCCCACTCGTCGCGCCAGTCGAGCTCAATCTGATCGAGCTCACAGTTGGCGCAGGCCAGCATGACCTCAACCAGGTCGTTCTTAAGGCGCGGCAGCACGACCTGCGTCTCGGGGTCGCCAAAGCGGGCATTGAACTCCAGCACCTTGGGGCCGGCGGGCGTGAGCATAAAGCCGCCGTACAGGCAGCCGCGGTAGTCGATGCCCTCGGCAGCAAGCTCGGCAACGGTCTGCTCCATGACCTTCACCATGGTGGCGTGCTCCTCGTCGGTCACGATGGGCACCGGGCTGTAGACACCCATGCCGCCGGTGTTGGGGCCCTTGTCGCCCTCGAGCGCGCGCTTGTGGTCCTGCGAGGTGGCCATGGGGCGCACGGTCTTGCCGTCGGTAAAGGCCAAAAGCGAGCACTCGGGGCCGGTCAGCATCTCCTCGATAACCACGGTGTTGCCGGCATCGCCAAAGGTGCCGCCAAAGCACTCGCGCACGGCCTCCTCGGCCTGCTCAAGTTCGGTCGCCACGATAACGCCCTTGCCCGCGGCAAGGCCGTCGGCCTTGACGACCAGCGGAGCGCCCTGCTCACGCACATAAGCAAGAGCCGAAGCCTCGTCGGTAAACGAGCCGTAGGCTGCCGTCGGAATGCCCGCGCGCTCCATGAGCTGCTTGGAGAACAGCTTAGAGCCCTCCATCTGGGCGCCCTCGGCACCCGGGCCAAAGCAGGGAATACCCACCGCGCGCACGGCGTCGGCCACGCCCGCCACGAGCGGAGCCTCGGGGCCAATTACCACGAGTCCGCATCCGTGGCTCTGCGCAAACGCCGCCACGGCCGCAGGATCGCAGTCGTCGAGAACAACGTTCTCGCCGCAGCTCGCGGTGCCGCCGTTGCCCGGCGCGATGTAGAGCTTGCCGGCGCGCGGTGATGCTGCGAGCTTAGCTGCCAAAGCATGCTCACGGCCGCCGCTGCCCAACAACAGGATGTCGATGGTTTGAGTGTCCGCCTTCAAGGGTGCCTCCTCTATGGATGAATGGCCCGCTCCGCGCGAGCCCTTTGCAAGCAAATATACCCCTCGGCCGCCCGCTTGGGCTGCAAAGGGGTATATCGCAATAACCAAATAGTCCCGATTACTTCCAGAATCGGTTGATGATCTGCTCGCGACCGGCGCCGACGCCAATGAACGTCACGCGGGTGTGTGTCAGATCCTCGATAAACGCCACGCAGTCCTGAGCCTCCTGCGGCAGCTCATCAAAGCTGCGGCAACCGGTGATGTCGCACTTCCAGCCGGGGAGCTCCTCGTAGATGGGCTTGGCATGCTCAAAGCGCACCTGATGCTCGGGCACGCTGGTGTAGCGCTCGCCATCGACGTCGTAGGCCACGCACACCTTGATGGTGTCGAAGGCCGAAAGCACGTCGAGCTTAGTCAGGGCGATATCGGTGAGGCCGTTGACGCGTGAGGCGTAGTTGGCGATGGGGCCGTCGAACCAGCCGCAGCGACGACGGCGACCGGTGGTCACACCGTACTCATAGCCCTCCTCGGTCAGCGTGTGACCGGCCTCGGACTCATAGGAAAGCTCGGTGGGCATGGGGCCCGAACCGACGCGGGTGATATAGGCCTTCATGACGCCCAGCACGCGGTCGACGTTCTTCATGCCCACGCCGGAGCCGGTGATGGCGCCGCCGGCGGTGCAGTTGGAAGACGTCACGTACGGATAGGTGCCGTGGTCGATGTCGAGCAACGTCGCCTGGGCGCCCTCAAACAGCAGGTCCTTGCCCTCATCGATCATGTTGTTGAGCAGCAGGCTCGTCTCGGTGATGTAGGGACGCAGGCGCTCGGCCATGGGCAGGTACTCGTCGCAAATCTGGTCCACGGTGTAGGTGGGCAGGTTGTAGATGAGCTCAAGCTCGGGGTTCACGCGGGCGAGAGCGGTCTCAAGCTTGTCGCGGAACAGCGCCTCGTCCAGCATATCCTGCATGCGCAGGCCAATGCGGGCCATCTTGTCCTGATAGCACGGACCGATACCGCGCTTGGTGGTACCGATGTTCTTCTTGCCGAGCTTCTGCTCAAAGGCGCCATCCAGGTCGATGTGGTACGGCATGATGACATGCGCGTTGCCGCTAATCTTGAGGTTCTTGGTGGTGATGCCGTCGGCCTCAAACATGTCGATCTCCTCAAGGACAACCTTGGGGTTGACGACGCAGCCGTTACCGATCACCGACACATGGTCGGAATACATGATGCCGGAGGGCACCTGGTGCAGGCCGTACTTCTTGCCGTTGACGACGATGGTGTGGCCGGCGTTGTTGCCGCCCGAGTAGCGCACGACGGCATCGAAGTCGCCGGCGACCAGGTCGCAGATCTTACCCTTGCCCTCATCGCCCCACTGGGCACCGACCAAAACGGTTGACGGCATGTTTACTCCTTACATTCATGGACTGTCTACGCGCCACGCCGGCACGCAGAAGCACAAAACATTCCCAGTATACCCGTGCAACGGGCGCCTGTCCTACTCCTCGGCATGTGCCCCATCAAGCTCATAGAACTTGGTGGATGCCGGCAGGAACATCAGGTCGACGTCGCCGATCGGGCCCGAACGGTTCTTGGCCACGACGATACGCGTAACGCCCTCGTCGGGTCGATCGTCGCGCGAGGCTTCGGCCTCGTCGGCGGAGCGGTCCAAGAACATAACGATATCGGCGTCCTGCTCGATGGAGCCCGATTCACGAAGGTCGGAAAGCTGCGGGCGCTTGCCGGTACGGGATTCGACCTGACGCGAGAGCTGCGACAGCGCGATGAGCGGGATCTTGAGTTCCTTGGCCATGATCTTCAGACCACGCGACATCTCGGAGACCTCGACGGTACGGCTCTCGGAGCGGCGTCCCGGCGGAGGACTCACCAGCTGCAGGTAGTCCAGGATGATGATGGCCTTCTCCTTGTTGTGGAGCATGCGGCGGCTCTTGGCGCGAATCTCGGTCACTGTGGTGCCGGGCGTATCGTCAATCAGAATATCGAGCTTGGACAAGGTCTGCGTGGCCTCGTTGATATTGGCCCACTGCTCGGGGCTAATGCGGCCCATGCGGAAGTCACTGATCGAAATCATGGCGTAGGCGCAAATCAGACGCTGGGCAATTTCCTTGCCCGACATCTCCAGCGAGAAGAAGCCGACGGTATAACCGGCCGCGGCAGCGTTGAGCGCCAGATTCAGGGCGAACGACGTCTTACCCACAGCAGGGCGGGCGCCGATGATGATGAGCTGGCCCTCGCGAAAACCCATGAGCATGCGGTCGAGCGACGGGAAGCCCGTGGGCACGCCCGCAGCCTGGCCGCCTGCCTGGCACACTTCCTCGGCCTCGTTATAGGCCTCGACCATAAACTCGGTCAGCGTCTTGTAGCTCGACTTGACCTCGCGCGCCGTGACCTTGAGCAACTTGCTCTCGGCCAGCTCCACGACCTCTTTGGTATCGGTGGGAGCGTTATAGGCCAGCGCGTTGATCTCGTTGGTGGCGCCGATCAGCTCACGCAGCATCGAATCGCGGCGAACGATAGCGGCATGGTGCTGCCAGTTGACGAGCGACAGGGTCTGACCCATCAACTCCAAAATGTAGGCCTCGCCGCCCACGGCATCAAGCTTGTTGATGCTTCGCAGGTAATCGATCAGCGAGATGGAGTCGATGGGAATGCGGCTGTTGTACATATCGACCATCGCGGTATAGATGGTCTTATGAATGGGCCGGTAGAAGTCATCGGGCTGCAGCTCGACCTGGGCCTCTTCGACCACCTCGGGCGATAGCAGCATAGCGGCCAGTACATTGGCCTCTGCATCTTGGTTTTGGGGAAGACCCAACTTGGAGCCGCGGTCCTCAACCGTCAGCCCGGTCTCCCTATCGTCATATGCCATGAGCATCCTCATTCATATCGCTTGCGAGCATCCATAGTATCAGCCACGGTCCCAAAACGCGCCGCGCGCCGCCAATCATCACCGAACCAAACGGATGAACGGTCCTGTATATAGGACTTCGACGCAACGTTCACCATGACACTCACTCAGCGCAAAAAACAAAAGGGCGCCCTGGTTTCCCAGAGCGCCCTTCTTAGAACAAGATTGTTGCGTTGCAGCAAATGCTACTCGGCAGCAGCCTCAGTCTCGACCTCGGCGGTCTCGGCCTCGGCGACCTCAGCGGCCTCCTCGACCTCAGCCTCGGCAGCGAGCTCCTCGGCGGTAACGCCGACGAGAACGACAACCTCGGCCTTGATCTCGCGGTACAGCGAGATGGCAACGGTGTGGGCACCGGCAACCTTGATGGGCTTACCGAGCTCGACGCGCTTGCGGTCGATGTCCATACCGAGCTGAGCCTTGATGGCGTCAGCGATCATAGCGGCGGTAACGGAGCCAAAGAGGATGCCCTCGTCGCCGACCTTGACGTCAACGGTGACCGTCTTGCCCTCGAAGGCAGCCTTGGTCTCGTTGGCGGTAGCCAGACGGACGGCCTCGCGCTTGGCGATGTTGTTGCGACGCTCGTCAAGCTGCTTGAGGTTGCCCTTGGTGGCGGCAACAGCGAGCTTCTTGGGGAACAGGAAGTTCTCAGCGTAACCCTGAGCGACCTCTACGACGTCACCCTCGCCGCCCTTGCCCTTGATCTCATCGAGAAGAATAACCTTCATGATGCGTCTCCCTTCTTAGCCGCGGTCGCGGTTGCCACGAGAGGAAACCACGGGGACGGTGTACGGCAGGAGAGCCATCTCGCGGGCGCGCTTGATGGCGTTGGCGATGTCATGCTGATGCTGCGTGCAAGCGCCAGTGACGCGACGGGGCTTAATCTTGCCACGGTCGGTCATGTACTTACGGAGAAGCTGAGTGTCCTTATAGTCGATGAACTCAGTGTTCTCCTTGCAGAACTGGCAGTACTTACGACGCGGCTGACGTGCAGAAAAATCATTAGCCATGTCAAAATACCTTTCGTTTGGCAACTTCGGCGAACCGAAGCCGCCTCTCACTCAAAAATAGGTGAACAACCCTTAGAACGGGATGTCCTCATCGTAGACGTCGACCGCGGGCGGCGTAGCCACCGGTGCGGCAGGACGTGCTGCGGGCGCGGGAGCTGCGGGGGCGTAACCGCCCTGGTCGTAGCCACCCTGGCCACCACGGGAGCTCATAAACTCGATCTCATCGACGATGACCTCAAGCTTGCTCCGGCGCTGGCCGTCGCGCTCCCAAGAGCTGTAGCGCAGCTTGCCCTCGATCGCGACCTTGTTTCCCTTTGCCAGGAAACGGCTCACGGCCTCGGCGCGGGTGCCGAACATGGTGCAGTCGACAAAGTTGGGATAGTCCTCCCACTCGCCAGTCTGCGCGTTGCGGCGACGATCGTTCACGGCGACGCCAAAGGACAGAACCTGGGTTCCGCCGGCGGTGGCGCGCAGCTCGGGATCGCGGGTGAGGTTACCGGTGATGTTCACTCGATTGATGCTCATAACTCACTACTTCCTCTTGGGGCACAAGCCCAGTCCAAAACGACAGTCTTACTCCTGGTCGTCGCGACGGACGATCATGTGGCGGACCACAGCGTCGGTGATGCGCAGGACGCGATCAAGCTCGGCGATCTGGGTAGGATCTGCGTGGAAGTTGATGAGGGTGTAGTCACCATCGGTGAGGTCGTTGATCTCGTAGGCGAGCTTGCGCTTGCCCCACTCGTCAACGGAGTCGACCTTGCCAGCGCCCTCAGCGATCGTGGTATCGATACGCTTCATAACAGCGAGACGAGTCTCGGGGTCGAGCGACGGGTCAACAAAGAACAGCAGTTCATAAGCCTTCATATTGTCACCTCCTCTGGGCAAATGTGGCTTCAGGTCGTGAAGGTGCGCCTGAAGCAGGAAAAGACTTGGTAATAATATCTTTCAACCTCCTAGGCTGCAAGAATATGCAGCTACAACCTCATGACCTCCACATATGTCCATGCTCACACGGCACTTCATGCGCATTCCAACCAAATGCTGACCAAATGCTTGACGGATCTGTGTTCAAGATACGGTGCCGTGGGGACAAGCTGAGCCAAGCCGCAGGTCAGCGGACACAAGGCTGTGGTCGCAAAATGCATACCAGTGGCCCACAGCACCACCCAAAGATTTTTAAATTCATTGCCAAGTCGCTTATGAATACCCTTTTTTGAACAATTGAGTTGATCAACCACGCTGGTCGGAAGCCGTTTTTTGGGACCTCAAGCCCCACTGCAGCGCCAAGCACGGCCAAGCGTTTTAAAAAATGCCAACTTTTCTGTTTGCACTTTGCGATTCCTCGTGTATACTGACTTTCGCATTTAACGGAGAGTTGTCCGAGTGGCCGAAGGAGCACGATTGGAAATCGTGTAGGCGTCAAAAGCGTCTCCAGGGTTCAAATCCCTGACTCTCCGCCAGTTAATTCCAAAGCAGGCCTTCGAGCCTGCTTTGTTTTTACCCCACGCGGAGGGGTGGCAGAGTGGTTGAATGCGGCGGTCTCGAAAACCGTTTGGCCTGTATAAGGTCACGAGGGTTCGAATCCCTCCTCCTCCGCCATTTTGGTTGAGAAAGCTCCCGAAAACGGGGGCTTTTTTGTTTAGAGTCCCTTACAAGCAAATACGGCGGAGGAGGAGGGATTCGAACCCGTCAGGACGCGGAGCGTAAAGAAAACACGCCAGTGGCACGTTTTTAGCGCAGCGCGGTCGGCGCAAGCCGACCGAATAAATTTTGAGCTCCGCTCAAAATTTGGACATCCCTCCTATTCAGCCACGTCCCCCATTGCTTTCGATTTCACCTTGAATCTCAAACATGTACATCACCCTCCAAAAACGACATTTTTCGGCATCTTTGGAGGCTGATGCACATGTTTGGTACCCATGACCGTCCCCAGTCCCTACCGTTTGCCGAGCAATAGGGTCTCAATCGCCGCCAACCATGTACTATGTACGGGCATTGTTCAAACCCGAGAATCAAAGGACCTCATCTTGCCCGTCGTCGCCGCTATGACTGTTACTTCACACGCCTCGGATGCCATGGTCGCTATCCCATTTTGGCTCGAGATGTTCGCCGTTGTCGCGGCATCGATCTCGGGCGTGCTGGTCGCTCGCGAGCACAAGCTCGACCTGGTGGGCGCGGTCGCGCTCGCGGTGGTCTGCGGTCTGGGCGGCGGTCTTTTGCGCGATATGACGCTCCAGGTCGGCAACGTCTACATCCTCAACCAGCCCATGGCACTACCGCTCTCCATCGCCACAGCCGCCATCATCTATATCTTCCCGGCAATCGTCGATAAGCCCGAAAAACTCATTCCCCTGCTCGACATCATCTCGGTCGGCATCTATGCAGCAACCGGCGCGGACAAGGCGTTGGTGTACGGATTTGCGCCCGCCGTATGTATCATGATGGGCTTCTTTACCGCCGTGGGCGGCGGCATGCTGCGCGACGGCTTTATGGGCGTGGTCCCGGGCATTTTCCAACGCACCAACTTCTATGCCATCGCGGCCATCGCCGGATCGGCAAGCTATGTAGCCCTCGTCATGAGCGGCCTCATGAGCAATGTTGCCGCACTGGTCGTATGCGTTGTGGTGACCATGGGGCTGCGTTGGCTATCACTGCGCTTTGACATTAAAAGCCCTACCGAGGAAGACATCGCGCGCTTTTTGCACCGTAAAAAGTAGGTAGCACAGCACAACCCCTCGAAATGCAACCGAGAGATTCTTTTAGAGCGCCCGCGCGTTGGGTACCCTGTTAGATACCTGTCGAGTATCTAACGAAGGATTCACTATGCCTTGCAACCAAGTACCGTCGATCCGGCGCCACAAAGCGCAGACCCGCATCACCATCCTATTCGCGCTGATTGCGCTCGCGCTCACCGCACTTCCCACGGTGTCGTTCGCCGGCACCGACACCGCGGGAAACGTGCTCGCAACCGAAGTTGACTCAACTCCGTCCGGTATCGAAGGCGACCTGTACTGGGCCGGCCAAAGTCTCAACCTAGACGACGCCTCCATCGGCCGCGATATTATCGCGGCGGGTGAGAACCTGTCGATTCGCGATTGCACCGTAGGCGGCGCCGTTCGTCTGGCGGCACGCACCATCGATATCGCCAAAACCGCAATCGATGGCAGCGTCACGGTGGCCGGCCAGCACGTCGTGCTCAACACCGGCAGCACCGCCAACTGTTTTTACGCGGCAGGCGAAACGGTCGCCCTGCGCGGCTCCGCCAAATCGGCGGCGCTTGCCGGCGACACCGTAACCATCGACGGCACCGTCGATGGCGATGTTGAGGTCTGGGCCGACAAGCTCATCCTGGGTAAAAACGCCCGCATCACCGGCACGGTGAACGCCCACGTCTCACAGGACCCCGAGCGGGCCGAGGGCGCCCAGGTCGGAGCTCTCAAGATCGACCGGACCGAGAACGAGAACACCTCTACGGCCAACGACATTATCGGCGGCATCGTTGCCGCGGCGCTTTCCACCTGCTTTGTCGCCATCCTGCTTGAGCTTGTCTTTCCACGCGCAACCGCCAGCGCTGCCGGCATGCTCCATCAGCGTCCCATGCCGCTGTGGGTAAGTGGTCTTCTGGGCACGGTCGCCGTCGCTCCCGCCGTGCTGCTGCTCATCATCTCGATTGCAGGCCTGTCGCTCGCCGCCGCCCTCATGTGCGGCGTCATCGGCATCGCTTTGGTCTCGGCGGCATTTACGGGCACCGCGGTCGCGCGCATGGTCGGACACAACCAAAACCGCTACGCCATGGCCGCCGTGGGCGGTATCGTCGCGGGCGCACTCACGGCACTTCCTCTTATGGGCAACTTTGTCAGCGGTGTAGCCTTCGTCTTCACGCTCGGCTACGCCATCCAGATCATCTGGCGCAACGCCCACCTCAAGCCGCAGCAGCCGGCTAACACGCCAGGACTCCCCACCGCCTAGCCGCCAACCACCACAAAAGGGCCAGGCACCTTTGTGGTGGCGTAGGCCGCCTCAATCCCCATGCACCAAAAAGGGCGCCGACCATTGCGGTCGACGCCCTTTCTCATTAAAGCTATAAAACCCAGCACTTATTTGTTGACCTGACCGGCGCGGACGGCAGCCTTCTTGCGGTCGGTAGCGTTGAGCAGACGCTTGCGCAGGCGAATGTTCTTGGGAGTAATCTCGACCAGCTCGTCGTCGGCGATGTACTCCAGCGCCTCCTCCAGCGAGAAGGTGCGGGGCGGCACCAGCTGGACGGAGATATCGGAGGTCGAAGAGCGCTGGTTGCCCAGGTTCTTGGTACGGGCAATATTGACGACCATGTCGCCGGCCTTGCTGCGCTCGCCCACGATCATGCCCTCGTAGCACTCAGTGCCCGGCTCAACGAACAGCTGGCCGCGCTCCTGCAGCGTACCCAGAGCGTAGGCGACGGCCTTCTCGGTGGTCATGGAGATCATGGCGCCGTTCTGGCGGTTACCGATCTCGCCGGCATAGGGGCCGTACTCCAGGAAGGTGTGGTAGAACACGCCCTCGCCGTGGGTGACGTTCATGATGCGGTTCTTAAGGCCCATGATGCCGCGCGTCGGGATCTTAAACTCGAGGTGCGTCACGATGCCCGAGGTATCCATGCTCGTCATGATGCCGCCGGAGGTGCCGAAGACCTCAACGACCTTGCCCGAGTACTCGTCCGGGCACTCGACGACGGCCTGCTCGACGGGCTCCATCTTGTTGCCGTTCTCGTCCTTCTTAAACAGAACGCGGGGACGACCGACCTGGAACTCAAAGCCCTCGCGGCGCATGGACTCCATCAGAACGGACAGGTGCAGGATGCCGCGGCCCGAGACCTCGACGCCGCTCTTGTCCTCGAGCTCCTCGATCTTCATGGTCACGTTGTTCTCGGCCTCGTTGAACAGGCGCTCCTTGAGCTGACGGGCGCCCACGATGTCGCCGTCGCGGCCGACGAGCGGGGAGGTCGAAGCCTCAAAGACGATGGACAGGGTCGGCGGGTCGATCTCGATGGGCTCGAGCTCAACGGGGTTCTCGGGGTCGGTGTAAACATCGCCGATATCGGTGCGGTCGATGCCCACGACGGCGGCGATGTCGCCGGCGCCGACTTCCTGGCACTCGGTGCGGCCCAGGTAGTCGAAGGTAAAGAGCTGCTTGACGGTAGCGGTGGCGCTGGAGCCATCGTTCTTGACAACCAGGATCTGATCGCCCTGGTGAATGGCGCCGGAATACACGCGACCGATGCCGATGCGGCCGACAAAGTTGGAGTGGTCGATGGTCACACACTGCATGGCCAGCGGGGCGTTCTCGTCAACCTCGGGGGCGGGCATGTCGTCGATGATCATGTCGAGCAGCGGATACATGTCCATATTGCCGTCCTCGGGGTCATGGCGGGCAAAGCCGTTGACGCCGCTGGCGTAGATAACATGCTCCATGGCAAACTCGAGCTGGTCGTCGGTGGCACCCAGATCGGCCATAAGGTCCAGGCAGTCGTTGTATGCCTTCTCGGGGTTGGCGCCCGGACGGTCGATCTTGTTGATGACGATCATGATCTTGAGGCCGGTGCCGATAGCGTGACGCAGCACGAAGCGAGTCTGGGGCATGGGGCCCTCAAAGGCGTCGACCAGCAGCAGAGCGCCGTCGGCCATGCGCAGCACGCGCTCGACCTCGCCACCAAAGTCGGCGTGGCCCGGGGTGTCGATGACGTTGATCTTGACGTCCTTGTACTCGATAGAGATGTTCTTGGCGAGAATCGTAATGCCGCGCTCACGCTCCTGGTCGTTAGAATCCAGGACGCGGTCCTCGACCTGCTGGTTGGCACGGAAGGCGTCCGTGGCACGCAGGAGCTTGTCGACCATCGTCGTCTTGCCGTGGTCGACGTGGGCGATGATGGCGATGTTCCTCAGATTGTCTACGCGCATGTAGTTCCCCTATCTTCTATCCATATACAAACGGCACGCGTATGTGACCCGCCCAGCAACACAACGCTCGGCGGGAATATTGAGCCTTTTACCGAAAACTCGTTTATTTTAGCGATTTTAGATGAGAGGGGTTTCCTCACCTGCAGGTTCAGGGTCGCTCCACATAAAACCATCGCCGGCACCCATGCCCTCATACAGCACGTATGCCGAAAACCCGCTCTCGAGCATGGTTTCGAAGAAGCTCACGAGCAGGGCGTCGTGATAGCCGCCGTCAATTTCGACACAACCGGTGTAGCCGATAGCGTAACGGGCGATGCGGCCCAGCCCCTCGTCCTTAAGACCCATCTTGTGCTCGGAGATAAAGTTGGTGGCCGCCTCGAGGCACGCCTCTTCGCCGTCCTCGTCGAGCGCCGCCAGATATCGGTTGGAAGCAGCGTCCTCGATCGCCACAACTACGCCCGGATTCTCGCCGGCGGCAAGGTCGTCCAAGAACGCACCAATCAGGTCACACACCATGGCGTCGAGCTCGGCGGAGACGTTACCGGCGTCCTGCATATCCTGTGCCATCTTTAGACCTTCCCATCGAGTCTGGCGTCGTTACAGTTCCTGTGCCTCGGCAGCGATCTTGGCGGCAGCGTCGCGGGCGCGCATCATATCCATCGCGCGCTTGTCGAGTACCTTGATCTGGTTGGTCAGCATTACCGCATCGACCACACCCCAGATCACGAGGCCCGTAGAGATCGAAAACCCAAGCGCACCAACTGTACCACGAAGGCGCGAGCAGATTGCCGCGACAAGGGCGGAGACGACAACCATCTTGATAAACGAGCCGCGGCGCTCGCGAAGCGTGCGGGCCTGCGTCACATAGGCAATGCGTGCCGCCTCAGAAGCCTCCGAGCGCATCTGGGCCTCGCGCGCAATGGCCGCCGCCTCAGCCGACATACCGCCGGCCATCAGCGAACACTCCGCAACTCTGCCGCCCCGCATTTAGAAGTCATCAGGAGAGAGCGTATGGACGAACTCGTCGAACTTCTCGAACTCCTGCTCGTCGTCGACATCCTCGGCGTGGGTGGAAACAGTGCCCAGGCGATTCATGATGTCGTCCTCCACAAACATGGGGGCATTGCTGCGCACGGCAAGGGCGATGGCATCGCTGGGGCGGGCGTCGATCTTGCGCTCCTCGCTATCGACCAGTACGACGATCGTCGCGTAGAACACCGGCGGCTCGGCGCGAACGATCTCGATGCGCTCGAGTTTGGCACCCAGGGCGTCAACGGTATCGAGCAGCAGGTCATGGGTAATCGGGCGCTCGGCGCGGCCGCTATCGATGCCGCGGCTGATGGCAGCAGCTTCAAACGAACCAGTCTGAATGGAAAGGGAACGCAGCGGCGCGGGCGAGTCCGATTTGCTGCTGCGCTCACGAAGCACGATAAGCGATGGCACGGGACCGGCGGCCATGACGATGGTCTCTATGTCGACACGAACCATGGAACACCTCCGGTACGTAGCGGTTAACACGCGGCAGCCCGCCGCATTGAATAGCTATACTACCCAAACTTTCGCACAGCACACAAAATCAAAGTAGTTAATTTGGGACGGGGCTTTTTTGTCTACCTTCAGTAGATAAGAAAAGAGCCCCGAGGCAATTGCCCCGAGGCTCTTCACAGTTTTGATGGTGGACCTGACAAGATTCGAACTTGTGACCTCCCGGTTATCAGCCGGACGCTCTAACCAACTGAGCTACAGGTCCATCATGGTGGAGGTTAGGGGGATCGAACCCCTGACCTCAGGCTTGCAAAGCCCGCGCTCTCCCAGCTGAGCTAAACCCCCACGGAGACAGTAATAAACACCCCAGCGGCGACTCGGCTCTCGCTGGGGTGTTTATTGCGAAAGAAAGTGGTGGACCTGACAAGATTCGAACTTGTGACCTCCCGGTTATCAGCCGGACGCTCTAACCAACTGAGCTACAGGTCCATCGCGCAAGGGATATATTAGACGAGTCGTTACGCGCACGTCAACAACTTTTTTGAAAATCTTTGGGAGGGGTGGTCGCCGGGCTGACGAGATGGTTTTGGTTTGCTGCTCGGACAGTCCTGCGCAAGACGAAGGCCACATTAAGTGGCCTTCTTTGCGTGCGGAACTCGCGACAAACCAAAACCATCTCGTCAGCCCGGCGACCATGGGGTCCCAAGGTTTTCAAAAAAGCGGTCGGCGCGCAGGTACGCCGACCGCCGATATATGGGGTCTGATATTTTCTACCAGCTAGGGCCTCTTACTCGTCTAGGAGATCCTCTGGCATGTCGTTGCCGTCGCCTAGGTCGACTGGGGCCTCTTCGGCGTCGGTTGCGGCCTCGGCGCCTTCGCCTTCGGGCTTCTCCTTGGCGGCCGTCATGCGGGCTACGGCGCAGATGCGGTCGTTGTCGTCGACGGTCATCATCTTGACGCCCTGGGTGGCGCGGCCGGTCTGGCTGATCTCGTCGGTCTTGACGCGAATGACCGTCGCGCCCTCCGTCACGATGAACAACTCGTGCTGCGGGCCCACCGTCTTCATGGCCGCGAGGTTGCCCTTACGCTCGGTCATTTGGATGGTGTAGACGCCCTGGCCGCCGCGATTCTGCTCCGGGTAGTCCGCGACCGGCGTGCGCTTGCCGTAGCCGCGCTCGGTGATGACGAACAGATCGCCGTTGCCGTTAGTGACTTCCATGCCCAGAACGCTCACGCCGTCCTTCATACCGATACCGCGAACGCCGCTGGTATCGCGGCCGGTGGCGCGCACCTGCTCCTCGGAGAACATGATCGCCTTGCCCGCGGTGGTGGCCAGGATAATCTTGTCGCCCTCGCGCACGCGGCGCACGTTCAGCAGCGCGTCGTCGTCACGCAGGTTGATAGCGATCAGGCCGTCGCGACGGCTGCGGTCATATGCGCTCATCACGGTCTTCTTGACCATGCCGCTCTTGGTGGCAAACATCAGATACTCGTCGGCAGGGAACTCGCGGCAGCTGATGACGCTCGCGATCTTCTCGCCCTCCTCGAAGGGCAGCAGGTTGACGATCGCGGTACCGCGCGCCTGGCGCGTACCCACCGGCAGCTCGTGCACCTTCAGGCGATAGACCTTGCCCTTGCTCGAGAAGAACAGCACGTACTCGTGCGTGGACGCGATGAACATCTCGTCGATGACATCGTCCTCTTTGAGGTTGACGCCCGAGACGCCCTTGCCGCCGCGCTTCTGGGCGCGGTAGGCGGCCACCGGGATGCGCTTGACATAGCCGGTGTGGGTGATGGTCACGACCATGTCCTCGTCGGCAATGAGGTCCTCGACGTCCAGGTCCTTCTCGACATGGCTGATCTCGGTGCGGCGCTTATCGCCGAACTTCTTGGAGATCTCGCGCATCTCTTCCTTAATGACGCCCAGGATCTTCTCCTCGTGCGCCAGCAGGTCCTCGTAGTAGGCGATGGCGCGGCGCAGGCCGTCCAGCTCTTCCTGAATCTTGTCGCGCTCCAGGCCGGTCAGGCGGCGCAGCTTCATCTCGAGGATGGCCGTGGTCTGCTCGGGCGTAAAGCCAAAGCGCTCGATCAGGCGGCTGCTGGCCTCGGAGTCGGTCTGCGAGGAGCGGATAATGCTGATGACCTCGTCAATATGATCGAGAGCCATCAGGTAGCCCTCGAGGATATGCGCGCGGGCCTGGGCCTTCTTAAGGTCGAAGCGGGTGCGGCGGGTGACGACGTCGACCTGGTGGTCGATGTAGTGCTGCAGCATCTCGCGCAGGCTCAGGCATTTGGGAACGCCGTTGACGAGCGCCAGGTTGTTGGCGCCAAAGGTCGTCTGCAGCGAGGTGTACTTATACAGGTTGTTGAGCACGACCTGTGGAATGACGCCCTTCTTGAGCTCGATGACCAGACGGATGCCCTTCTGGTTGGACTCATCGCGCATATCCGAGATGCCCTCGATGCGCTTGTCGTTGACGAGCTGGGCGATCTTCTCCTGCAGGGTGCCCTTGTTGACCATGTAGGGAATCTCGGTAAAGACCAAGCGGCTGCGGCCGGTCTTGGTGGACTCCACGTGGGCCTTGGCGCGCACGGTAATGGAGCCGCGGCCGGTCTCGTAGCTCTGCTTAATGCCGGCGCTGCCCATGATGATGGCGCCGGTGGGGAAGTCCGGACCGGGCATGATCTGCATGAGCTCGTCGACAGTGGCGTCGGGGTTGTCGATCAGGTAGCAGGTGGCCTCGATCGCCTCAGTGAGGTTATGCGGGGCGATGTTGGTGGCCATGCCGACGGCGATGCCCTGGCTGCCGTTGACCAGCAGGTTGGGGAAGCGCGCAGGCAGCGCCACGGGCTCGGCGAGCGATTCGTCGTAGTTGGGCTGCCAGTCGACGGTATCCTTCTGCAAGTCACGCAGCAGTTCCATGGCGGGCTTGGCCAGGCGGCTCTCGGTGTAACGCATGGCCGCCGCGCCGTCGCCGTCGATGTTACCGAAGTTGCCGTGACCGTCGATGAGCGGCGTGCGCATGGAGAACCACTGCGCCAGGCGGACCATGGCCTCATAGACCGCGAAGTCGCCATGCGGGTGGTACTTACCGATAACTTCGCCGACCGTCCAGGCCGACTTCTTATGTGGGCGGTTGGGGTAGATGCCGCTCTCGTTCATCGCATACAGGATACGGCGGTGTACCGGCTTTAAGCCGTCGCGCACGTCCGGCAGGGCGCGCGCCGTGATAACCGACATCGAATACTCGATAAACGACTGCTTCATCTCGCGACCGAACTCCGAAATCTGGAGCTGGCCGCCGTTGATATCCTCGCCGGCCGAGGCGCCACGGTCGACTTCGCCAAAGCTCTCCTCGAGCTCACCGTCGTCGTCCTCTTCCTCATCATCATCGGCATCGGGGTTATAGGCGTCCGGGTCGCCGTCCTCGCCCTGCTCAGCACGGGCAAGCAGGCGCTTCAGATCATCGGGCATACCGGCATCGCCGGCCTCGTCCATACCCTCGTTATTGTTGATATCGTCTGCCACGTTACCTCCTCATGGTTTGCGTGGTCCATTAGTTCCCTACCACGGAGACGAATTACCGGGAACACCGGATAACCCTCCTAGGTTTTCCAGGTGCCCCAGGTTGCCCTGAAGGATGAGGGCGCGCGCCTTGCGTGCGGCGCCCGAAATCCTGAAGGGCAAGATGGGGTGCCTGGGAAAGCTAGGCGTCTAAGAAGCGCGCGTCGTGCGCATGTTTCTCGATGTACTCGCGGCGATAGCCGACCTCGGAACCCATCAGCTCACGCACGGCGCGGTCCGCCACCACGGCGTCCTCGATCGACACGCGCTGCAGGATGCGGGTCTTGGGGTCCATCGTCGTCGAGGCAAGCTGCTTGGGGTCCATCTCGCCCAGACCCTTGTAGCGCTGGACGGTATAGCCCTTGCGCTTCTTGGTGATCTTGCCGTCCTTGGCCTTGCCGTCCTCGTCGTCCTCGTCGGGGTTCAGGCCCAGGCTCTGAATGGTGTCGCGCAGGATCTCGTCTTCGGGCTGGCGGCCGTTGGGATACACGTAGTGGATCTTGTTGCGCACCTTAATGCCAAAGATAGGCGGGCAGGCAACATAGACGTAGCCGGCATCGATCAGCGGACGCATGTACTTGTAGAAGAACGTCAGCAGCAGGATGCGGATATGCGCACCGTCGACGTCTGCATCGGTCATGATGATGATCTTGTGGTAGCGCGCCTTGGTGATATCGAAGTCGCCGCCGTCGCCGGCACTCGTCGTGACACCGCAGCCGATCGCGGTAATCAGCGACTGGATGGTGTCGCTCGAGAACGCGCGATGGTCACCAACGCGTTCGACGTTCAGAATCTTGCCGCGCAGGGGCAGAATCGCCTGGATGTCTCGGCGACGGCCGTCCTTGGCCGAACCGCCTGCCGAGTCGCCCTCTACGATGAAGAGCTCGGTCAGCTCGGCATCGCGCACTGAGCAGTCAGCGAGCTTACCGGGCAGGGACGCCGTCTCGAGCAGGCTCTTGCGGCGGGTCGCCTCGCGCGCCTTGCGGGCGGCGTTGCGCGCCTTGCAGGCCTGTTGCGCCTTCTTGACGATCTCGCGGGCGGGCTTGGGATGCTCCTCCAAGTAATCGGCGAGGCCGTCGGTCACGATCTTGAGCGTGAGCGCGCGCATATAGGAGCTACCGAGCTTGGCCTTGGTCTGCCCCTCAAACTGCGGATCGGGCAGCTTGACCGAGATAACGGCCGAAAGGCCCTCGCGCACATCGTCGCCGGTCAGGTTGGCGTCTTTTTCCTTGAGCAGGTTCTGTTTGCGCGCGTAGTCGTTGATCACGCGGGTGAGCGCGGTGCGGAAGCCCTCAAGGTGCATGCCGCCCTCGGGAGTGTAGATGTCGTTGGCAAACGACATGACGTTCTCGCCGTAGCCGCTATTCCACTGCAGGGAAACCTCGACCTCGCCCATCTTGGCCACGGGAGCGTCCGGGTCCGATTTGCCCTCGATGTAGATGGGCTCCTTAAAGGCCTCGGGGACGTCCTTGCCCTCGTTGAGGAACTTGACGAAGTCGATGATGCCGCCCTCGTAGCAAAACTCCTCCACGTGGGGAGTCGCCTCGCGCTCGTCGGTCAGCACGATCTTGAGGTTCTTATTGAGGAACGCTGTCTCCTGCAGACGGTTGTGCAGCGTATCGAAATCGTAGATGCAGGTCTCGAAGATCTCGTCGTCGGGCCAGAAGGTGACGGTGGTGCCCGTCGAATCCGAGGTGCCCACGACCTCCATCTTCTTGACGGTCTTGCCGCGCGAGAACTCCATCTCGTAGGTGTTGCCATCGCGACGAACCTGAACGACCACGCGCTTGGACAGTGCGTTGACGACGGAGATGCCTACGCCGTGCAGGCCGCCCGAGACCTTATAGGCCGAGTTATCGAACTTACCGCCGGCGTGCAAGATCGTCATGACGACCTCGAGCGTCGGGATCTTTTTAACAGGGTGCTCGTCGACGGGGATGCCGCGCCCGTTGTCGACGACCGTGATGGAGTTGTCGGCGTGGACCGTCACCTGGATCTCGGTGCAGAAACCGGCCATGGCCTCGTCGACGGAGTTGTCAACGATCTCCCACACCAGGTGATGCAGACCGCTGGCGCTCGTCGAGCCGATATACATGCCCGGGCGCTTACGAACGGCCTCGAGACCTTCGAGAATCTTAATCTCGCCGCCATCGTAATCGTTTTCGTTTGCCACACGTCCTCCTTCAGTCAAGAAAATGTGTACAGCCTTACTAGTTTATCGTAAAAAAATACCCTCGGGACCGAGGGTATTTGGCTCTACAAGGCCACCAGATGCGATTTAAGGCTCTTTTTTGCTTTGCACGCCCTTGGCCCACTCGGCACTGGCTCTCATGGCATTCTCGAGGGCCTCGCGCAGTTTTTGGTCTTCGATGGGCGCCACCTGGCGCTCGATCTCGGTGCACTCGGCCTCACTTAGGTCGGCGTGCGGGGCCGGCGGGCGCTCGGTCGTCGCCGGGCGCAGGCGCTCCTTGGCGGCGGGCGGCGTGTGACCGGGCGCGGTGGTTTTGAACACCAGGCCGTCCACATGCGCACCGGCGCGCTCCATGCGCGCGCGGATGATCTCGCGCAACAACGTCATTTCCTGCGTCCACGAGGGCGAGTCGAGATACACCAGCAGCTCATTGGACTCGGGCAGGTAGCGCAGTCCCGTCACATGCCGCCCCTCGCGCGTGCCCGAGCACACCGCGTTCCATGCGCGATAGACCGTGCGCGACTCCTCGGCGGCCTCCATCTGCGCACGGCGCTTAGGCGTTGCAGCCGCCAGGATGCGCTGGCGCTCTGCGTTCAAAAACCCGCTGAAGGCGACTGTCTCGCTCTCGCGCTCGTAATTAGCACGTCTCACCCATGCTCACCACCTTGGCTCGATCAAGCAGGTCATCGGTAAAGTACCCCAGGTTGGTCGTAGTTATGACCGTCTGGATATCATCGCCAATCAGCCGCAGGAAAGCGCCGCGACGCTCGCCGTCGAGCTCGCTCATCACGTCGTCCAGAAGCAGCAGTGGGGCGGTGCCCAGGACATCGCGAGCCACGGCAACCTCGGCCACCTTCCAGGACAGCACCAGCGTGCGCTGCTGTCCTTGGCTGGCAAATGAACGGGCGGAGCGACCCGCCACGGTAAACTCAATCTCGTCGCGATGCGGTCCCACCAACGTCACGCCGCGGCGAATTTCCTCGTCGGCATGCTCGTCAAGGGCGGCCAGCATGCGCTCGTACGCCCAACCCTTCAGCTCTTCGCGATCCTCGACCTGGGGCAAAGCCCCCAGCGTGGACGCATAGGTCACGTTGGCGGCCTCACCTGACGCTACTTGCCCGTAGGCAGTGTGCACATGGCCCGCCAGCCGGTCGAGCAGAGCCAACCGGTGCACGAGCAGGGCCGAGCCCGCGCGGGCAATCGAATCGTTCCACGCGCCGAGCATCTCGCGGCAGCACCAGGTCTCCTTGAGCAAGGCGTTACGCTGGGTCACGCAGCGCCCATAGGTGCTCGCAAGATCGGCATAGCGTGCGCTCAGCTGCATGCCAAAGTCATCGAGGGCGGCGCGGCGCACACTGGCGCCACGCTTAACCATGTCCAGATGGTCGGGGCAAAACAGCACGCTCGGAAGAACCCCGCGCACACCGGCGGCAGAGCATCTCTTGCCGTTGCGGCTAAACGAGCGCTTACCGTCCTCCGCGCTCAATCCCATATCAAGCACGCGGCCGTCGCCCTCGAGCCTCAGCTCGATCTTGCACGAGCCCACGCCGTCATGGACGAGCTCGGCTGCGGTCGGATGCCTAAACGAGGCGCCGCTCGTCAGCAGCTGCAGCGCCTCTATGAGATTGGTCTTTCCCACCGCGTTGGGTCCCGCAAGTATCGTCACGCCCTCGTCCAGGGCAAGGTGATAGCTATCGAAGCTGCGGTAGTGTGCGACGGAAAGATCGCGGGCGAACATGGTCATGGCGCAGTGCTAGATGCGGACCGGCATGACCAGGTACAGGTAGTTGATCTTGTCGTAGGACTTGAAGATGCCCGCCTGCGAGTAGCTCTTGAGCTCCAGCGTGATCTCCTTCTCCTTGGACAGGGCATTGAGGCAGCCGAAGATGTAGTGGTAGTTGAAGGCGATGGTGCCCGACTCGCCCTCGGCCCCGACATCGATCGTCTCCTGCGCAAGGTCCTGGTCATTGGAAATGGAGGACAGGCCCATCTGCCCGTTCTCGACATCGATCTCGAACTTGACGGCGGGGTTGGCGCTCGCGATAACGGCCACGCGCTTGAGGGCGGCGTTAAAGGCGGCGACGTCGATCTTGACGCTCGTCACGCACGAATCGGGGATGAGCTGCTTGTAGTTGGGGTACACGCCCTCGATGCGACGCGACACGTAGGTGGTGTTGCCGGCCTCGAAGACGACCTGGGTGTCGGTAGCCCCGATCATGATGGTCGCCTGGCTGGCCATGATGTTCAGCGCGTCGTTAAAGGCGTCAGCCGGAACGTTAAGCTCAAAGGAGCCCTCGAGGGTCGAGGTCTCGACCTGCGTATCGCACACGGCCAAGCGGAAGGAATCGGTCGCTACCAGGCGTACGGTGTTGTTCTCGACCTTCATGTGCACGCCGCCCAGGATGGGGCGAGCCTTGTCGGTCGAGGTGACGCGCCACACGCGGCCGACCATTTCGGACAAGACATCGGTCGGCAGCTCCACGGCACTCTCGATGGCATAGGCCGGAAACTCGGGGAAGTCATTGGCATCGAGCGTGTTCAGCCTAAAAGAGCTCTTCTCGCAACCAATCAGCACCTGGCGCTCGGACAGCTCAAAGGTGACCGGGGCATCGGGGAGGGTCTTGGTGATATTGGAGAGCATCTTACAGGGAATAACCATCTCGCCCTCTTCTTCGACATGCGCCGCGATGCGATGACGGATCGAGATGGTGTAGTTAGAGGTCTGGAATTCCAAGATGCCGTCTTGGGCCTTAACGAGCACGCCCGACAGGATGGGGAGGGTGGATGCCGAAGCGACACCCTTCATAACGACGCCGATGGCTTGTGTAAGCGAGCTCTGGCTGACGGTGAACTTCATCTTTTAATACCTTTCTATAGATATAAATATCTTAATAATAGTAATAGCACTGACGAAACTGTTGATTACTCCCAAAGACGCAGGTCAGACCCAGAAAGAGAATCGACAGCAACCTGTGTGCAACAGGGGTGGTTTTCCACGTTCAAAACCTGCGCAAAACTTTTCATCACCGCGGGTTGGGTTTTAGACACCTTATGCCCGTGGTTTCGACAAGTTTTCAACAGGTGTCTCTATTTCCCTACGAGCGCAGTGTAATTTTATCGCGCAGCGACTTGAGGTCTTCGGTGACGGTGCGGTCTTCCTGGATCATCTTCTGGACCTTTTTGTAGCTCGTGCTGACGGTCGAGTGGTTGCGGTTGCCAAATTCGGCGCCCACCGCCGTGGTCGTCATCTCGCACATCTCGATGGCCAGATAGATGGCAATATGGCGTGCTTTGGCGATATTGGCGTTGCGACGCGGGCCGATGAGCTCCTCGTGCGTCACGCCGTACTGCTCTTCGATGACGGACTGAACCGTCTGGACGTTGATCTTTTTGGCCGATGTGTCAAAGTACTGGCTGGCGATGGCGTCGATATCGTCAAAGGTGAGCTCCCCGCCCTCGCGCTCGCGGTCGCCCGCCTCGCCGGCGCAGCGCTCGCAAAAGCTCTCGAGTTCGCGGATGTTGGTGCCCGAGACCTCGGCCATGTGTTTAAAGTGCTCGTCGGTTAGGTGCCCGCTGTCGCCCCCATAGGCCGCCAGCAGCGAGTCGTCGCCTGCGTCGGGAGCGGCGACGATGGTGTTCTCGTAATAGCGCTGCAAGATCTTGTATTTCATCTCGTAGCTGGGCTCTGCGACCAGGCAGAGCATGCCGGCGTTGAAGCGGCTGGTCAGACGCTCGTCCATGCTCAGGTCCTTGGGGGCGCGGTCTGCCGCGATGACGACCTTCTTGTTGTTGCGGATGAACTCGTCCATGAGCTGGAAAAAGTAGTCCACGCTCGCGCGCTTGCCGATGATGTTTTGGATGTCATCGATGATGAGCACGTCCACGCCGTGGTATGCCTGCATGATAGGGGCGTTGCTCTTCTTTTGGCGGTCGAACTCGGTCATCAGGTCGTCCAGATATGCCTGGGAGTTGGCATACTTGACCTTGATCTCGGGCGACTTCTCGGCGAGCTCGTTTTTGATGGCAAGCAGCAGGTGCGTCTTGCCCAGGCCCGATTTGCCGTAGATGAACAGCGATGTGCACGTGCCGCGCTCGTCCGCGAGGGCGGCAAACTTGAGTGCCGAGCGATAGGCATGGCTGTTCTCGGGGCCGTAGACAAAGTTCTCAAAGGTAAATTTTGAGTTCGCGGCGAGTGGGGCTCCATCCGTATTCTGCTCGGCCGGCACGGTCGGTGCTGGCATGGGTGAAGCGGGGGTCGCGGCTTGCGTGGACTTAGTCGGCGCTCCGCCCTTCATCTGGTTCATCATGCGACGAAAATCATCGGCCGAGAGCGTGTTCTTGATTGCAATGCCCGAATCCGCGCCCGCCGCTGCGTCATGAGCGATGGGCATGTGCGTGACGGGTGCGTTCGTTGACGTCGCAGCGGCGGTCGGCAACGGTGCCATGGTTTCACGGGAAACATCGCTGTGCTGGTGCTCGATTGTCGGCACGTCGCCTGCGGAGGCTGGCGCCGCAGGGGAAGCAGCGGGAGCCGTGGCGGGCACCGTCGCGGCAGCAGATTCGGCCGTTGCGCCTTGCGGTGCCACGATGTCGAGCGCGATCGGAGCAAAGGCGATTTCTTCCAGATAGGCCTCAATAGTCGGCTGATGCTTTTTGAGCTGCGCGATGGCAAAGCGCGAGGGGGCCTCGATCGTGAGCGTATCTTCGGTCAGGCTTATGGCGCGCGATTGCCCCAGCATGTTGATGAGGCGTGCATCTTGGCCGTCGCGCTGGCAAAAGGCGATGGCATCCCCCAGGATGATGCTTGCTTCCTCGTCCACTGTCTCTCCCGTTCTTTAGCTCTGAGCTCGCACACGAGCGGCGCCGAGTTCGGTCAGATGGTATTTCTGGCCATGCTTGATGACCAAGCCGGCCTGCGCCAAGTCATTGAGCGTGCGTGACCAAGTGGGGGCCGAGTTTCCAAACGCCCTCGCCAGATCGGTTGCACCGCACGCTTGATTTTGCGCCAGATAGCCCAGCGCGGCGTTGCCGCGATCGCTTACGAACACGTCCGGCTGTGGCTGCGCATACTGATTTGCTGCATTAGGATACATCATTTGAGCTGCTGATTGTTGAGAACTCTGCATCGGCGGCATTTGCTGTTGAAAACTTTGAGGCCACTGTTGGTAAGGCTGCGGAGTCATCTGCTGGGCCCAGGGGTTGTACTGCTGCTGCGGCATCTGCTGGTACGGCTGCTGATATCCCTGCTGGTACTGCTGTGGGAACTGCTGGCCATACCCCAGTGGCGGCATCTGCTGATATGGATATCCCTGTTGGTACGGCTGATATCCCATTTGCTGGCCACCCGGTGCCCCCGTCGCCTGCTGCATTGCTGCTGCATCCTGATCCGCCAGCGGCATGGCCTCTGGCACGTTTGGCGGCATCGACATCGACGCCGCCTGGGACTCTTGTGTAGGAAGCATTCCGGGCTGCTGCATCTGTCCCACGCGGGGCTGCATCTGTTGCGTTGCCATGGGCTGCTGCGCAAAAGCTCCCGGCAGGGGATATGCGGACTGCTCCGTCTCGGGCCGCACGGCAGCACCGCGCCCGCCGGCGCGTTCGATTTCCTGCACGCGTTTAGGATCCAGGCTTACCGTAACCACGGTGCCGTTGCCCATGTTGTCCTCGATGGACACGGCCCCGCCGGCGTTTTCCAAATACTCCTGCACCATGGGAAACCCTGCTCCGGTTCCACGGATATAGCGCTTCATCTTGCTGTTTGCGCTGGTAACGCCAAAGTCGAAAGCGCGCTCCTTGTCGTCGATGCCGGGTCCTTGATCAGCAAAGCGGATGGTGTCTCCGCCGTCCAGAATCGAGATGATGGGCTCGGCGAAGTGCGCGTGGATAAAGTTTTCGACAATCTCGCGGATGACCATGAGCGAGATATGGCCACCTTGTTCTTTCATGCACTGGTAGACGGTGTTGGTCGTCTCTTCCAAATACGTGCGGACATCTTGCGGATCAATGACGATCACACGCGGTGTCGACAGCATGTCGTCATAGACGGCGATGCGCGCGGCGTACATGGCTTTTGGCGCCTGCGTGGTCGTCTGCTCGCCTTCCTCACGCTCTTCGCGCACGCCGGTGATGTGCTCGTTGTCGGGTGCCGGGTCTCCGGAATCGACCATGGTGTAAAAGTCGTCAGACATGCCGCTCGCAATCTTTCAAAAGGTTTCGAACAAATAGTAGCTCACCGTGCAATGTTTCTCATCTTTCGACAACTTTTCAAAACCTGTTGAAAACTTTGGAAAACGGACGAAAAGTTCTCAACATTGCCAACATGACCTGTTGAAAACTCGATGAAATATCGTGAAAAGTTGCCATGCACCGCTAAATCGAGCTCGGCTTATGGGGGAACCGTGTGAACTGCGCAACCTTTTACCTTTGATTTCTTGACATTTGAACATTGATTTCCCTACAATCTTCAAGCTCACGTGTCTATATCTGCGTCCGCGCCCCCGCGGACACTCGAAATGCAGCAGGAGGAACTTAAGATGAAGCGTACGTATCAGCCTAATAAGCGTAAGCGTGCCAAGACCCATGGCTTCCGTGCCCGTATGGCCACTAAGGGTGGTCGTGCCGTGCTCGCCCGTCGTCGCGCCAAGGGCCGCAAGCGTCTCACTGTCTAGCAGCGATACACACATCTCGCATGAAGACTATTAAGTCTCGGCAAGATTTCGAGCATGTGTTCAGTCAGGGGCGTCGTTTCAATCACCCTCTGATTCGAATGACCATATGTGAATCGGTTGGCGAAGGCGACTCCGGAAGGGTCGCCTTCGTTGGTGCTAAACGGCTCGGTTGTGCTGTCGTGCGCAACCGTTCTAAGCGTGTGATGCGCGAGGCCGCCCGCAGCTGTGGATTTCCCGTTGCGGGTTATGACATCATCTTGTTCGCAACTCCCAAGACGAGGGTTTCTTCGCCTCAGGAGATGGACAATGCATTGCGTTCGCTTATGAAACGCGCCGGCGTTGCCGGGGAGGAGCGATGAGCAATCACGTTTTGCGACGTGTTGCCATCGCTCCTATTCGCATATATCAACAGGTTATTTCGCCCTTATTGCCTGACGCCTGCATTTATTACCCAACGTGCTCGCAATACGCCGTCCAGGCGATTGAGAAGTACGGTGTTTTGAGAGGCTGCTGGCTTGCCGTGAGGCGCATCGCTCGCTGCAATCCCCTGCACGTCGGCGGTTATGACCCTGTGCCCTAGCGGGCACTCGCTATCGGAGGAAAACTTACATGTGGGATTGGATCGTTAACATCCTTTTCGAGCTGCTCAAGCTCATCCAGACCTTTGCGGTCGACTGGGGCCTGTCCATTATCATCCTGGTGGTCATCATCCGTCTGCTGCTGACGCCGCTTATGCTCAAGTCGACTAAGTCGACGGCACGCATGCAGGTGCTGCAGCCCAAGATGCTCGAGATCCAGGAGCGCTATGCCGACGATCCCCAGCGTCAGGCCGAGGAAATGCAGAAGTTCTACAGCGAGAACAAGTTCAACCCGATGGCTGGTTGTCTGCCGCTGTTGATTCAGATGCCTGTCCTGTTCGCCCTATTTACGCTGCTGCGTAACCTGCCGGACTACTTTAACGACGGCACGTTCTCGTTCTTTAATATTCTGCCCGACCTGACCACCACGCCGAGTGCCTCCTTTGCCGATGGCTTTATGGTCGCGCTGCCTGCGCTGGTCTGCCTGATCCTGTTCGCTGTCCTGACCCTGATTCCGCAGCTCTATATGTCGCGCAACCAGACCGGCCAGCAGGCTCAGAGCATGCGTATGATGGCCGTTGTCATGACGGTCATGATGCTTTGGATGGGCTGGAGCCTTCCCGTTGGTGTTCTGCTGTACTACGACGTCTCGTCTGCTTGGCAGGTTATCCAGCAGATTTTTGTGACGCAGAAGGTCATCGACAAGGCGAAGGCCGATGAGGAGGAGCGCCTTAAGAACGCGCCGCTGCAGGTTGAGGTCACTCGTCGCGAGAAGAAGCCGCGCCCGCACAAGAAGAAGTAGTGGGATATCAATCTTATTTAGGTACCTAACTTTTGGAGTACGTTATGTCTGAAGAGATCATCGAGGATATGCTTGAGGAGGTTGCCCCGCAGGTCGCGGGCGATTATCCCGAGATTGCACAGCGCTACAAGGCTGGTGAAGAGCTGACCGACGAGGAGCTCGACACCATTGCCGATGTTGCGATTTCCATCCTGCGTTCCATCCTTTCGCACTTCGATGCCGCCAACTCTCCTATCGATGAGTATGAGGGCGACGAGGGTGAGCTGATTTTGGATGTAACGGCTCCCGACCTTGCTGTTCTCATTGGCCGTCATGGTCGCACTCTTGATGCTCTTCAGTTTATGTTCTCTTTGCTGGTGAGCCGCAAGCTTGGCTTTAGGTATCCGGTTGTAGTGGACGTCGAGGGATACAAGAGTCGCCGTCAGGATAAGGTCGCCTCCATGGCTCAGTCTGCTGCCGAGCGTGCCATCCGCACTCATAAGAGTGTTTCGCTTCCGCCCATGAATGCCTACGAGCGCCGACTGGTTCACATTGCACTTCGTGGCAACGATGCAGTCGATACTCATTCTGAGGGTTCTGACCCTGATCGCCATGTGGTGATTGTTGCTCGATAATCTACTCGAGCTTATGCTAAGGGGACGTGGTTTCCACGTCCCCTTTTTTTGTCAAAAGTTCTCGATACACTGATTTTTGTCAGAAAGGAGCTTTCGTTGTTAGTACTTACTGATCAGCAGGCTGACGAGATGTTGAGTCGTCTAACTTCCTATTGCAAAGAGTATTCCTTGAGCGTAACTGATGTTGAGCTGAGGAAATGTATTCAGCATTTGGATTTGGTTCTAGAAACAAATAAGACAACCAATCTCACCCGTATTCTTAACGTAGAAGATGCTGCGGTACTTCATATCCTCGACTCACTTGTTTTGCTCCCCTATATCAATAAGGCTCCTGAGGGAGCTCTGCTCGATATGGGGACAGGTGCGGGCTTCCCTGGTATTCCGTTAACCATAGCCACGCATCGTAAAACTACTTATATTGACTCTGTTGGTAAGAAGGTTGATGCCGTCAATTCTTTTGTTCATACTCTTGGGTTGAAACATGCTCATGCGATTCATGATCGCCTTGAAGAATATGCTCGAAGCCATAAGAAGCAGTTTTCTGTCGTAACCGCCCGCGCACTTGCCCCTCTACCGATTCTTGTTGAGTATGCGGCTCCGTTCCTCAAGGATGGAGGTCTATTTGTTATCACCAAGGGCAATCCTTCGGATGAGGAGCTTGCTTCCGGCATGTCAGCAGCTAAGATTTGCGGCTTCACTTTGCTTCTGAATGACGCAATCGATTTGCCTGAGGGCTTGGGCCACAGGGAGTTCATTGTTCTTAAGAAGAGTCATCCAGCATCCGTTTCATTGCCTCGTGCAAATGGCATGGCAAAGAAGAATCCGCTTGCCTAGATGTTTCACGTGAAACATAATGGATACTAACAACTTGCAGTGTTTCACGTGAAACATGGCGGTTGATATCGAATCGGAATGTTTCACGTGAAACATCCTCCGTTTGACAGCTTTAATACACACCAGGAGGGACCGTGGGATTTCGCGACGTTAAGCGTTCTAAGAGCGCAAAAGACACGCGTATCATTGCAATCATCAATCAAAAAGGCGGCGTCGGTAAGTCAACGACGGCTGTAAACCTTGCAGCAGCACTGGGTGAGCAGGGTCGTAAGACACTGATTGTCGATTTTGATCCGCAGGGAAACAGCACCAGTGGATTTGGAATTGAAAAAGAAGACCTTGATCACTGCATCTATGATGCATTGTTGAATGATGTGCCGGCAGAATCGCTTGTTCTTGATACAAATTGCAAAAAGGTATTCGTAATTCCAGCTACGATTCAGCTTGCAGGTGCCGAAATTGAGCTCGTAAGCGCAATTGCTCGTGAAACCCGCCTCAAAGATTTGCTTGAGCCGATTCAGGACGAGTTCGATTTTATTTTCATTGACTGTCCTCCTTCGCTCGGCCTGCTTACTATCAATGCCTTGACCGCAGCAGATAGCGTTTTGATTCCAATCCAGTGTGAGTATTACGCACTCGAGGGCGTTACGAAGCTGCTTGAGTCAATGAAGATGGTCAAATCACGTCTGAACAAGGGCTTAGACACCTATGGCGTGCTTATGACCATGTATGACTCACGTACTTCTTTGTCGAATCAGGTTGTTGAGGAAGTTCAATCGTACTTTGGTGATAAGGCGTTTAAGACACTGATTCCCCGTACGGTTAAAATCTCTGAAGCTCCGTCTTTTGGAGAACCGGTAATTACCTATGCACCTCAAAACAAGGGTACAAAAGCGTATATGAACCTTGCAAAAGAGGTGATCAAGCGTGCCTAGTGCAAAGAAACGTGGTGGATTGGGACGCGGACTCAATGCTTTGGTCTCAGAGGCTGAGTATGAGACCGGTGGTTCTGCTGCATCTGCTTCAAATGCCGCATCTGAAACAAAACTACCTATTGAGGATATCGTTCCCAACCCTAATCAACCGCGAATTCACTTTAATGAAACTGAACTTCGCGAGTTGAGCGAGTCAATCCAAGAACATGGCGTTTTGCAGCCGCTCTTGGTTCGCAAGCATGGAAACGGCTATGAGATCATCGCTGGTGAGCGTCGTTACCAGGCGTCAAAGCTTGCCGGTCTTGAGGAACTGCCTGTCATCATTAAAGATGTTAATGATGAAGAGATGCTGGCTCTTGCTCTTATCGAAAACCTTCAGCGTTCTGATCTGAATCCCGTCGAAGAGGCTAAGGGCTATCGCCAGCTCATCGATGCTAGCGGTATGACACAGGAGGCATTGTCGAAGGCCGTAAGCAAGTCACGCTCTGCAATTACAAACTCGCTGCGCCTTCTCGATCTCCCCGAAGTAGTTCAGCAGATGATTTTTGAGGGTAAACTTACTGCTGGTCACGCACGTGCGATTCTTGCAGTTCCCTATGAGGATGCTCGAATTCGACTTGCAGAGAAGGTTGTTGCGGAGGGCCTTTCCGTAAGAGCGACAGAAAATCTTGCTCCATTGTTTTCTGCCGGAGAGACACCTAAGACGCCGCGGCCTGCAACGCCTCAGTCTTTTAAAAAGGCTGCGCGTGTACTCCGTCAGGTATTTAATACCAACGTGCGTGTGAAGAGCTCGCGTGGAAAGAATAAGATTGAGATTGAGTTTAAAGACGAGGAAGAGCTCTCTCGTATTCTTGCTGAAATGATTCAGTTTGATCAAGGAGGCCAAGATGAGGAATAAGGTTTTTACTGCGATTGCATTGGTGACGACTGTCGCGGCTGGTGCCTTTGCTGGCTATAAGATCGCGACAGACGATGAACTTCGAGGTCGTTTGCTTCGTGGCGCGCAAGATATCGTTGATACATCCAAGAAGAAAATGGATGTTATGACAGAAGATGTTGCCATGCGTACTGCTCAGGTAACGAAGAATCCCAAGATTAATCAAGGTTGGGTTAGCAACCAATGGGAAAATGTAGGCTATTAGGTACCAAACAATTACTCAGCATATTCTAAGGGGCCCTTGTCTGATTCATGAGACAAGGGCCCCTTATTTTGGCCGTAAAAAATGGGACAGGAAGCAACTGATTCAAAATTGAGGTCAATAAATGAAACGGCCCCGGTTGCATATCCTGCAACCGGGGCCGTTCGATGTTTCACATGAAACGTTTTGGAGTGCGACTCCCCTATGCGTTCTTCTGAACTTTGAAGCGCTGTTTCAGCTGTCCGCAAGCGGCGTCAATATCGTTACCACGGGAGTTACGAATCGTGGTCTCGATGCCACGGGACTCAAGACGACGCTGAAGATCCTCAACCTTATGAATCGGCGACGGCTTGAGCGGGCTGCCCTCGATGTCGTTAAGTTGAATCAGGTTAACGTGGCACAGCGTTCCCTCGCAGAAGTCGCAGAGTGCCTGCATCTCGGGATTCGTGTCGTTGACGCCTTCGATCATGGCATACTCATAGGTCGGGCGGCGGCCAGTCTTCTCGGTGTAGAGCTGAAGCGCTTCGTGAAGGCGAAGCAGCGTGTACTTCTTAACACCGGGCATGAGCTTATTGCGCGTCGACTGGATGGCGGAATGCAGGGAAACGGCAAGCGTGAACTGCTCGGGGATATCGGCAAATTTGCGAATACCGGGAATAACGCCGCTGGTAGAGACGGTGAGGTGACGAGCGCCGATACCGATGCCATCGGGGTCGTTGAGGATACGCAGTGCCTTGAGAACCTCGTCGTAGTTGGCAAACGGCTCGCCCTGGCCCATGAAGACAACACTTGTGGCACGCTCGCCAAAGTCGTTGGATACATGAAGCACCTGGTCGACGATCTCTTGAGCGGTCAGAGAGCGCTTGAGGCCGTTGAGACCGGTGGCGCAAAAGGCGCAGCCCATGCCGCAGCCTGCCTGGGTGGAAACGCAGACGGAAAGCTTGTTACGACGGGGCATGCCGACAGTCTCGACGGAAATGCCATCGTGGTACTCGAGCAGATACTTGCGCGAGCCATCTTTGGAAACCTGCTTGGTGAGTTCAGTCGGCGTATCAAAGGCAAAAGCCTCTTTAAGCTGCTCACGGAAAGCCTTGGGAAGGTTGGTCATATCGTCAAACGAACAAACGTTCTTCTCAAAGACCCATTCGATGAGCTGCTTCGCGCGGAAGGCGGGCTGGCCAAGTTCGGCCACGAGCTCGCGAATATCGTTTTGGCTCAAGTCGCGAATGTCCTGAGATTTAGTCTTGGGATTCATGGAAGCCTTTCGATTTTGGGGAAACGTAGAGGGTATCGCTACAATATGGTATCAGCTGCAGAAATTATAGAGGAGGAGTCTGCCCATGCCGGGTAAAAGCCTAGAGAACATGCACGTAGCGGTCTTGGCGGGCGGTCATTCCGCCGAGCGCGAGATCTCGCTCGATTCGGGAAAGAACGTTGTGGTGGCACTGAAGGAAGCCGGCTACACCTCGGTGGAGCTGCTTGACACGGCCGCTGATGACTTTATGGTAACCATGGCGACCGGCGGATTCGATGTGGCATTTATCGCCATGCACGGCGCCGGCGGTGAGGATGGCGCCATGCAGGGTGCCATGGAGACCCTGGGTATCCCCTACACGGCCTCGGGCGTACTTGCCAGCGCCTGCGGTGCCGACAAGGAGGTCTCTAAGCTCCTATACGCCAAGGCGGGCATTCCCATTGCCCCCGGCCTTGCGCTCGAGGTGGGCGACGAAGTCGATATCGATCATATCGTCGAGGTTTGTGGCGAGCGCTGCTTTGTGAAGCCGGCCGTCAACGGTTCCAGCTATGGCATTTCCCTGGTCCATGAGCCCTCCGAGCTGCCCGCGGCAATCGCCAAGGCGTTTGAGTACGGCGACAAAGTGCTGGTCGAGAAGTGCATCGAGGGTACCGAGGTCACCGTCGGCGTATACGGCGAAGATGACGTGCGCGCCCTGCCGATTGTCGAGATTCGTAAGCCCGAGGACTGCGAGTTCTACGATCTGGACGTGAAGTATGTCGACCCTACGGATATCCATCGCATTCCGGCGCAGATTTCACCCGAGAATTACGCTCGCGCTCAGGAACTTGCCTGTGCCGCTCACAAGGCCCTCGGTTGCCTGGGTATCTCGCGCAGCGACTTTATTGTGAGCGAGGACGGCCCCGTTATCCTCGAGACCAATACCATTCCCGGCATGACCGATACGTCGCTGTATCCGGATGAGATCCGCCACACCGACGACATGACGTTCCCGCAGGTCTGTGACAGCCTGATCCGTATGGGCCTTCGTCGAGCGGGCATTGCATGCTAATCGAGGACGCGGTTTCGTCAGGAACGCCGCAGTTTGTCATCGACTCCTATGCCACGCTTGCCGACCGCGCCAAAACGCAGTCCTTCGGCCTTATCGAGGAAGATGTGATTATCCTCGATACCGAGACCACGGGTCTTTCGGTGCAGGACAACGAGCTGATCGAGATCTCGGCGGCCCGTCTTTCGGGCCGCGAGGTCATCGACCGCTTCGATACCTTCGTGCATCCCAGGCAGCTGATTCCCGCCGAGATTACCGAGCTCACGAGCATTACAAATGCCGATGTTGCAGATGCCCCGTCGGCGGTTGAGGCCGTCACCGCTCTCGCCGATTTTGTCGGTGGCTGCCCGGTGATCGCACACAACGCCACGTTCGACCGCTCGTTTATCGAGTCGGTCAAAGGCGGCGTCAACGTGAGCGATATTTGGATCGATTCGCTGGCGCTGTCGCGCATCGCGCTTCCGCGCCTGGCCTCGCACAAGCTGTCTTTTATGGCCGATCTGTTTGGCTGCGACTCGGTATCACACCGTGCCAATGCCGACGTCGACGCCCTGTGTGGCGTATGGCGCGTGTTGCTCGTGGCGCTCACCGACTTGCCCCAGGGCCTCATGGCGCGCCTAGCCGACATGCATCCGGACGTGCCTTGGTCCTATCGTCCTATCTTCTCATTCTTGGCAGGGCAGAACCCTGGTTCCATCTTCTCTCTCAGCGCCGCTCGTGCTGACGTTCTCAAGGCCGATCGCGCCGACGATCGGGTGGACGCCGATGAACTGCCGGTTCTCAAGATGCCGAGTCGTGAGGAGATCGAGGCAGACTATGCGCCAGGTGGCCTGGTCAATCGCATGTATCCCACCTACGAGCCGCGTGATGAGCAGATCGCGATGGCGCTCGAGGTCCGCGATGCGCTGGTCACGGGCACTCATCGAGTAATTGAGGCAGGCACCGGCGTCGGCAAATCGATGGCCTATCTGGTGCCTTTTGCCGAGGCAGCACGCCGTAACAACATCACGGTTGGTATTGCGACCAAATCGAACAATCTTGCCGACCAGCTCATGTACCATGAGCTGCCAAAACTTGCGGAGCAACTGGACGGTGGTCTGTCATTTTGCGCTCTCAAGGGGTATGACCACTATCCGTGCCTGCGCAAGCTTGAGCGCATGAGCCGCGGCCAGGTCGAGATTACCACCAAGCGCGATCCGGCGGACACGCTCACGGCGGTCGCGGTCATTATGGCGTACGTCTGCCAATCAGCCGATGGCGACCTCGACTCGCTCGGCATTCGGTGGCGCAGCGTCAACCGTCCCGACTTTACGACGGCCTCGCGCGAGTGTGCTCGTCGCCTCTGCCCGTTTTTCCCTGATAAATGTTTGGTCCATGGCGCTCGCCGTCGTGCGGCGCATGCCGATGTGGTGGTCACCAACCATTCCCTGCTGTTCCGCAATGTTGCGGCCGAGGGCAGGATTTTGCCTCCGATTCGTCATTGGGTAATCGACGAGGCTCATTCTATCGAGCGCGAGGCGCGCCGTCAGTGGGCGCGCGTGGTGTCGGCGGACGAATCACGCGTTCTGTTTGAGCGCCTGGGTGGCTCGAGCACCGGTGCGCTAAGCCAGGTCTCCCGTGATTTGGCAACCTCCGAGGGCTCTACGCTCTATTTGGGCCTTACTGCCAAGGCGACGTCGACGGTTGCGCGCGCGAGCATGGCAATCGCCGACGTGTTCGATGGCGTTCGCGAGCTCGGCCGCCGTGCGCGTGGGGGTTATGACAATGCCAATCTATGGATTGGCCCCGAGCTGCGCGAATCAGACGACTGGCATGATTTCTTACAGTCGGCCTACACTGGCATCGACGCATTGGAACAAGCTGACAAGAGCGTCGACGCGCTGGTGCAAGCCGTCGCCGCCGACAAGCCCGAGGTTGTTGTCGACCTGGGTGATATCTCGCGCCGCCTGCACGAGCTGGCCGAGAACCTCAAACTCATCATTGATGGCACCGATGAGCACTACGTGTATTCGCTGCAGGTCAATCGCAGACTTCGTGCCGGCGGAGAGTCGATGACCGCAGAGCGCATCGACATTGGCGAGGCTTTGGCAACCGAGTGGCTACCCGAGGTTCACACGGCTATCTTTGCCTCGGCGACCATGACGGTGTCCAAAAGCTTTGAGCACTTTAACCATGCGGTCGGCCTTGATCGCATCGGTGCTTCAACGTCGTCATCGCTGCACTTGGATTCGAGCTACGACTTCGATTCGAACATGGCTGTAGTCGTTGCGGGCGATATCCCCGATCCGCGCGATCGTGAGAGCTATCTTACGGCGCTCGAGCGCGTACTGGTCGACGCCCATCTTGCCATGGGCGGATCGGTGCTCACACTGTTCACCAATCGGCGCGACATGGAGGACCTATACGCCCGCGTTGAGCCCAAGATGGCCCGTGCGGGTCTGGAGCTCAACTGCCAGCAGCGCAACTCATCTCCTCGTCGCCTGCGCGACCGGTTTATCAACGAACCGACCTCGTCGCTTTTTGCGCTCAAGGCCTTCTGGGAGGGGTTTGATGCCAGCGGCGAGACGCTGCGCTGCGTCATCATTCCCAAGTTGCCGTTCTCAAGCCCCACGGACCCGCTCTCGTGCGAGCGCAACCTGCGCGAAGACCGCGCATGGGCGCGCTATTCGCTGCCCGAGGCGGTGCTCGAGGTTAAGCAGGCCGCGGGGCGTTTGATTCGCTCGTCGACCGATAGCGGTGTGCTGATCTTGGCGGATCCTCGCCTGGTGACGAAGGGCTATGGCAAGAAGTTCTTAACGTCGCTGCCCACGAGCTCCTACCAGCGCATCGAATCGGCGCAGATTGGGCACTATCTACAGCTGTGGCGTGCACGCCACGAGCGGCGGCGCTAAAGCGGACAGACGAGGGTTTTTGCCATATCGCACAGACGCTTTGACAGGGCGGGGTCATCCAAGATGCGGATGGCTCCGCCCGCTGCGATTATCTGGCTCAGCAGCCAACGCTCGGAGCCGTAATGTACGGTTACCGTTGCCATGTCTGTCCCGCTGCGCTTGATTAGGGTGATGCCGGCCCAGTCCAGATGCTCCGCCATATCGAATGGCATCAAGAGCTTTGCGCTGCGCTGCGTCCGGGCAAGGGAATCGTGGAGGGATGCGACGTCCGGTGCGTGAGGCACGACGGAGTCTTCCGTTAAGGCGAGTCCCTCGATTTTATCCATGCGATAGGTGCGCTGCTCATCGACTGCGATGTCCCAGGCAATCAGGTATGTTTGGTCGCCGTTTGCCGTAATGCGCAAGGGGTCGACCAGACGCTCGCGTGGCCGTGCATCGTCCATCGAGCGATACGAGATACGGCAGCGAACGCCGTCCTGAATGGCGCAGCTCAGCTGCTGCCAGTGCGACCCGTGGTTGACGGTGTCAAAGACGCGCTGGTTATAGCCGAGCTCTTCGGGTAGAAGAGCAAATCGAATCCGAGCCGCCGTCTGCGGCTCGATCCCCAACGATTCAAGCTCGTGGTTGAGCACGGCGCCCTCGGCGGCACTCAGGCGCAGCGGTAGCACACGACCGGCGTCACCGGTGAGGACCACACGCTCGCCGTGGCATTCGCAGATGATGCGCGCGCCCGATTCTCGGTCCGCGAGCGTCGAGACGATCTCGAGAATCTCGTCGAGCGACGCCCCCGTGATGTCAAAGCGACTGCAAATCTCGTTTCGAGTCATGCCGTTCTCGCCGGCGGCGTAGAGGGCCTCCATGATGTCGATGGCGCGCGAGAGTCTCTGCTCGCTGGTGAGTTTACGCACGGGCATACTCGTGCACCGTCCTTTCAATGAGGTGGTTCCACGCCTGCTTGAGCGATTTGGGGGCCATGGGCCTCATGCCGTCCATAGCGTGGGCCATGCAAAATGAGGCGGCGGCTTCAAGGTCGCGCACGTCAACGGTCCAGGTCCATCCCGCATCGGTGTGTGCGAGCTCACCTCGCCCGCGCGTGAGGCCGTTGATCATATCGATCTGCGCCTGCGGGGCGAACGAGAACGTGGCTGCAACGGGCGGTCGGTCGGCAAAATCGAATTCAAAGAACAGGTAGTCGTTGAGGTTGAAGTCCGCAGGGATGGTGTAGGCCTTCGAAGGACGCCAAGCGCGAACGATACGGTCGCAGCGGAATGTCCTGATGTCGTCGGTGGCATTGTCGAGGCCGCAGAAGTACGCCACGCCCTCGCGCTCGAACATGCCGTAGACGCAGACGGTACGCTCTTTTTGCCCACCGCGTCCGTTCTGATATAAAAATCGCAGCGCGCATCGCTCGGCAAAGGCGCTCCATACCGCATCGACGGTGGGAGAGCGGCGGATCGGTGCTTCGTCCACCGCAGATATGCCGGTGAGGTAGGCAATTTTGGAGCGAATGTCGGCAAACGGCGCGGCAAAGGTGGAAGAGCCGGCCGCTATTGTCTGGTCGATAGCGTTGAGCAGGATATCGGCGTCGTCTGCGGTGATGAGGCCGCCTGCCGCAAACGTGTGCTCGCGGTCGATTGTCCACGAGCTTTCCTCGGTCTCCTGCGCACCGGCGGGGCGAACCTCCTTGATTAAGATGCCACGCTCGAGCAGTTTGTCACGATCGCGCCGAAACTTGCGCTTATCCGAGTCGATGTTGCCCGAGCCATATCCCAGGTCAGAATCCAAGACGATCTGCTCGGTCGTCAGCGGTTCGGGGGAGCTGTTGAGCACAAAGAAAAGATTGAGGATGCGCTGGGCCGTTTTATCGAAACTGGGCTCCGAATTCCCCTTTTTAATTGTCGCGGTCGCGTCGCTTGCCGTCATAGAGTCCTCGCATGAGAAGGTGGTTTGCTGCCATGATTTTAGTCCGATATGGAGATTAGGCTATATCCTTGTCCGCTCGGGGCGTTAAGATGGCCCGAATTCGGTCGTTTGCGCTCGCTCGGGGTATACTTTCGACTATATACGGTTCTAATGTGCATGCATTGGGCCTATTTGTCGGATTATGGATGTGGAGCGCACATGGCGAACACCCAGAACTATATTAACCACCTGCTGCAGAACACCGGCATCACGCCGGCATGCAGCGAAGAAGAGCGCTTGGCTGCCGAGGATATCGCTCAGATCTTCCGCAACCACGGCTTTGATCCCGAGGTTCAGGAGTTCAATGCCCCGGCGCCCAGCAGGTTGGCATTTGCCGTTACCGGTATTCTTGCGTTTGCCGGCGCCCTGCTGATGGGCATCGGCGGCGGCATCGGCTTGGTCGGCACCTTGCTGGCCATTGTCGGCGCCGTTCTTTACGTGCTCGAGCGCACGGGCCACCCCGTGGTTTCACGCCTGGGCAAGACGGGCGTGAGCCAAAATGTCATCGCCTACCACAAGGCCTCGGGCCCGCTCGCGTCTCCGCGCAACCGCCCGGTGGTCGTTGTCGCACACTACGACTCTCCCCGTGCCGAGCTGCTCGCCCGCGAGCCCTATGCTTCGTATCGTGCGCTCATCGCCAAGCTGTTGCCCGTTGCCACGGTTGCCCCTGCTGCCGTTGCCATCTTGCGTATCCTGCCGCTCCCCGGCGCGCTCAAGGTTCTGCTGTGGATTGTCGCGATCCTCGCTTCCCTCGTTGCGCTCGCCAACGCGGCAAACATCATTTCTAACCGCTACATTCTTCCCTATACGTCCGGCGCGATGTGCAACAAGTCTTCTGTCGCCGCTATGCTCGGCGTTATGGACAACGTTGCTCCCTTCCAGGGCGAAAACGAGTTTCCCGACGATGTTCCGTTCGATACCTATTTTGGGGAGCAGAAGCGTCGTGCCGAGGAGATGGCGCGCGCAGCAGCGGAGTATGCCGCGGCCCAACAGCAAAACGACTACGGCAACACCATCGAGTATGAAGAGCCTACCTACGCCGAGGATGAGTTCGGTCAGCCGATTGCTCCCGACGCTCAGGCCGAGCCCGAACAGGGTGAGGATTTCGACGAGCAGATCGAGGGCTTTGAGGGTGCGTCTGCCGACGAGACGCTGATTGGCGCCATTGTGCCCGAGGATCAGAATCAGGCTGTCCAGGCCGAAGAGTTCAATGACGAGGTTTCCGCTGCCGAGCCGGCGGAGGAGCCTGTCGCGGCCGAGCCCGAGCCCAAGCTCTATCGCAATGCCGCCGGCAACATCCGCTTTGGTTCGGATGCCATCCGTGCGCTCGGGATGCTTCCCGAGTCCTGCACGCTCGATTACGAGGAGGGCGAGGAGCCGACGTTTGAGCCCGAGCCTGCCCCCGTCGTGACTGCACCTGCGCCCGCCGTCACCGTGGATGATGAGTCTGCCGCGGTTACCGCTGCCGTTGCCGAGCCCGAGGCGGTGTCCGCGATCGATCCCGCGGCAGGACTGGACATTTTGGCCCCCGCCGCGCCGGCGCAAGACGTTGCGGACGAGCCTGACGACGATTACGTTGAACAGCCGAGGCGCGTGTCTTACGAGAGCGATACTGATTTTTCGGCCGAGATTCCCGCGGCAACGCCCCATGCCGATATTGCATCCGCGTTCTCTTCGATTGGCGCCAGTGCTTCCAACTTCTTTAAGGGTGCGCTTGCAAAGGGCAAGAAATTTGTCGACGATTTCGAGGAGAAGCGCGCTGCCGCACGCGAGGCTGCCGAGCAGGAGGCTATCGCTCAGCAGCAGGCAGCCGAGGCGGCACGTGAGCGCACGGCGCAAGAGCTCGAGCAGAACGAGGCTATGCAGTCCGTGCCCGTCGACGCTGCCGAAGCTACAACGTCCTTTGAGTCCCAGCAACCGGCGTCCACGGATGTTGTTGAGGCGACGACGTCTTTCGAGGCTCAGCAGCACGTCGATAGCACCATGTCGTTTGATGCCGCGCAGTTCGATTCCACGATAACGTTTGAAAAGCAAGGCACCGCGATTGCCGAGCCCCTTCCTGTTTCCGATGAGCAGGGCGACGCGGCAGACGATGGCGAGCCCATTGATGCTGCCGAAATTCAGGATGCTGCCGAGGATGAGTCCGTCGAGGTCAACTCTGACGAAGAGCAATACGCGGCAGCCGATCAAGGTGATTCGGCCGAGGTCGAGCAGGAGGAGGTGCCTGCGGTTTCCGAGACTCCCGAGACGGATGAGTCGAGGCCTTACTCCACGCAGATTTTCACCATGCCGACCCCGAGTGGTTCCGGTGCCACGGTTGCCAATGTCGCTCCCACCCAGGACGAAACGGTCGATTCCCTTATGGCCCAGATTTCCTCCCAAGCATCGCCGCGTCCGCAGATGAATGTTCCCGATCCGGCGTCGGCACCGTCGCCTGCACCCTCCTCGTCTCCGCTGGCTTCGGTCCCCGATCCGTCGCTGCCGTCGATGAAGCAGACAAACGTTGCGTCTCGTACGTCGCTGTTCGACCTTCCCGATCCCTCCGCACAGGTCAACGACCCCTTTGCTACCGCCCAGGGTCCCGAACCCACATCGGCACCCGTTGCGCCTCCTATGCCCGTTGCGTCGGGCGCACAGCCGATCGAGACCATTTCGGCTCCCGCCCCTGCGGCACCCAAGTCTCGCAAGCGCGGCCTGGGCGGCCTGTTCGGTCGTAAAAAGAAAAACGAACAGGACAGCATGAGTGACTGGCTGGGCGTCGAAGACGATTACGATGCCAAGAAGTCCGGTCGCGGCATCGGTTCGTGGGATAATTTCGAGGACGATAACGATGGCTGGAAGGGCGGCGCTACGTCTTCCGACGGCGCTTCTTCCGAAGATATGCTCTCGGCTGTCGCCTCTATGGGTGACGATGAGCTGCTCGGTCACGATATCTGGTTTGTGGCAACGGGCGCCTCGGATTGTGATGGCGCCGGCATGAAGGCCTTCTTGGCTTCGCATCGCGATAAGCTCCGCGGCGTATTCTTCATCAATCTTGAATCCGTCGGCGCCGGTAGGCTTTCGGTGGTGACGGTTGAGGGCGAACAGCAGCTGCTCAAGGGCGATCGCCGCATCATGAACCTGGTCAGCAAGGTGTGCAAGTCGTTCCATGTCGATTGTGGCGCGCTCGAGATGCCCTATGCCAAGACCGATGCCTATGCCGCGCTCGAGGCGAGCCGCCGAGCCCTCACCATCGCCGGCGTGGACGGCACGCGCCTGGCTTGTGCTCGTACCGAGGACGACTTGCCCCACAATGTCAACCCGACGAACATTGCCACGGTATCCGAGGTCGTGACCGAGGTTATCCGCCGTTCGTAGACGGAGCTCTAAGGAGTCAACGTGTTTTCGTATATTAAGCGCCATTGGCCTGTCTACGTGATTTTGACCTTGATTGCCATTGCGTTAGGATTTGGGGCTGCCTACATCGTGGGTGCGAAGGGCTCGACCCCCGCCTCCGCAATCAGCGAAGAGGTTGAGCAAGAACAGAGCACGGGCGCCGATGGGATTCCTGAGTCCGAGCAAGCAATCGTTGATGGTGGATCTTACTCTGCAGAGTAGATGCGGCGATTTAAATGATTGAAAGCGGGCGAGCCGGGGGACTGGCTCGCCCGCTTTTTCATCGCGCTAGCGCTTCTTTGGGATTGACCTAAGGCGAGCGAACCATAGGGCTGCGGCACCCGAGGTCAGGAGCGCGGTGATGCAGGCGGCGATGGGAGCTGATCCTGTTGCCGGTAGGTCCCGCGGTAGGGTACAGCGTTGAATGACACTGTCCTCGTCATGTGACTCAAGTTTATCGCCGCCGCCGTTGCGGCAAAGATCGACGCGTGCGCTGTTGGTGAGTGCAGTTTGGGGTGTGTAAGCCGACGTTGCCTGCATGTGCACGACTGCGCCCCGAGCATCTGTGCCAAGGATTGCTTTGGCATCGTCAAGGTCGTCGTGCTCATCTTTGAGATCATCGCGGGTCCAAGAATCCGTATCGCTTCGAGTCGTAAAGTCGGCGGCTACCGCACCGTATTCAATGCGAATGCCCGTCACGACGGTATTGGATGCAAGGTCGAGTTCTTTCGCCTCGAGTGTGGCGGATTCCGTGGTCGAGACATCCGCCTTCCAGAGGTGCCAGCCGTCGTAATCGACGAGGCGGCAATCTTCACCCAGGCTCTCTTTTACTTCGTCGGACTCAAGCCAAGGATTTTCGTGCCCATCGTCAAGCGTCGCGTTTGCCGGCTCATCGACGTCTGTCGAGTCCAACGGCGTCGTGCGATACCACACGTTGCACAGACCGTTGAGGTCGCCGATGGCGACGGGGGTTTCGATTGAGACGAATCTCGCCGTGCCGTCTTTGGCGCACTCAAGATCATCGGTAATCGTAAACTCATCAACCCAAGTAGCGGAATCGTTTCGAGCATCGATGGTATAGGAGAAAAGCCCATCCGTATTGGTTTGCATCGCGGCGCGGTTTTTTCCATCGCCGTTAGCCAACAGACCCTTCCCGATAGGTTGGACAAGTTCCTGACGCTTGTCGACCTGTCCTTTGATCTCGATGGGCGCATCCTTCATCGTGACGGATTGGACTTCTCCCGTATCCTTTATTTCAAACGTTATCTCCTCGGCAAGGTCATAGGTCCGCGGCGACATCGTTTCGCGCAACGAGTAGGTGCCGGGTGCAAGATGTTCGATGCGGTGCGGCTTGTCGGATGAGGTCCAGGAGTCTATTTCGGTTTTATCGGGACCATATAAGGTGAGCTGTGCGCCTTTCACTTCCTGCTCTCCGCTTGCATCGACCTTGGAGATATCAACCTTGGTGTAATCGTCGGATACGTTAAGCCGTGCTTCCACAACGGGTGTTTTCTGGTCGGCATAGGTAAGGTCGACGATATGGTGCGTCCGGTCGAGTAAGAAGCCGGTCGGCGCTTGAGTCTCGACAACCTCGTAGCGTGCGGTGCCAGATCCCAGCGGGAGGTCGTCCGCGCGTGCTTCTCCAGTTTCATCCGTCGTGACGGTAGCGACAGTCTCACCGTCGAGCGCGGCAATGCTACCGTCGGGGCGCACGATATCACCTGAGGCACGGATCTCAAAGATGGCGCCCGCGAGGCTGCTGCCGTCTACGGCATCGGTTTTAACGATCCTGATGTTTCCGGTCGCGGCGCGGTCATAATACGAGACGATTGCAACGGGCGTTAGGTTTATATCGGCGGGTATGTTTACCTCGATCTCTCCGCCGACAAGATAGGGCTCTTTGGCCGAGGTTTCGCGTACATAATAGGTGCCCGGCACGAGCGATTCGGGCAGTGTGACGGTGCCGGTCGCGTCAGTCGTAAAGGTGTCCATTACGTTATGTGCTGGATACCAGCATGTTTGTGAGACAGGTTTGTGATTGCTGTCGAGGAGTTGGAAGGTGAATCCGGCTAGGGGAACAGAAGCGCCTGTTTGGGCATCGCGTTTTACAATCTGGAGATGCGTCGACAGAGCGTGGTTGTCCACGATATATTGAAGCTCGGCGCCGTCGGAAATCTGATTGGCCTCGACGGTCCATTCCCCCGCACGTTTAAAACCCTCGGGGACGGTTTCCGGAACCTCACGAACCGTGTAGCCGGCGCGGTCGTATGGGACGGCTCCGTGGACACCGGCTGGTCGCTTGCCTGTGCCGAACCATGCTTCGGGCTGGTCTTTGGTGGAGGCAAAGCCATAGATGTTTGTAGTCAGTGTGCCAACAACCTGCTGAGAGCTGTTACTGACAACCTCAAAGACAACATCTCCTGCCGGCTGCTCCAGGCCGGATTGATCGCTATTGCCGTAGTCCTTGAATTTGGAAATCTCAAGGTCAAACGCAATGGGGATATCGGAAACGCGAGATTCGATCTCGACCACGCTTGAATCGCCGAGTTGGTCGGCTCCAACGGTGTAAGACCAACTGTCACCGGAGGGTAAATAGCCCTCGGGCGCCTTCGATTCATAGATGGTAAAGGTTCCCAGGGGGACATCGGTGAGGGTAGCTCGACCGCTTTCATCGGTCCTGAGAGTTTGTGTCCATCCAGGGGTTGATTGCGATACGCACACGAATTCTGCTCCTGCGAGCGAAGCCCCAACTTGGGGGCCTGCATTCGTTGCGGCGTCGAGCTTTACAATGCGCAAGGTAATGGTGCCGGGTTGTTCATCAATGGTGACGTATCCGCCGTTATCCGTCGTGGTAAAGGCAATGCGATCGTGCAGGGGGATATAACCAGCTGGCGCTGTTGTCTCAACTAGGTAGTATGCCGTGTTGGGCAGAAGTGCTGCCTGCGCTTGACCGTTGCCGTCCATCTGGATGGTGCCGACACGCGCGCCGCTGGCGCTCTCAAAAACATCGAATGTTGCCCCGGTAAACTGATAGGTATTGTTTCCGCTGGTAATAACAGTGTTCGCAGGCTGCTTTTGGAAGAAAACAGAGACCGCCGGCAGTACATAGAGCATGTCTTGACGTCTGCTGCCGCCCGATACGGTTCCTAGATAGCGTCGCGCGCGGTGCGGAGCGGCTTTGATGCTTCCTGATTTTGCGCTGTCGTGGAGCCACCGCGCAGCCGCCACGACTTCATCGTCGGCGGTAAAGTGCCCGCTCTTGGTTTTGCCCTGAGCGGTCGTGTAGGAGTAGGTGCCGTCGACATGGGTAGTGCCGTTGAGCATCCATACGGCAAGCTGGGTGGCGGCGCGGGCGCGATCGGGTGAAAGATGGTAACCGCCAAACGACGTGGCGGTAGGATATCCGTGACAAACGATTGCTGCGAACTCGTCGTCGAGCCACACCCAGCCTTGATCAAAGTTGAGCCATGGGCCGCCCGGCTTGGTGGGGCCGGGACGCTCCTGGTTCATGCAGTAGGCAATCGAGGCGTCTTGAGCTTCATACTTGCCGATAAAGAAGGGCCCACAATCATCGCTGATAGTGCGGAAGCCGAGCTGGTCGTAGCCATCGACGGCAAATGCGGCTCCCGGTGCCAGGCAGCCGAAAAGCAGGAAGAGGAGCAGGAGCAGCGGACCTGTTGCGATTGCGCTGTGGACAGAGTGCGTGGGTGCGTTGGACATGGCTGCTCCTTATCCCTCGTGCGCCGCACGGGGAGGCTGCGACGCGTAGGATGAGGCTACCCCCGAGGTTCATGCGGGTAAGTACCGGAGCCTGACCAAAAGCTTGCCCAATTCCTGACAAATTGAGCTCAAATACAACAATCAAGCAAAAGCGCAGGTAGAAGATAAGGTGAACAGGAAGTCAAAGGTCCTCGTCTCCACAATTGACGCGATTTTCAAACGAATCTCCACAGCTAAAACAAGCATCGCCACCCTTGTATCGAACAAGACAACCGCGTTATACTATCCCCCACATATGCGGGCATCGCCAAGTGGTAAGGCATCAGCTTCCCAAGCTGACACTCGCGGGTTCGAGTCCCGTTGCCCGCTCCATTCGAATTTCAGGCACGGTAACGTTTCGTTACTGTGCCTTTTTCAATAAAGTGCCGGGACTCGAACCCGACAGGGTGCGAGCGTTAAATAAACGCGAAGCGTTTATAGCGAGCAGGCAAGGTCGCCGATAGGCGACCGCAGCCGGTGCGGATTTGCGAAGCAAATACGCGGATGTCCCCATGCCCGCTCCAATTCCAAAATGTTAGGTTCATGCCTGCTGCCCATACTTGCACCTGCGCACGGTACAATGGTTGGGTTACGACCAACGTGCCAATAACCAAAAAGGAGCCGCTATGATCGATCGCTATACCCGCCCGGAGATGGGACACATCTTCTCCCTCGAGAACAAGTACGCCATTTGGCAGGAGATCGAGGTTCTGGCCTGCGAGGCCCAGGCGGAGCTCGGTAAGATCGGCATTTCTAAAGACGAAGCCCAGTGGATCCGCGACCACGCCAACTTTGAGAAGGCAAAGGTCGACGAGATCGAGGAAGTCACGCGCCACGACGTTATTGCCTTCCTTACCAACATGAAGGAGTACATCGACGCCGATGTGCCCGAGGGCGACCCCAAGCCCAGCCGCTGGGTTCACTATGGCATGACCAGCTCCGATCTGGGCGACACGGCTCTGTGCTACCAGCTCACCCAGGCCTGCGACTTGATCATCGAGGACGTCAAGAAGCTCGGCGAGATTTGCAAGCGTCGCGCCTTTGAGGAGCGCAATACGCTCTGTGCCGGCCGCACTCATGGCATCCACGCCGAGCCGATGACCTTCGGCATGAAGTTTGGCTCTTGGGCCTGGGAGCTCAAGCGCGATCTGGATCGTCTTGAGGATGCCCGCAAGAACGTTGCCTTCGGTGCCATCTCGGGCGCGGTCGGCACGTACAGCTCCATCGAGCCGTTTGTCGAGGAGTACGTCTGCGAGCACCTGGGTCTGGTCCACGACCCGCTGTCCACGCAGGTCATCTCCCGCGACCATCATGCCTACCTCGCCGGCGTCCTCGCCACCACGGCGGCCACCTGCGAGCGCATCGCTACCGAGGTTCGCAATCTGCAGAAGACCGATACGCTCGAGGCCGAGGAGCCGTTCCGCAAGGGTCAAAAGGGCAGCTCCGCCATGCCGCACAAGCGCAACCCGATCACCATGGAGAAGGTCTGCGGCCTGTCGCGCATCGTGAAGTCCAACGCCCAGGTCGCCTTCGACAATGTCGCCCTGTGGCACGAGCGCGACATTTCGCACTCCTCTGCCGAGCGCGTCGCCCAGGCCGATAGCTTCATCGCGCTCGACCACATGTTCCAGTGTCTCATTCGCGTTATCGACGGCCTGCAGCTGTATCCGGCTCGCATGATGGCCAACCTCAACAAGACTCGCGGTCTCATCTTCTCCTCCAAGGTCCTGCTGGCCCTCGTCGATACGGGCATCACCCGCGAAGATGCCTATGCGATCGTGCAGGAAAACGCCATGGCTACCTGGCACGAGGTGCAGGATTGCGTCTCCGGTCCCACCTTTAAGGAGCGTCTCGAGGCTGATCCGCGCTGCACCGTCAGCCAGGAGAAGCTCGACGAGATCTTTAATCCGTGGGACTTCCTCACCCGCATCGACACGGTCTTCGATCGTCTGGAGCAGCTGAGCTTCGAGTAGGTTCGGGCATAACGTTAGCTTTTTAGGGCGCTTTGCTGGTAATGTGTGTTGCCGGCAAAGCGCCTCGTTGCATTTAGGGAAAGACGGGGATAATAGTCGTCTCGAATAACATTCTGAGAGGGGATCGCATGATTTCGTTTGATTACAAGCCGCAGGGTGTATGCTCTCGCAATATTCACCTCAATCTCTCTGACGATGGCAGCAAGGTGCTGGGCGTTGAGTTTACCGGCGGCTGCGATGGCAACCTCAAGGCCATCTCCAAACTGGTCGAGGGCGCTCCTGCCGACCGTGTGATCGAGGTTCTTGCCGGCAATACCTGCGGCATGAAGAAGACCTCTTGCGCCGATCAGCTTACGCGCGCTATCGAGGCCGCTCGCGCCGAGATCGCCTAATGGGTATCGCCGACCACATCAAGAACGGAATATCGCGCCGCGGCTTTGTGCTCGGTGGAGCTGCCGCGGGCGCTGCCACGGTGCTTGCCGGATGTTCGAAAAAAACAGGCACCAGTGATGATGCCGCTGGCGAGCCGCAGGTTATCAAGGACGATTCGAAGATTGTCTCGATCACTGATGAGTACGAGGCAGTTGACATCGATCTTGAGCCGGCGGCATCGTGGACGCTGCCGCTGGGCACGTTGCTGTACTACTGCGATGGTGACTATGCTGCGGCAATGATGGCGCCCGCATCGGCACTGCACGCCAACACGCTCGGCGTGCTCAACCTGGGCGATGGCTCGCTTACCACATTAATTGAGAATCCTATCGAGGGCACGGGATATGCTTTTTACGATGTCCGTGCCGGCGACGGCGTGTTTGCGTGGGTTGAGATGAACTTTGCCAGTTCATCGTGGAAGCTCTACGCTCAAAATCTGTCGGGCGCTTCGCTCTCTGGCGACGTGGTTGAGCTCGATCGAGGTGGCAAGGACTACGATCCGCCACTGTTTACGGCGTTCGGGTCATCAGCCATCTGGTATAAAATGCCTTCGGCAGGCGGCAATAAAACGAGTAGTGATTCGTTTTGCTATCGTCGCTCGCTTGATGAATCCAAGGCCGAGACAATTTGGAAATCGACGGGCCGCTTTGCGTCGGCCCCGCGCGTGAGCGACGGCATTTTGACCATCTCGCCGCGTGTCCGCAACGACGAGGGCGTCTACTACGGCATAACGGCAATCGATCTGACCGATGGCAACAACACCAAACGTGCCCAGCTAGTCCTTCCCTCGTCAGTCTCGCCTTTCGAGGCCGTATATATGGGCGATACCTTCGTGTTTTCTATCGAGGCGACCTATAGTGGCGTGGGCAGCCTGGGCAACATGGGCACGTATATCGGTAATGAGGGAGGGCCATACCTCTTCCTGTCCCGCGAGCCACTCGCATGTGCTGCCGGCAAGAAGAATAAATATCTCGTTAAGGTACAGGCATCGCATTTTCTCATCGACACCTCTGCCAAGACCTATGGCTCGCTACTGTCGCCCGACCGCGCTTTGGAATATGGCGATTATCCAGCTACGGCGGGAAAATCGGACTCATTTCTTACGTACGCCACGGTGCGCAACAGCCAGGGTATACCCGAGACGGTCACCGCACGCCTATTCTCTCTTTAAGCTTAGAGGGGTTAAAAAGGCGCCAACAGGGGAATAAACGCGTTGTAATTGTGAGTACCGCCCGCCGAGCTGCCGCGTCATAGTGGCATCCGGCGGGCTCAGGTGCGTTAAAATGGGCTTGTTCTTAGCTGATTGAGACAGGGGGGGCCGTGTTATGGCTTCAGATGCAAAAAAGATTCTGCTGGTCGAGGATGAGAAGGCAATCCGTGACGCCGTCGCTGCCTATCTCGAGCGCGAAGGCTACTGGGTTGTGGGTGTCGGCGACGGCCAGTCCGCGATCGAGGAGTTCGAGAAGCATCAGTTCGACCTGGTCGTGCTCGACCTTATGCTCCCCAAGATCCCCGGCGAGCGCGTTTGCCGCACCATTCGCGATACCTCGGATGTCCCCATCATCATGCTGACTGCCAAGGGCGAGATCGAGGACCGTATTATCGGTCTTGAGCTCGGCGCCGACGACTATCTGATTAAGCCGTTCTCGCCGCGCGAGCTTGTCGCGCGCGTTCGCGCTTTGTTCCGCCGTGCCCATCAGGCCGACGAGCCAGCCGTCGAGGTACTCGACTTCGGCGATCTGGTCATCGATATCTCGGGCCACAAGATCTTGGTCGAGGGCAAGGAAGTCGATCTGACGGCTTCCGAGTTCAAGCTGCTCACCACGCTTGCTCGTCATCCCGGCCGTGTCTACAACCGTATGGAGCTGGTCGAGAAGGTGCTTGGGTACGACTTTGAGGGCTATGAGCGCACCATCGATAGCCACGTGAAGAACCTTCGCGCCAAGCTGGGCGATGATCCCAAGAAGCCCAAGTGGCTCTACACCGTTCATGGTGTCGGCTATCGCTTCGAGGCTCCGGCCAAGACCGATAAGTCGGACGAGAAATAGGGAAATCACATATGACACCTGCGCGCTTTGAAATCGGACAAAAGCACAAGCAGGAGAGCGAGGCGGGTTCCAAGGCTAGTTGGAACACGCCTCGCTCCGATTCAAGGCCAACGATGAGCTATCCCTCGCGCATGGCACTTGCTTTTGCTCTGACATCGCTCATGACGGTATTGGTGCTGGTGGGCGTGGTCTCTGTTGTGTGGGGCACGGTCTTTTCGGATTACACGCGCTCCAATATCGTCGAAATCGCAAATTCCGCTGCCGAAAAGCTTGCGACGTCGTATGAGGAAAACGGCAATTGGACTGCGGGCGAGCTACGTACGGTCGCGACATCGAGTTTGGTGTCCGACGATTTGGGTATGCAGGTCGTCAACAAGAAAGGCGTTGTCGTTTATGACGACTCATGGCCTTCGGCAAGCGCGACCGCCGATGTGCGCGAGAACGAATCGCCGTCGAGCAGCTCGAGCGGGAAAAAAGCATTGCATAGTCCGGTCTCGTCGGCTCCCACCGGCTCCGATAGCGTTGCAAACGTCGAAATCATAACGTCTTCCGGCGAGCATGTCGGACAAGTAAAGCTGTGGGCCATCGGCTCCGATGCCTTGCTCACCAAGGCAGATTCTGCGTTTAGGGAGAAGACCTTTAACGCCATGGCCCTTGCTGCGGTTGTTGCAGTTTGCATTTCGGTCGTTATCGGATCACTCGTGTCGCGCATGCTCACCAAGCCGATTCACCGTATTACCAGCACGGCCAAGCAAATTCGCGATGGCGATCTGTCTGCTCGTACGGGCTTGCGCGGCGATGACGAGATCGATCAACTGGGCGAGACATTCGATGAGATGGCCACTTCGCTCGAGAAGGATATGAAACACGAGAAGCGCCTGACCTCAGACGTGGCTCACGAACTTCGTACTCCGCTTATGGCCATGCTCGCGACAGTCGAAGCCATGCAGGATGGGGTGTATCCCATCGACGACGAGCATCTGGAAACCGTTGCTTCCGAGACGCGTCGCCTGGCTCGTCTGGTGCAGCAGATGCTCGACCTGTCGCGCATGGAAAACAGCACGGCTCCGCTCAACCTTGAGCCGGTGGACATGGTTCCTTTCGTGCGTTCCATCGTCAATGCCCAGGAGCGCCTGTTTGTCGACCGCGATCTGCGCTTGCGCTTTGCTGACGAGACGCAAGGTCACGACGATGTCGTCGAAGCCGATCCCGACATGATCACACAATGCGTCATCAATCTCATGAGCAACGCCATGCGCTATACCCCCGAGGGCGGTTGGGTCGTGGTGTCGGTGCTCAGTGACCGCAAACACGTCAGCGTCGCCGTTTCTGATACCGGCATCGGTATTGCCAAGGATGACTTGTCGCGCATCTTCGGCCGTTTTTGGCGCGCCGATGCCAGCCGTGCCCGTGAGGCGGGCGGTCTGGGCGTGGGCCTCGCCGTGACTAAACAGATCGTCGAGCGACATCATGGCTACATTTCCGTGGAGTCGGAGCTTGGAAAGGGTACGACTTTTACGATTCATCTGCCTCGCGAGCACACGGCGGACGCGGCATCTACTACAATGGAGCACTAGCTTTTCGCTATTCGGTGAAGGAGGGGTTTCGTCCCTGCCGCTCCGAGTTTGCGAAAACGTGCGGGAAAGAACCCGCATTACTGTCGTATTTTGGTAAGGAGTGACTCACGTGACAACGATGGAGCGTCGTCCGGATTCCCGTGGCAAGGTTCGTGATATCTACGATGCCGGTGAAAACCTGCTGATGGTCGCCACCGACCGCATTTCTGCGTTCGACTTCATTCTTCCCGACGAGATTCCGTTTAAGGGAGAGGTGCTCAATCGCATCTCGGCATTCTGGTTTGATAAGTTTGCCGACATCGTCCCCAACCATCTCGTTTCCATCGACCCGGCGGATTTCCCCGAGGAGTTTGCTGAGTATCGTGACTACCTCGCTGGCCGCGCCATGCTGGTTAAGAAGGCCCAGACGATTCCTATCGAGTGCATCGTCCGCGGCTATCTGACCGGTTCGGGCAAGAAGACCTACGACGAGAACGGCACCGTCTGCGGCATCCAGCTGCCTGAGGGCCTGACCGAGGCTTCCAAGCTTCCCGAGCCGCTGTTCACGCCGTCCACGAAGGCCGAGATCGGTGACCACGACGAGAACATCTCGTTCGAGCGTTGCTGCGAGATCGTGGGCGAGGACATCGCCACGCAGATTCGCGACCTTTCCCTCAAGATCTACAAGGCCGCTGCCGAGTACGCCGCGACCCGTGGCATCATCATTGCCGACACCAAGTTCGAGTTTGGTGTCATCGATGGCAAGGTCACGCTGATCGACGAGTGCCTCACGCCCGATTCCAGCCGTTTCTGGCCTGCTGCCAGCTACGAGGAGGGCAAGATCCAGCCCAGCTACGACAAACAATTCGTCCGCAATTGGCTCAAGGCCAACTGGGATATGACGGGGGAGACCCCGCACCTGCCCGCCGAGGTCATCGATGGCACGTCCGAGCGCTATCGCGAGGCCTTCCAGATCATCACGGGCTCCCAGTTCACAAGCATGAAGGAGAACGCATAAGTGAGTACCCGTAGCGCCACGAACAAGCGCACGCAATCCCACGAGGTTACCGGGGTTGCGCGCAAGTCCGCCGCATCTGCTAAGCCTGCCCGTCAGGCAGCGAGCTCTGTCCGCGTCGTGCCGGCTTCGTCTAAGGCACGCCGCAAAGAGCTCGAGAAGGGCGAGAACCTCGAGGGCCTCTCTAAAGAGGAGAAGCGCGCCCGCAAGGCTAAGCAGCGCGCCAAGGAGGACCGCATCTACACGGTGTCGAATATCCTTCTCAAGCAGGATGAGGACTACACCAAGCGCCGCCGTATTTGGTGGGCTGTGCTCGCTATCGGCATGGTGCTCGTCGTGGCCATTTGGGCTTCGCTCTACTTCGCTCCCGGCGGCACGGTGTCCAGTCCTGTTCAGATGGTCGGCATCGTTTTGTCCTATGTCATCATCCTGGGTGACTTTATCTACGACTTCGCTCGTATTCGTCCCTTGCGTAACATGTATCGCGCGCAGGCCGAGGGCATGTCCGAGAACAAGCTCAACGCTCTTATCGAGCGCGCAGCTGCCGAGGAGGACAAGAAGGACTCCAAGAAGAAGTAGCGTTTGCATGCATACTTATCGCTAAGATATAAGGCGCGTCGTTTTTGCGGCGCGCCTTTTTACTGTTCTATAGATAGATGGAGTGGCACATGATTCGAGCTGCCCTGACGGTCGAAGAGGCTCTGGAGGGCATGAAGGCCCTGGAGCCCAAGATTAAAAACTACGCGCGCCTGGTCGTCCGCAAGGGCGTAAACGTCAAGCCCGGCCAGGAGGTCGTCGTTCAGTCTCCGGTCGAGTGCGCGCCGTTTGCGCGCGTGGTGGTCGCGGAGGCCTATGCTGCCGGCGCCGGCCACGTGACGGTCATTTGGGCCGATGATGCCGTGACGAGGCTCACGTACGAGCATGTCGAGAAAAGCTATTTTGAGCAGACGTCCGAGTGGAAGCGCATGCAGCTGGATTCCTTGGCCCAGGATGGTGCCTGCTTTGTCTTTATCGAGGGTGCGGATCCTGCGGCCCTCAAGGGCATCGATCCAGCCAAGCCGGCCGCGGCATCAAAGGCGAGGAATACGCAGTGCAAAGTTTTCCGCCGTGGACTGGATTACAACATCAATCCGTGGTGCATCGCCGGCGCTCCGGTCGTGGCTTGGGCGCACGAGGTGTTCCCGGGAGACGCCGATGAGGTTGCAATCTATAAGCTGTGGAATGCGATTCTGCACACCGCTCGTGCCGATGGCCAGGACCCGGAGAGCGACTGGGAACTCCATGACGCCGCATTCGAAAAGAACCTGCGTTTCCTAAACGATAATCAATTTGATTGCCTGCGCTACACCGCTTCGAACGGAACCAATCTGACGATTGGCATGACGAAAGGTCACGAGTGGGCCGGCGGCAAGGGCAAGACGCCCGATGGACACCCCTTCTTCCCCAACATCCCCACCGAGGAGGTTTTTACCTCGCCTGATCGCATGCGCGCTGACGGAATCGTCTACTCGGCCATGCCGCTCATCCACCACGGTAACAAGGTCGACGATTTTTGGATTAAGTTCGAGGGCGGCCGTGTGGTGGACTACGACGCCCGCGTGGGCAAGGCGACGCTTGCGAGCATCATTGACACCGACGAAGGTGCCGCTCATCTGGGCGAGGTCGCGCTCATTTCCAAGAACACGCCGATCCGCGAAAGTGGCGTTCTGTTCTACGATACGCTCTATGACGAGAACGCCAGCTGCCACCTTGCGCTGGGCGTCGGCTTCCCCGAGTGCATCGAGGGCGGGTATGACATGTCCAAGGAGGAGCTCCTGGAGCATGGCGTTAACGTATCGAGCACGCACGTCGATTTTATGATCGGCACGGACGACATCGATATTACGGGCATTACGCCTGATGGACGTGAAGTTGTGATTTTCCAGAACGGACAATGGAGTTGGGAATAGTCCCAGACCGTGGTACAATGCCACCCGCGGGCCGTTAGCTCAGCTGGCAGAGCAGGGGACTTTTAATCCCAAGGTCCAGGGTTCGAACCCCTGACGGCCCACCATAGAATAGAAAAGCGACTGGCGGACGCCGGCCGCTTTTTTGTTGCCGCGCCACGGGTTCGAACCCGTCGGGGCGCGGAGCTGAGTAAACGCATGAGCGTTTGCCAGCGCAGCGCGCAAGGCGCGAAGCGCCGCAGCGGCCGCCCGCGCAGCGGGCCCGAACCCCTGACGGCCCACCCAAAGAAAGGAAAACGAAATGAAAACAGATAGATACGGAATTAGCGGCAGCACATTAAAGATAATAGCAGCCATTTCGATGGTTCTCGATCATGTGAGCAGAATCGTCCTGACCAATGGAATCATGACTCACGCATCGTACAGTCAGATATCAGACGAACAGTGGGCGATTCTAAGCCAAGCTTCGGATGTGCTTCATGTTCTTGGCAGAATTGCATTTCCCTTATTTTGCTTTTTGATAGTTGAGGGATTTTTGCATACTCATGACATAAAGAAGTACCTGCGAAATATGCTTGTCTTCGCAATCATTACGGAGCCCATATACGATTTCGTTCAAACCGGGCAACTATTTGACCTTCGGCAACAAAATGTTATGTGTGAGCTCCTGCTTTCCTTGGTCTTTTTGATTATTCTGGAAAAGATACAAAGTCTTTCAAAATGGAAAAGGTACATCGCAGAAACTGCTCTGATTGTTTTGACAGCACTGGCAGCTGAATACACTAAACTGGATGGCGGTGTGTACGGCATTCTGCTTGTGGCTGCATTCTATTTATTCCACGACAGCAAGGCCAAGATGTTCTTTGCTGCAGTATGCGCAGTGCTCCTTTCGTCATGCCATATAGTTGGCGGCGGATTCGAGTTTGCTACAGCTAATGTATTTAATCCTGATGTTGCTGCCGCGGTCGTTTCGTTGCTGCTTATCAATCTTTATAATGGCAAGCGAGGGCTGAAGCTCAAATATTTCTTCTACATTTTCTATCCGGCACATCTTGCTCTGCTTTATGGCGTCTCACTTATTGTTTTGAACTGTCTTTAAAAACTCTCAAACAAGTCTCTGAAAGCAGAAACAAATTGACCCTAAGACTGCTTGTGAATTTCCGGAAGACCTGTGAGATACGAGGATAGACAACGAGGGCTGTAGAAAGATGCTTCGAAAGCATGAATGGCAGCGAGAAAATGAGTTCGGAAGAACCCCTCTGGATGCTCCAGCATAGAATAGAAAGCGATCGGCTCCGGCTGGTCGCTTTTTTGTTACCGATGCACGGTTCGAACCCGAACTTCTATATATAGGAACGCTTGGCGAACAAAACCTGCCTTTTACCGACGGGAAACAAATAACCGATGCTTTTGGAGTAAAGTGGCGCTCCAGAGATGACCGATGCCTCAACATCTATAAACCAGCTGGTCACCGCCAATATCAGAAGCTGATGCTTCAGTTATAACCTCAGTGACGTGACTGAGGGACCTATTCATTTGTGAACAAAATATGGAGTGCGCGATTCCCGCCCCCGGCGCCCCTCCGGTCTGGCAATATATCTCCTTGCCGCGCGGCCCGGTCGGACCGGATCAGCCGCCAGGCGTGCACCTTGA
>UQWS01000009.1 GCA_900544875.1 uncultured Collinsella sp. | reverse complement strand
GAATCCGGCGCATCCGCGTTGGCGCGATTGGCGAAAAAACGTTGGTGAAAATGGTGAAAAATATATTGACGCTAACAGGGCCGCAGGAGGACCAGGCAGGAGAGGGCGTGGCGGTTCGCGCGGGAGGCCGGCTTCGAGCTCAGACTCTGCGCGCCGCGCTCGCCGCAGACCAAGGGCAAGGACGAGTCGGCCAACCGCTTCCTGAACCGCCTGCTCGCCTACGGCGGCGAGTTCACCGGGTGGAGCGGCCTCGCCGAGGCGGTGGCCCGGGTCGAGGCCCAGGCCAACTCGGAGCCGAACCGCACCACCGGCCTGCCGCCCGACGCGCTGTTCATGCGGGAGAAGGAGAGCCTGCGGCCCATCGGGAACCTCCGGCTCCTCGAGTCGATGGTGGGCGACGTGAGCGTCCAGACCGTCCCGCCGACCATGCTCGTCAGGGCCGCCGGCAGGGAGTGGTCCGTGCCCAGGCGCTGCATCGGCCGGCGCGTGAGCGTCATAGCGATGCCCGGCGGCCAGGTCGTTGTGAGGATGGCCGGCGAGGAGGTCGCCGTCCACGACGCCGCGTCCGGGCCGTCGAGGCCCATCAACTACGACCCCGACCACTATGGGCAGGCCCTCGAGGGGAAGCGGGGCCTGGCCGACGCGGACATCGCCGAGGCCGCGCGCGCCAACCTCGCGCTGCTCGACTCGCTCGGAGGGGCGTGATGGGCGCCGTCGCGGAGGGCAGCCCCTCGATCAGGGCGCAGGCGAACCTCTCCGCGCTCGGGCTGCACGAGATGGCGGCGTCCCTGCCCGACTACGTGAGGATGGTCGCCGCGGGCGAGCGGGGCTTCGCCTCCGCCCTCGAGGAGATGACGCGCGTCGAGGTCGCCGCCCGGGAGGTCAGGATCACCAACCAGCGCATACGTTCGTCGGGGTTCCCCTACGTCAAGGGGCTGGCGGACTTCGACTGGGACTTCCAGCCGTCGGTCCCGCGCGCAGAGATCGAGGAGCTCGCGACCCTGAGGTTCGTCGAGCGGGCCGAGAACGTCCTGCTCGTGGGGAGCCCCGGCGTGGGCAAGACGCACCTCGCCGTCGCGCTGGGCATCGAGGCCGTCAGGGCGGGGCGCGAGGTCAGGTTCGTGGACTGCGCCCGGCTCGTCGAGGACCTGGAGGACGCCTCGTCGCGCGGCATCCTCAAGAAGAGGCTCAAGTACTACGCCCACTCGAGGCTGCTGATCATCGACGAGCTCGGCTACCTCGACGTCGGCAGCGCGGGCGCGGACCTGCTGTTCCAGCTGATATCGACGCGCTACGAGCAGCGCTCGACGATCATCACCACCAACGTGGGGATCAGCGGCTGGGGCAGGGTGTTCGGGGACGACGTGGCGGCGAGCGCGATCGCGGACAGGGTGTGCCACCACTGCCACCTGGTCAAGATAACCGGCAGGTCCTACAGGCTGAAGGACCTGCCGAGGGACGGCCCCGTCAAGCCGTGACCGGAATCGGTGAAAATACGTTAGCGCAACCGGTGAAACCGCCTTTGCGCGAACGGCGCGCCTGTTTAGCGAAACTGGTGAAAAATAGATTGACGCTAACATCGTCCTCCGGCCTGACCTTGTCGAGCCACCTCAGGAAGTCGTAGGTCCAGTACTTCCTCGGGTTGCCGGCGGGCGTGGTGCCGCCGTAGGCGAACCCTCGCTTTGCGAGGAAGGCGAGCAGCCGCTGCTTGGCGGTCGCCAGGCGCGCGGTCGCCCCGTCGTAGGCGCCGGCGAGGTCCCTGATGCCCTCGACCTCGGGGGAGGGGACCCATACGGGGGAGATGTCGTGGGCGAGTATCGCCTTGGCCATCCTGGCGGCGTCGCTCCTGTCGTTCTTGGAGGCCGAGTCGGCGGCCGACCTGGGGATCTTCGAGACCGCGGCGACGACGCACTCGACGCCGAGCCCGGCGAGCTCCCTCTGCGGGGCGAAGCCGGGGTAGCCGCTCTCGTAGGCCGCGAGCGACGGCCCGGGGAACCCACCCATCCACCCGGCGATCTCGCCCCAGGGGTTGCCGGGGAACCTCCTCGTCACGGCCTCGCCGGTGTCCGCGTCGAGGGCGCAGACGGTGGTCGACCTCAGGTGGACGTCCATCCCGAACGCGGTAGAATACTTTGGCATGGGAGCCTCCCAACCTCGTTGCGGCGCGGCTGCGCCTATGGCACTTCGACATCATTGTCGCAGCCCCGACCCGCGGTCACGAGCGGGGGCTCCTATCTTTTTAGTGCCCTCGGATTGGGTCATAGTGTCTGTCGGTACCAAAACATCGGCATCCCCAAGGGATCATTTGCACCAAAGAATGAGAGTGGATAATCTCCCGCTATGAGCCCATATTCATGCTCAAGGTGGGAGATTATCCACTCTCGTTTCGTTTGTTGATTTCGATGCCTACATTTGTAGGAACAGTTCGTGGAGGCGGGTGTCTTCATCGAGTTCGGGATGGAAGGTGACGCCGAGCTGGTTGCCCTGGCGGGCGGCGACGATACGGCCGTCGACTTTCGCTAAGGCCTTGGCATTGCCGTACACTTCGACGATGCGGGGTGCACGGATAAATGTTAATGGCATTTCACCGTCGATGCCGGACACCTGGCCCTTGGTGCGAAAACTGCCGAGCTGTCTGCCATAAGCGTTGCGCTCAACGAGTACGTTCATGGTTGCTAGGCGCGGCGTTCCCTTATCGTCGTGTGCGGCAAGATCGCGCGCCAATAGAATCAAGCCGGCGCAGGTGCCAAGGACGGGCATGCCTTCAACAATGTGGGTGCGAAGCTCCTCGAGCATGCCAAGCTCATCAAGCAGCTTCCCTTGAACGGTAGACTCGCCGCCGGGAAGTACCAGACGGTCAAAGTCCTGCTTCAAATCAGCCGCCTGCCTTAGCTCAATACAGCGTGCGCCCAGCTCGGATAGCCTTGCCTCGTGCTCGGCAAAAGCGCCTTGGACCGCCAGCACGGCGACCGTCTGGTCTGCGTAATCGCTCATGTGCGATCCTTTCTGCTGGACTAGCGTCCGCGCTCCTCCATGATGATCTCGATCTCGTCGGCGTTGATGCCCACCATGGCCTCGCCCAGGTCCTCAGAAAGTTCGGCAATGAGTTTGGCGTCGGTGAAGTTTGCCACGGCCTTAACGATGGAGGCGGCGCGCTTGGCGGGGTCGCCGCTCTTAAAGATGCCCGAGCCGACAAAGACACCCTCGGCGCCCAGCTGCATCATCAGCGCGGCGTCGGCGGGGGTCGCTACGCCGCCGGCGGCAAAGTTCACGACGGGGAGCTTGCCCGTGGCATGGACCTCGCGGACCAGCTCGACCGGCACCTGCAGCTGCTTGGCTGCCTCAAAGAGCTCGTCGTCACGCAGGGCAACTACGTCGCGGATCTGCTTTTGGATCTTGCGCATGTGGCGCACAGCCTGGACGACGTCGCCCGTGCCCGGCTCGCCCTTGGTGCGAATCATCGTGGCGCCTTCGGCAACACGGCGCAGCGCCTCGCCCAGATCACGGGCGCCGCAGACAAACGGCACGTCAAACTGGGTCTTGTCGATATGATAGACGTCGTCGGCGGGGGAGAGAACCTCGGACTCATCGATGTAGTCGATCTCGATGGCCTGCAGGATCTGCGCCTCGACGATGTGACCGATGCGGCACTTGGCCATGACGGGGATGGAGACGGCCTCCTGGATGCCCTTGATCATCTTGGGGTCGCTCATGCGCGACACGCCGCCGGCGGCGCGGATGTCGGCCGGGATGCGCTCGAGAGCCATGACGGCGCAGGCGCCTGCCTCCTCGGCGATGCGTGCCTGCTCGGGCGTGGTGACGTCCATGATGACGCCGCCCTTGAGCATCTGCGCGAGCTCGCGATTGAGTTTGACGCGATCGGCCTTGCTGGTCTGTTCTGCCATGGTTGCTCCCTTGGTTGGCATGTACATTGCTTGACGGAACATCCTATCGGGGAGCTGGGTATGGCGAAATACTCAGTTTTCGAGATAATAACAAGGTCAGACTAATGCCAGATTGAATGATTCGATAAGGTCAGGTGATGCCCATGCTTGACTACAATTTGGAAAATCGCGGCGAAGCATCGCTCTATGAGTATGTTTACCAGCAAATTCGAGATGATATCGTTGCTGGACGCATTGCGGCGGGGGAGCATCTGCCGTCTAAGCGCGCCTTTGCCAGTCATCTGGGAATCAGTGTCATTACCATCGAGAACGCATATAGCCAGCTACTTGCCGAGGGCTATATTTGCTCAATGCCGCGTCGTGGCTACTACGCTTGCGAGCTTCCGGATGCACCGGTCTTGGCTTTGGCTGCGGAGGGCATCGACCGAGATGCCGTCTCTGTGGGCCCCAGTGCGCGTGATGTCAACGGACAGGTCGAGCGATTCGATGCGCTTTCTCCTTCCACTTTGGAGGCGGCGCGGCTTTGGCAAAGCGCACTGCGGGCGACGCTGGCATCCGAAGACGAACGCGAAATCTTTTCGACTGCGCCGGCACAGGGCACCGCTCGGCTACGACGCGCAATTGCTCACCATTTACGCGGGACAAGGGGCATGAATGTCGATCCCGACAACATTGTTATCGGTGCGGGCGCCCAGCTGCTCGATACCATGTTGGTTCAGCTGCTTGGAGCCGACAAGGTATATGCCGTTGAGAATCCGGGCTATTTGCGGCTGACGCGCATCTACCAGGCTATGGGTTGCGAAGTTCGACATATCCCGTTGGATGACGACGGCGTGGACCTGAGCGCTCTGCAGAAAACTGGGACCGATGTTCTTCACCTGATGCCGTCCCATCAGTATCCGACCGGCCTTGTGACGAGCGTTGCACGTCGCTATGCGCTGCTGAGCTGGGCCGCCGAGCGACCAGGTCGGTATCTCATCGAAGATGACTTTGATTGTGAGTTTCGCCTTGCCGGGAAGCCGATTCCCGCGCTCGCGTCGATCGATGCCGCCCAGTCGGTTATCTACACCAACACGTTTTCGAAGAGCCTTTCATCGGCGTTGCGTTTGGCGTACATGGTGTTGCCCGATGAGTTAATGGAGCGGTTTAGGCGCAACCTTGGTTTCTACGCCTCGTCGGTGAGCTCTGTTGACCAGGTCGCTTTGGCGCGTTTGCTGGAATCGGGTGATTACGAGCGACATGTGAACCGCGTGCGCGTTCGTGCTCGCGAGGCGCGTGATGGCCTGATGGCGCTTGTGCGGAAGGTATTTCCGGCAGGAGAGGTCTCGATCGAGCATGCAGACGCGGGCCTTTACTGCATCGTGGTTGCGGAGCGTGGCGCGGGCGGAAGCTCTTTTACGCGGGCCCTCACGCGCTCGAGCATCCCTTTTATCGATATCGGTGACTGTTTTTGGTGTGCCGATGGCGCATCTGTCCCTGAAAACTCAACTCAAATTCTTGTTCAGTATGACGATCTGAGTCCAAAAGTACTAACTACCTTGGAATTGCAGCTAATGGGGGGCACTCTGCAACCTAAGTGAGTAGACTTTTAGCACTTTGGCGACCAGGCAGTTTTGTAACAAGCTATCTACCTGCGGTTTTGAAAAGCAGGATGACCGGCCTGCTCGGGATGTTCAAAATAGTCTACTCACTTGCCGCGCAAAGCTCCTGCATGAGAAAAAAATGGGGTTTTCAACAGGGCTTCGTCCAGCTCTCGGCAAGCTTTTGGCCAGTTGGGGAGGGCTGTTGAAAACTTGGCAGTCCGTTCGGCGCCATTTTTGGTGCGTTCGCGCCAATGCGTGACTGACTGGGTTGAAATTCGTGTTTTCCTGTGCCTATGAAGGATCTACTTTGTGACATATCAGCTTTTAGGTACTGGCGTTTGCCTCCTCAAGTCCGCGCTTTGTGTCCGCCGCTTCCACGACCGGAAGAAGACCGGCAGCGATATGATCTCGCCCGCAACCCGACGGCTGCGGTCGCGCTCGGTTTTCCGTTGTATACATTGGTTCGGACGAGAAACAAACGGACTTGTCCTGCCAGCATTAGGCAGCGGCTGTTTCTTGGTGAGCTTCCCAGGGAATCCGTGCTGGAAACGGAGCATGGGGTTTTGATTACGTCTCCTCTACTGACGGCATTCATCATGTTGCGGCATCTGACGGATCTTCAGCTTCTTTTGGTATTGGCGGAGATGTGTGGCTTGTTTGCGGTGTGTGCCCTGCCGGCGGCACTTGAGGCGGAGCTTTCGCGTGCAATTGATTCGGGCGCGATTTCGACAACGTTCGGTTGGGTGCGCTGCCCGTCCGAGGACGGCACCGCCTCAAATTTATGGCGTCGAGACGCTTTGGTTTTGGGCGGAGACCTTGACCGTTTTTGTTCAGATGTTTGCGGGATGCGTTACGGCAATAGATTTATAGCGGTATCGCAACTCGTTCCATTGGGCGCCGCGTCGCCTTTTGAGGTCGAGGCGTATTTGCTACTTGCACTGCCGCGATCCCTGGGAGGAGAAGGTTTTTGCGGCATAGAGCTCAATGTTGAAGTGATGCTAAGCACAAGTGCTCGAGCGATTGTGGGAAAGTCCCGTGTATATATCGACCTACTTCTTTCTTCGCCGGACGGAGAGCGACAGGTGGCCATTGAATGCCAAGGAAAGGGCTCACACGGGCGAGCCGGGGATGGTTTGCGTGACGCCGACCGCATGACGGCGCTTCAGGCCATGGGCTACGATGTATTTCTCCTGACACACGGACAGATATCCGATGATGATAGATTCCATGCGATTGTTAAGGCCGTATGCAGGTTGCTCGATGTTGAATATCGCGATAAAAGCTTGGAGGAGCAAGGGGCCGAGGCATTACTTCGGTCTGAGCTATTCGTTGACTGGTCAAAACTGGGAGAAATCGACAAAAAGATGCCCGTTAGACACAAAAAGGCCCGATCATGGACGGTTGCAAATCTAAGTGAGTAGACTTTTAGCGTGATGGCGACCAGATTGTTTTGCGGCAAGCTATCTACCTGCGGTTTTATAAAGCAATACGGGTGGTCTGCTCGACAAGTTCCCAAAAGGCTACTCACTTAGTTTTTGACGCGAAGCCGATGTCAAAGGTGGTCCTATTTTTGGGACGTTAACTGGTTTGCAAGACACGAAAAAGGCCCGAACCATGCGGTCCGGGCCTTATAAAGCTAGAGAATGTCTCTCAGGCGTTTGGCTTAGCCGAAGTAGCGCTTTAGCAGGCCGGCGAAAGCCTTGCCGTGGCGAGCCTCGTCGCGAGCCATCTCGTGCACGGTGTCGTGGATGGCATCGAGACCAGCGGCCTTGGCGCGCTTGGCGAGATCGGTCTTGCCGGCGGTGGCGCCGTTCTCGGCCTCAACGCGCATCTCGAGGTTCTTCTTGGTGGAGTCGGTCACGACCTCGCCCAGGAGCTCGGCGAACTTGGCGGCGTGCTCGGCCTCCTCGTGGGCAGCCTTCTCCCAGTACAGGCCGATCTCGGGATAGCCCTCGCGATGAGCGACGCGAGCCATGGCCAGGTACATACCGACCTCAGAGCACTCGCCCTCAAAGTTGGCGCGCAGGTCAGCAACGATGTCCTCGGAGACGCCCTCCATCTTGGCGACGCCCACGACGTGCTCGGCAGTCCACTCGAGCTGACCCTCCTCCTGCTTCAGGAAGCGAGAGCCGGGAACGCCGCACTGGGGGCACTTGAAATCCTCGGGCAGCTGGTCGCCGTCGAACTCTTCCACATAACCGCAAACGGGGCAAACAAACTTCATAATTCGATCCTTTCGATCGATGGCGATGGCGCGCTCGTCCGGTCCCGTAAGGGCCCTCTCCGGACGTGCGTCTTGACGAGTTCTATTATCCATAAATGCGACCGAATGTGAAGCCTATTAGGAATGATTTTTAATAAAACAATTTTGGGCATGTGAAGATGTTGATTGATTAACGATTGCTAGACCTCGTGCGACCTCCGATGAGTACAATCGGTCGAGCAAATGTTGACCTATCAACAAATGAAGGAGTTTCCTTTATGCATCTAGCCCGTCGTGCCTGGTGTCGAACATATCAGACGGTTTTTCGCATTGCATTGCCAATCCTGCCCTATACCGAGCCGCGCATTTTAGAGCATGCCGAGGATGTGCCCGCGGTGCTTCAAAAGCGCTCGATCCAGAAGGTCCTTATCGTGACGGATCCCGGCATTGCCCGTCTGGGGCTCACGGCACCGCTCGAGACAGCGCTCGCGTCCAAGGGAATTGGCGTTGCGGTCTATGCCGAAACACGTGCGAACCCCACGGTCTCAAACGTGGAGGAAGCGGCGTCCCTGTATCGCGCGAGCGCCTGCCAGGCCATTATCGGCTTTGGTGGCGGTTCGGCCATGGACTGCGCCAAGGGTGTGGGGGCGCGCATTGCGCAGCCATACAAGCCCATCAACAAGATGCGCGGCCTGCTGCGGATTCATCGTCGCCTGCCGCTTCTCATCGCCGTTCCCACCACGGCAGGCACGGGAAGCGAAGTCACGCTCGCGGCGGTAATTACCGATGACGAGACGCACTACAAGTACCCCATTAACGACTTTGTGCTTATCCCGCGCTTTGCGGTGCACGACCCCGAGTTTACGCGCGGCCTGCCCGCCTCCATTACGGGACAGACGGGTATGGATGCCCTGACGCATGCCGTCGAGGCCTTTATCGGGCGAAGCACTACGCCCTATACGCGCAAGATGGCGCGACAGGCGGTGCAGCTCATCCATGACAATTTGCTCGAGGCCTATGAGCATGGTGACGACATGCGCGCTCGTCGCAATATGCTTTCGGCGGCGTATAAGGCGGGCGTTGCGTTTACCCGCTCCTATGTCGGATATGTGCATGCCATCGCGCACAGTCTGGGCGGCCGATACGGAATTCCGCACGGTTTGGCGAACGCGATTATCCTGCCGCACATGCTTCGCGCTTATGGTGACGCCGCCGCCCCCAAGCTTGCCGATCTTGCTCGCATGGCGGGCATTGCGCCGGCTACCGCGCAGGACAGCCTGGCGGCCGAGGCCTTTATCGATTGGGTTGACCGCATGAACGAGGCCCTGGGAATCCCCAAATATGTCTCGGGTATTCGCCGCTCCGATATTCCGCAAATGGCGGCCCATGCCGATGCCGAGGCCAATCCGCTATACCCCGTTCCACTTTTGATGGACCGTTTGGAGCTCGAGCGTATGTACGAGGTCGTTGCGGGTGGTATGTTTGAGGACGAGAACTAGGAGGGTCCATGAACACCGAGGAAATTGCGCGCATCGTCGGCGACCAGCGCGCCTACTTTAAGACGCACGCCACGTTTGATGTCGATGCTCGGCGTCGTGCGCTCGTGAGTTTACGCGATGCGGTACGGGCCCACGAGGCCGATATTGTCCATGCGCTCCAGACCGATTTGGGAAAGTCACATGACGAGGCGTATATGTGCGAGATCGGCACCTCGCTTTCCGAGATTCGACATCAGATTGCGCATGTGGCTCGATGGAGTCGCCCGCGTCTGCGTCCGTGTGACCTCGCCAACGCCGTGAGTGTGTGCAAGACGCAGGCCGTGCCCTATGGCGTCACACTCATCATGGCTCCGTGGAACTACCCGTTTTTGCTGACGCTCGAGCCACTCGCCGGCGCCCTTGCCGCGGGCAATACCGTGGTCATCAAGCCGAGCGCATATGCTCCGGCATCGAACGCGGTGCTCAAGCAAATCTGTGAAGAGGCATTTGATCCGTGCCTGGTGACGGTTGTCGAGGGCGGTCGCGCCGAGAACGAAGCACTGCTCGACGAGTGCTGGGACAAGATCTTCTTTACCGGTAGCGTTCCGGTCGGCAAGCTCGTCATGGAGCGCGCAAGTAAAAACCTTACGCCCGTGACGCTTGAGCTGGGCGAAAAGAGTCCCTGCATCGTGGATGCGACGGCAAACTTGAAGGTTGCGGCACGGCGTATCGCCTTTGGTAAATGGCTCAACGTGGGGCAGACCTGCGTGGCACCCGACTACCTGCTGGTCGATACGAGCGTGCGCGACGAGCTGCTGGGCCTCATCAAGGAGGAGGTCCGCCGCATGTTTGGCGAGCATCCGCTCGACAATGAGGACTACGGGCATATCGTCAACGCCAAGCATTTTGCGCGCGTGCGCGGGCTGATCGATCCCGATAAGGTCGTGCTTGGAGGTGCCGCGCGCGAGGCTTCGCTCAAGATCGAGCCGACGATTTTGGACGGCGTGACCCCCGATGACGCCGTGATGCAGGAGGAGATCTTCGGTCCCATCTTGCCGGTGCTGACGTTTGAGAGCCTAGACGAGGCCGAAGCGTTTATTACGGATCGTCCGACGCCGCTGGCCCTGTATATCTTTAGCCAGGACTGTGCGGTTCAGCAGCGCTTTGTGCGTTACGTGCCCTTTGGTGGTGGCTGTGTTAATGACACCATTATGCATTTGGCCACGAGCCATATGGGCTTTGGCGGCATGGGGGCGAGCGGTATGGGACAGTACCATGGACGCGAGAGCTTCGATACGTTTAGCCACAAGAAGAGCATCGTGAACAAGGCAACGTGGTTGGACGTGCCATTCCGCTATGCCCCTTATGCAAGCTGGAAGCACAAGTTCGTGCGCATGTTTGTGCATTAGAATCAGATAAGGATGAATTTATGTCCGCACGGGCCCGTAGACTTCTCGATAAGGTCAAACGCTGGTTTATCCGGCCGTTAGAGGAGTTGCCATGTACGAGCCTTCACGTGTTCTTCTGTCGTTTCATATCGCAGGATTTCAATATGCCGACGGCGCTTTGGTCCTAGGCGATCTTAAAGCGGGCGATAAACTGACGCTGTGTGCCGAGCGCGATAATCCCCATGACCCCGAGGCGGTTGCGATCTACTATGGCAAGACCAAACTTGGCTATGTTCCGGGAAACGAGGTCGGCCCGCTGTCCTTGATGATGTATTACGGCCATGAGGACGTATTTGAGGCCCACGTGCAACAGGTTGCTCCCGAGCGCAGCCCGTGGCATCAGGTTCGCGTTGGACTCTACGTGGTGGATGCTCGCTAGTCGGCAATGGGGACTGCCATGTTTGATGACGATGATCTGTTCGATCTGACGGATGACCCGTTTGAGTGGGATATGCTACTTGATGACGATGAGTTGGAGCAGGACCGCAAAAAGCAAAAGGATAAGAACACCCCGGGAAAAGATTCGAATAAAAAGGACAAGCGCCGCCGAGGATTGTTCGGCGGGCTCTTTGGCTAACCGCCGCATCGCTGTGTCTGTATACTTAGCACGAGTTTGATGCGTTGCGAAATGAGGACAGAGACGATGATGTGGTTTACCGCCGACCTGCACCTGGGCGATACGAATATCTTGCACGACATGGATCGGCCGTTTGATTCGGTCGAGGAGATGAACCGCAAGGTCATCGATGCCATCAATGAGTGCGTGGCTGTGGACGACCGCCTCTATATCTTGGGAGACTTTACCTATCGTTTGCCCCTGGCAGAGGCGGTGCGCCTGCGCGAGCGTATCGAATGCAAGAATGTGACGCTCGTCCGTGGTAACCATGACGGCGACTGGGAAGATCCCGACGTACCGCAGATTTGGGAAGACGTGCGCGATTACCTGGAGATTGCTCCCGGCTATGCCAAGGGGCATCGTCTGGTTATGAGCCACTACCCCATGCTCAGCTGGAATGGTAAGGCGCGTGGCGCCATCATGCTACACGGGCATATCCACAGCAGAGGAGACCGCACCAACGCTCGCAACCGCGATCGCGAGCGCCCCATTTACCGCTACGATGTGGGCCTCGACGCCAACAACTACAAGCCCGTAAGCCGAGACCAGATCCTGAATTTCTTTGGACTGTAGCTCGCAAACCGCCGCGAAGGGGACAGGCACCTTTGTGGTGGTTCTGGCGCCGTAGTCATTCTGGTAGCGGCGACTTATTTGTCCGCGCGGCGCGGTAGAGTGAAGGCGGTTGAAGTTTGCGTCCATCGAGGAGCTGCTATGAACGAGATTAAGTGCCCGCATTGCGGCGAAGTTTTTAAGGTCGATGCGTCCGGCTATGCGGATATCGTCAAACAAGTGCGCAATGCCGAGTTTTCGCGCGATTTGGATGAGCGTGTGAGGGCAGTCCAGCGCGAGGGCGAGCAGGCGCTGGAGCTTGAGCGCTCGCGTTCGACGGCTGCCTTGCAAGAGGCAGAGTCTCAGCGCAACGCTCAGCTTGCCGAGCAGAAGAACACTGCGGAGCAGAAGCTGGCACAAGAGGTTGCCAAGCGCGACGCTGAGCTTGCCGAGCTGCGCGCCAAGCTCGAAGGCGCTGCCGCAGAGCGCGAGAGTGCAAGTCAGCGCGCGGCGGTTGAGGCCCGCGCCGATGCTCAAAAGGAGAATGCCGAGCTTCAGCGCGAGATCGACAATTTGCGTGCGCAGCTGGAGCGCAAAGATGACGAAGCCAAGCTCGTCGAGTCGGCGACGCGCAATGCCGCTCAAAACGATTTAGCTGCACGTGATGCTCAGATTGCTGAGCTGCAGGCCAGACTTGCCGCGGCGGACAAGGCCCAGGAGATGGCGCTTGCCGCCGCTGCGGCCGAGTCGCAGCGTGAGCTCGATGCCGCTCGCAGCGAGGCCGAGCGCGCGCTTGCTGACTATCGCGTGAAGGTGCAAGAGAAGTTTTCTGCCGCAAAGGCACAGTCCGAGCAAGAGGCCGAGGGTCTGCGTGCCCAGTTGCGCGAGCAGGAACTGATGGCAAAAATGAACATGTCAGAGGCGGTCGCCGCGGCGGAGCGAGAGCGCGATGAGGCACGTGCCAAGCTGACGAGCGAGCTGGCGGTGCGCGATTCTCGCGAGGAGCAAGCCAAGGCGGCACACGAGCTCGAGCTTGCGCAGGCCAAGCGCGCGAGCGATGACCTGATTCGCTACAAGGATGAAGAGATTGAGCGCCTTAAGGACATGAAGGTCCGCCTGTCCACCAAGATGGTGGGCGAGTCGCTCGAGCAGCACTGCGAGACCGAGTTCAACCGTCTGCGCATGACGGCGTTTCCCAACGCGTACTTCGAGAAAGATAACGATGCGTCCGAGGGTACCAAGGGCGACTTTATCTTCCGCGAGTGCGACGCGAGCGGTAACGAGGTCATTTCGATTATGTTCGAGATGAAAAACGAGAACGACGAGACCACGACCAAGCATAAAAACGAGGACTTCTTTAAGAAACTCGACCACGATCGCCGCCAAAAAGGCTGTGAGTACGCGGTGCTCTGCACGCTACTCGAGCCCGAGAGCGAGCTCTATAACGCAGGGATAGTCGACGTGAGCTATCGCTACGAGAAGATGTACGTGATTCGCCCACAGTTTTTCATTCCCATGATTACGCTTCTTCGCAACGCCGCCATGGGTTCGCTGCGCTATAAGCAGGAGCTGGCGGAGTACAAACAGCAGAATATCGACGTCACGAACTTCGAAGCCAAGATGGAAAAGTTCAAGAATGATTTCGGTCGCAACTACGAGATCGCGAGCCGCAAGTTCCAAACGGCGATTGATGAGATCGACAAGACGATTAGCCATCTGCAGAAAACCAAGGAGGCGTTGCTGTCCTCCGAGAACAATCTGCGCCTAGCCAACAAGAAAGCCGACGATCTTACCATTCGCAAGCTCACATGGGGCAACAAGACCATGAAGGCGGCGTTTGACGAGGCGCGCGGGGCTGCGCCAGAGACAAACGATGAGCCCGCCGAGGCAGATTCGTATGAGGTCGAAGATGCCGAGTAAGGCATAGCAGATAGTGCAAAAGCGGGGCCGCTGGCGATATTGCCAACGGCCCCGCTTTGTTTCGTTCCAGTATGTTCGGCTAGTCCTCGAGCAGGTCCTCGATAAAGCCGACGCGGTAGTTTTTGAAGATGACCTCGCCGCCGTCTTGCGTGGCGTCCAGATCGACATCGCCCATGATGCCAAAGTCGTGGTCGCCATCCTCGTCGGCAAAGATCTGGTGCACGTGCCATACGTGCGCGGTCTTCTCGTCGGACTCATCGATGGAGAACATCGCGGCGCTGCGGGCATCTCCGTCGGTGAGGATTTCCTCGTGCTGCTCATGGTAGGCATCGAGCGCCTTTTGCCAGCGAATCTCGCTCATGCCCCAGTCGTCGTCGAGTTCGCCCAGGTCGCGAACGTGCTCGCGGGCGGCAAGGGTCACGCGGCGGAAGAGCGCATTGCGCACCAGCAGCGTGCAGCCGCGGCGGTCCGCCACGACCTCGTCGATGCCCTGTGGCGGCGCGGCATCGAGGGCTGCCGGGTTGCCGGCGTTCTCCCACTCGTCCACCAGGCTCGAGTCGACCGAGCGCACCACAAAGCCCAGCCACGAGATAATGTCGCGCAGGCGCTCGTCGCGCTTCTCGATGGGTACGGTGCGGTCGAGAGAACGGTAAGCCTCTGCCAGGTAGCGCAGCAAAATGCCCTCGGAGCGGGCGATGCCGAGCTTTTGAATGTAGCCCTTAAAATCGCTCGCGCTTTCCAACATATCGCGCAGGACGCTCTTGGGGGAGAGCTGGTAGTCGTTTGCCCAGGGCACTTCCTGGCAGTACTTGTCAAAGGCGGCATCGAGCAGGTCCTCGAGCGGCTTTTCGTACGTGACGTCCTGAATGCGCTCCAGGCGCTCCTCGTATTCGACGCCGTCGGCCTTCATCTCGGCCATGGCGCGGTCGCGCGCGGCACGCTCCTGGGCGCGGAGCACCTGTTTGGGGTCCTCGAGCGTGGCCTCGACCATACTGATGAGGTCCATGGTATAGGTCTCGCTCTCGGGATCGAGCAGCTCCAACGCGGCAAGCAAAAACGGCGAGAGCGGCTGGTCGAGCGCAAAGTCCTCGGGCAGGTCGACCGTCAGTGCGTAGTCGATGTCCGGCGCGGCGTCAGCCGGAGCGTCGGGTGCGGGCGGCACCTCGGTGCGCACGACGACGCCGGAATCGATGAGCGTGGCGAAGATCTCGTCGGCACGAACCTCGAGCTTAGCCTTTTCCTCGGGGGTCTGCAGGCTCGTCTCGATGAGGTCGTGTACGCGGGCTCGGGCATCGCCACCCTGCTCGACCACGCTAATCACCATGGAGTGCGTGATGCGCAGGCGCGGCTTGAGTGTCTCGGGCTGCGTCTCGATCAGGCGCTCGAACGTCTGCTTGTTCCAGGTGACAAAGCCCTCGGGGGCCTTCTTCTTTTTAATCTTGCGGAGCTTTTTGGGGTCGTCGCCCGCCTTGGCCATAAGCTTGGCATTCTCGATCTCGTGCTCGGGTGCCTCGGCGATGACCATGCCCTCGGTATCGAAGCCCGAGCGGCCGGCACGACCGGCAATCTGATGGAACTCGCGGGCGCGCAGACGACGCATCTTGTAGCCATCGAACTTGGTGAGCGCGGTGAGCACCACGGTGTGGATGGGCACGTTGATACCGACGCCGAGCGTATCGGTGCCGCAGATGACGGGTAGCAGGCCCTGCTGCGCCAAGCGCTCGACCAGCAGGCGGTAGCGCGGCAACATGCCAGCATGGTGCACGCCGACGCCGCATCCGAGCAAGCGCTTGAGGATTTTGCCGAAGGCCGTCGAGAAGCTCGTGCCCTTGGCCGCCTCCTTGATGGCCTCGCGCTGCTCCTTGCTGGCAATGCCAAAATTGGCGAGCGACTGTGCCGTCGCAAGTGCGGCATCCTGGCTAAAGTGCACGATATAGAGTGGGGCCTCGTCGCGGCGCATGGCGAGCTCGACCGTGCCCTCGAGGGAGGTCGTCACATAGTCGTAACTCAGCGGAACAGGACGCGGGGCGTCGACGACCAGGTCGCAGGCAGCGCCGGTGTGCTCCTCGAGTGAGGCGGCGATGGCGGTGACATCGCCGAGCGTGGCGCTCATGAGCATAAACTGCGTATGGGGCAGAGTGAGCAGCGGCACCTGCCAGGCCCAGCCGCGGTCGGGGTCTGCAAAGTAGTGGAACTCGTCCATGGCGACGCAGCCAACATCGGCGTCCTCGCCCTCGCGCAGTGCGTCGTTGGCAAGAATCTCGGCCGTGCAGCAGATGACGGGTGCCTTGGTGTTGATATGCGTGTCGCCGGTGATCATGCCGACGTTATCGCGGCCGAGCACCTGCACCAGGTCGAAAAACTTTTCGCTGACCAAGGCCTTGATGGGGGCCGTGTAATAGCAGCGCTTGCCCTGCGCCATGCCCATAAAGAGCATGCCCAGTGCGACGAGCGATTTGCCCGATCCGGTCGGTGTGCCCAAAATGACGTGATCGCCGGCTGCCAGGTCCATGAGGGCCTCTTCTTGGTGGTCCCACAGTTCAATGCCGCGGTCGCTCGTCCATTCAAAGAAGCGCTCGAAGGCCTGGTCGGGCGTGAGCCACGGTTCGGGCTCGCTGCCGTCCTCGGGCTCCCACCAGGTGGGGGAGAGCGCACCGAGCGAGCCGAATTCGGCTTCGGTTCCCGTGCCGCCCGAGAATGAACTGGCGGCTCCGGCACCGGAGACGGTGCTGGCGGCGATATCTGTCGTGGTCTGTGCCATGTGTTTGCTTTCTCTCGCGATTGTCCGCCAACTATTATGGCGTAGCGGCGGCGCGGGGTGCCAGCGCGAAAGAAAATGCAGGAAATGGGCGCGTGAAGTTAGTGCTCTTGCGGCAGGCGCTTCTTGCCTTTGCGGGCGCGGTTTCTAAAGTTCTCGACGGCTTCTTCCATGCCCAGAGGTACATAGGTGAGCTCATCGAGGTTATCGGGCAGGTAGCAGGCAAGGCTTTGCTCCTGCGCGCGGCCTACTGTGAGCTGTTCGTCGGTTGGCTGCGCTCCGGGCGTGGCACAAATGCCATAGACGACGGCACCCATCTCGCGCGTGCGGCATTCATATTCGGTCTCGGGATGCTCGGGATGGTCGCGGCGGACGTTGTCGCTTACCCAAAGCGTGTCGTAGCCTGCCGCGGCAAACTGCCCCAGGGCGTAGTCGCGCAATGGCTTGCTGTCGGTGCGCAGCGTGACGGTAGCGCCGGCTGAAAAGAGCGGGCGGTAGAGCATCAGATGGCCGACATGGACGAGTCGTTTTTTGGCGTACTTGGCCTTGGGCTGCGGCGTGGGAAAGTTAATGGTGATGGCATCGAGCTCGCCTGTGGCAAACAGCTGCGGCAGCGATGCGGCGCCTCGGGGCAGGACGAGTGCGTTGGCCAGTTCCTGCTCGCAGATTTTCTGCGCGGCATAGGCGATGCAGATGGGCTCCTGGTCCATGCCGATAAAGAGGGTGTTTGGCTCGTGGGCCGCGCGCTCTACAAGGTACGTTCCCTTGCCACAACCGAGATCCAGGTGAAGATGTTCGAAAGGCTTGCTGCCAACTGGCGCACAGGCCTTGCGCCAATCTCCGGCATAGATTTCGGGGTTCGTCTCAATCGCATCGGCGTAGCGCTCCAGGCGCTCCTCGAGCACAAAGTTCTTAGGCGTGCGAACGTGGACGGCTCCCATGAGGCTCCTTGGTCATAAGTGTGGAACGCATAGCCGCGCGTTCCGTCAATGGGTTGAAAAAGGGTGGGCATAGTTTGCCTGAAAGATGCGGTGCGGCTCGACGGCGAGTCGTCGGTGCCTACAGGCGCTTGAGAATCACATAGCGGTTGAGCTCGCCGCTACGACCGTCGGCATGGAAGCGCTCAAGCTCGCGCACGGGGACCTCGCCGCTCTTGTAGAACGTACGCACGCCGCGCACCAGGTCGGTGATCTGCTGATCGTCAAAGTGATGGCAATAGCGGTAGGCGTGGCGGTCGTTTTGCCAGCCAATGAGGTGGTCGCCGGCCTCAAACTGCGCGGAGTCGTAGCCCTCAAACGGCGGGGTGAGCTCGGCGCGGGCTTCGGCGCGAACGGCCTTGCGCGCCATGCGCTCGTCATTCATAAACTCCCAAAAGCTGATGGCGATGATGCCGCCCGGGCGTGTCTGGCGCACCAGGGCGTCGAGCACGCGTACGCGGTACTCGCACGACGGCACGTGGTGCATAAAGCCAAAGCAGACCGAGATGTCGGCGAGCGGGGCATCGAAAAGCACATCGGGCGTCTCGGCGGGATTGAGTTTCATGAGGGCATCGAGCACATCGAGCTCCTGGAAGTGCAGGTTGGGAATGCGCAGCGCGTGGCCATGTGCATCGATGGCCAGGTCTTGGCACGAGTCGACGCCATAGAACTCAAACGGACAGCTGGCATCTGCCGAGGGGTTTGCTCCGTCGACGCCCTTGGCGGCAAGTGCGCCGCCGGCGGCAAAGTTCTCGAACCGCATATTGCCGCAGGCAAGATCGAAGACGCGGACGGGATGCTCGATCGTGGCGACGTCGAGCTGCCCGAGCGCGATATCCATGGTGCGCACCCAGCCGGGCCACGGGGCCTGGCGCGTATCGGAGAAGGAGGCGGAGTGCTCGCGATAGAACGTGTTGTTGAGCTGGATGAGCGATGAGGCGAAATCGCGGTTCACGGCGCGGAACTCCCTCCGTTGGCGGTGCGGAATAAACAGTACGACCATACTACCGTTAACGCTGCAACGGGGACAACCAAGCTACGGGTCATTGCTTTGTTTGGACACATTTCCGCAGCTCATATGCACCCGCAACCGCCGGTTGTCAAAAATCTCACTAGAATAGGTGGCATGCTTTTGGCGGTGGCGGATAGATTTTTAACTGTGCAAGGCGCCTTAAGAACAAAAACGGTCCGGCGGCACGGCTGGCATCACATAGGAGGAACCATGAATGTAGAAACTGCGCAGCGGCTCGCCGACCTTCGTCGCAGCAAGGGTTTTAGCCAAGAAGGGCTGGCGCGAAAGTTAGGGCTGTCGCGCCAGGCGGTCAGTAAATGGGAACGCGCGGAGAGCTCACCCGATACCGAGAACCTGATCTCGCTCGCCAAGCTCTATGGCGTGAGCCTGGACGAGCTGCTCAATCCGAGCGACGAGATCGAGGACGATATCGAGTTTGAGAACGAGGACCGCGCCCGTCAGCGCGAGGCCGAGGCGGCAGAGCGTGCTCGCACCCATGAGGCGGCGGCGCGCGCTACCGAGGCGGCAACGCAGGCGAGTGATGCTGCGGCCAAGGCGGCGCAAGCGGCAAGCTGGAGTGCGCAGGCCGCCAATGCGGCGACGGCGCAGGTGACGGGCGGTGGCGCGGCCGGCCCGACTCCGGTGAAGGGTCCGTTCCAGTCGTTCCCGTATTGGGCCGTGTGCTGGCTGCTGTTCTTTTTACTGATGTTCCTGTTTGGTGCCGGTCCCTTTGCCGCGCTGATCTTCTTCACGATTCCCATCTATCGCTGGGTGGCGCGTGCGCTCGATGGTGATTGGGCGCGCGGGGATATTCAGGTTGGTCCGGCGTCGGTGGCGATCAAGGCCCAGGGGAAGGATACTTCTGCGGAACCTGATGCTGGTGTGGCTACCGCGGCCACCGCTGAGCCATGTGCCAAAGAGGGTGACGAATGATGAAGCTTTCGCATGAATCCAAGCTGCGCCTGGGCGTCGGCATCGGAGCGTTTGTACTGATTATCGGGCTTGTTTTTGGCGTTTCGCGGACTTTGATTCATTTTGATGGCCCGTGGGATCTCGACGATGTTATACCCGGCTTGTCCGGTATGGACGATGTGGTTGATGACGACGATTTTATGAACGATGGCGGTAACTATTCCGCTCGGCCTCAGCAGCTTTCGTGTACGACCTTTGATGCCGATGAGTTTCGCTACCTCGATTTCGATATCGATGCGGCTACGGTGGACGTCAAGGTTGTTGATGGTAACAAGGCTCGCGTTATCGAGCGGGGACGCGTTGCCAATGGTATGGATGCCTCCAAGGCCGCGACGCAGAACATCGCATCCGTCGAGGACTCGACGCTCAAGGTTTCCCAGTTTGGAAGTGATGACGGTAAGGCAATCGATCGCTCAGTTACGGTCGAGCTGCCGCGCCGTGTTGCCGAACATCTGAAGGGAGTCAACGCGCACGTGGGCTCGGGTGATCTGCAGATTGCCGGTGTCACCTGTGATGGCTTCGACCTTTTCCTGGGTGCGGGAGATGTAGAGTTTGCGGGCAGCGTGACTGATGCGCTCAGTGCTGAGGTCGGTTCGGGCGATGTGACGTTCGAGCTCTACCAGGCCCCCGCGAAGTCGATGGACGTGAGTGTGGGCTCGGGCGATGTGGAGATGATGGTTCCGAACTCGACGGGCTTTAAGGCAAGCCTTACCTTGGGCAGCGGCGACTTCGAGAGCGATTTCCTTCCGCTTGGCTACGACGGCGAGACCATTTTGAATCTTGAATTCGATAACGGCGATAAGTCTGCTACGTATCGTTTTGAGGTCGGTTCGGGCGACATGTCATTTGATTCAGAGTGACGGGCGGTTATCGAAGACTTATATACCATAGCTGCGCTGTTTGATGGAGGCGCCGGAGCCGTGACGGGCTCCGGCACCTTTGCCTTTACAATGGGGTCATGGAACAGATTATCTTGAACATACTCGAGGCTCTGCGTCGCGGCGAGACCGTGGACGACAAAGCGCTCGTCAAACTGATACATGCCGAGGCGCGCCGTGAGGGTGCCGACAAACGCGATTTGGCCAAGCGCCGTCTGCTGCCGTTCTACCAGCGGGTAAAACGTGAGGAGCCGGCTCGTTGGGCTGGGTGGAATGTCGATGCCGAGCTGGAACGTCGACTGCTGCAGGTGCTGCGTATGAAGCCTCGTCGCACGGCTTCGGGCGTGGCGACCATTACCGTTATCACCAAGCCCTGGCCATGCTCGGGCGATTGCCTGTTTTGTCCCAACGATCTGCGCATGCCCAAAAGCTACCTGCACGCCGAGCCGGCGTGCGCCCGTGCGGAGCAAAATTGCTTTGACCCGTATCTGCAGGTGAGTGCCCGTTTGACGGCGCTTTCGCAGATGGGGCATGCGACCGACAAGATAGAGCTCATCGTGCTCGGCGGTACCTGGAGCGACTATCCGCAAGGGTATCAGACATGGTTTATGTCGGAGCTTTTCCGGGCGCTCAATGACGATGCCGTCGCCGGCGTGGCGGCAAACCCCATGTTGGCGCGTCCGGGCATCAGCCGTGCCGAGGCAGGGCGCCTGCTCGATGACGCTCCCGCCGATGCCCTGCCGCCGGTGGTAACAGAGCGCCGCGAGCGCTATCGGGCTGCCGGCATTGCGACAGACGAGGCTGAGCTTGCTGCCGGCGTTGCCGACGAGCAGGAGCGTGTGGATGTTGCCGTGGGCGGCTATAACCGCGCGGTGCGTCGTCTGTACGGACCCGGTACGCCGTGGGGCGAGGTTGCCGAGTGGCAGACCGCCACGATGGATGAGCTTGAGCGCCAGCAGCGCGTCAACGAGACGGCGAAGCATCGCGTGGTGGGGCTCGTTATCGAGACGCGCCCCGATGCTGTAACGCCGCAGGCCCTCAAGCTCATCCGCCGCCTGGGTTGCACCAAGATTCAGATGGGCATCCAGAGCCTCGACCAGCACCTGCTCGATATCAACGAGCGCCGCATTTCGGTGGCTCAGATCGAGCAGGCGTTTTCGCTTGCGCGCCTGTTTGGCTTTAAGATCCATGCGCATTTTATGCTCAACTTACTGGGCGCCACACCCGAGGGGGACAAGCGCGACTACGAGCGCTTTATGACCGAGGGGGCCTTTATGCCCGACGAGGTCAAGGTCTACCCGTGTGCGCTCATTGAGGGTTCGCGTCTGGTGGGCTGCTATGAGCGCGGCGAGTGGCGTCCCTATACCGAGGACGAGCTGCTCGATGTGTTGGCCAACGACATCGTGGTGACGCCGGCGTTCTGCCGTATCAGTCGCATGATCCGCGACTTTAGCTCCGACGACATCATGGTGGGCAACAAGAAGCCTAACCTGCGTCAGCTCGTTGAGAACCGCCTGGCTGCTCGGGGTGACGGTGCGACGGTGCGCGAGATCCGTTACCGCGAGATCAGCACGGCGGGTGCCGACTTGGATGAGCTATCTCTTGATGAGGAAGTGGCGTACGAGACGCCGGTGACTTACGAGCGCTTTTTGCAGTGGGTGACGCCGCGGGGCAAGATCGCGGGCTTTTTGCGGTTGTCGCTGCCCGACCATTCGTTTGTTGCCGCGCATGCGGACGAGTTGCCGACGACGCCGGACGAGGCGATGATTCGCGAGGTACACGTGTATGGCATGGCGGCGCGCGTGGGGGATCAAGGCCAGGCGGCGCAGCATCACGGGTTGGGGCGTTTGCTCGTAGAGCGTGCGTGCGAGATTGCCCGAGATGCGGGCTATGCGCGCATCAACGTGATTAGCGCGATTGGCACACGCGAGTACTATCGCCATCTTGGATTTTATGACCATGGCCTTTATCTGCAAAAGGAGCTCTAGATGAACAAGCCGAGTGTTTCTGCCGGCGTCGTTGCCGGCGTTGCTCTGGGAGCCGCGGCGCTTGGTGCGGCCGCTGTCGCTGTTCGTGCTGCCTGTCTGCAGGTTGCGCGAACCCGCAATGGGTTGGCGCGCGTGAAACGCGTGCACGATGAGGGCGGCGATGAGATTCGCGTGCTCGTGCAGGGCGGCGTCTACCAAAGCGCAAGCTATGTTGGCGATCGTTGGGCAGAGCCCGTCTTTGCGTATTATCGTGCATTTGACGATGTGTTTGAGGCCGAGGACGCAATGCGTGACGCTTATGGTCACGGTATCGACCGTACGCTTATGCTGGGCGGCGGTGGGTTTGCCTATCCCAAGTTCGCGCTGATGTCGCACGAGAGCTTGCGCATGGACGTCATTGAGTACGATGCCGAGATTACGCGCCTGGCGCGCCGTTGGTTCTACCTGGACGAGCTGGAGCGCGCGGTGGGCGACCGCTTGCGGGTGATTACCGCTGAGGCTCGCTCATATCTGGGCGTGACGAGTGTGGGCCATCGTCGCTACGACGTGGTCGTGAGCGATTGCTTTGGCGGTGCCGAGCCCGTACGCGAGCTGGCGACGGTTGAGGCGTTGCGTTTGGTGCGGGGCAGCCTAAATGTCGGTGGCGTCTACGTTGCCAATATCGTGAGTGCAAACGAGGGGAGCGATGTGGCGTTCCTGCGCGACTGTGCCGCCACGGCGCTTGAGGTGTTCGACCATGCTTGGGTGGTCCCATGTGGCGATGCGGAGTTCGGCGGCGAGGAGAACTACCTGCTTATCGCCAGCGACGGCGACTACGCCTTTGCCGAAGCTGTGCCCTTCGACACCGACTTCCTCGGCACCGTCCTTCACGACAAGTAAGTCTTTCCGTCCCAAAAAGACTGGTCTTAGGCGTGGTCGCGCCAGCTGAGGACGCGCTGCTTCATGCCCTCGATGTCGAGCACGCCTTCGGCGAAGCCTTTGCGCACGAGCTCCTCGGGAACGTACTCGTCGTAGCGATCAAAATAAGGTACCTCGCCGGGATAGACGAGCTCGATGGGGTCGAAGTCCTTTTCGGCCTCGGCTGCGAGCACCTCAAAGAACGTCTCCTCGTCGGCCTTCATCTTAAACTGCATAAAGTATGGACGCGACGGATCGAGCCCGCGAAGGCCCAGCTCCGCGGCACACTTAATCTTGAGCATACGTTCGAGCGCCAGAAAGGCGTAGCTGCCCAACCAGGGGAAGAGCACCCAGGTGTCGCCACCCAGGTTGATGAGCGGTTTGGTCCCCGCACCCGAAATCTCGGCGGTATGACGAGCCTGTGCAAGGCGTGCCCGTGCGTTGCCCATGAGGTACGGATATGCCGCGTGCTCGTTGAGCGCCTTGCGCATGCGCTCGAGTACATGCGTGTTAATGTCGCCGGGGCAGTCGCCAAAGTATGCCGGCACACGACCTTTGACTTGCGTGGCAAAGACGGTGTGTCGCTTCCAGTCCACTTCCTCGACTATCCAGCAGTGCCCGGCTATGGCGATGCGCTCACCGGGCGGTGGCGGATTGATGATCGTGCCCAACTCGGCCGACTCACTGCGAACGGTGAACTCCTCGTTTTCCTGGAACACAGCGTAGAACTTAAAGTTGTTAATGATGCGCTCGCCCGCGAGACCCACGATGAGCCCACCGCCCTCGGTGACCTGGATGTGGTCGATCTTGATGAGGTGGCGCAGCAGTACGCGATAGTCATCGGCCGAGACGCGGTGGAAATAGCTGAGCGTGAGCACGCGCTGAGCAAGCTCGGCCGGCGTGAGCTCGCCGGTGCTGGCGAGCGTCGACATGGTCTGGTGGTAGAGCAGGCTGTAGGGGAGTCGATCGAGCTCGGGCGGCTCGACCCACTTTTCCTCGCGATAGAGTTGTACGAGTGCGATGCCCTGCAGGAGCTTCCAGGGTATCGTTTCGGGCATCATCGTGCGCGGCTCGGGTTCTTCCTCGCGCATGACAAACCACATCTCGGGCGGAAGGTCGCGACGGCCTGTGCGCCCCATGCGCTGCAAAAAGGAGCTGACGGTAAACGGCGCGTCAATCTGGAACGCGCGCTCCAGGCGACCGATATCAATGCCGAGCTCCAGCGTGGAGGTGGTGACGGTCGTCTGCGCCTGCTCTTCGTCGCGCATGAGCTCCTCGGCCGTCTCGCGCAGCGATGCCGAAAGGTTGCCGTGGTGGATGAGAAAGCGGTCTGGCTCGTGCCGGCTCTCGCAGTAGCTGCGCAACATGGAGCACACGGCCTCTGCCTCCTCGCGCGAGTTGGCAAAGACCAGGCACTTGCGGCCGCGGGTATGCTCAAAGATGTAGCCCATGCCGGGGTCGGCGTTGTCGGGTGCGGTGTCGGTGGGGTTGAGCAGTGCCTGTTCGGTTGCCTGCGGGATGTCGACTTCGCCCTCGGGGGCCGAGGAAGTGCGACGGTCCTTGGGTGTGGCCTTGCCCCGTGTCCGCTCACGATGTTGACGGCGTTCCTCTTGTGTGAGCTGTCCGCTGTGACGCATGTCTTGGGCGCCGGCGGGCAGTGCCGGGGGTGCCGCCGCCTCGATGCGCTCGCACGCAAGCACTTCGGCCTCTTGAGGACCCATGCTCTCGAATTCCCGCTGCTGTGCCTGGGGACCCGAGTTGTAGAAGTGCTCCATGGAGATACGCCACACGCGACGCGGTTCCTCAAAACGGGGGATAACGCAGTCGCGCCCCGTTCCCTGCGAGAGAAAGGCACCCGTGCGCTCGGGGTCGCCGATGGTGGCCGAAAGGCCAATGCGGCGGGGCTGCACGCCTGCCATGCGCGAGAGGCGCTCGATAAGACAGAGCGTCTGCCCGCCGCGGTCGCCGCGCATGAGCGAATGGACCTCGTCGATGACGACGTAGCGCAGGTCGCAAAACATGCGCGGGATCGCCATGTGCTTATGGATCAGGAGCGCCTCGAGCGATTCGGGCGTAATCTGAAGGATGCCGCTCGGCTTTTTGATGAGTTTGGCCTTGTGTGACTGCGAGACATCGCCATGCCAGTGCCAGACGGGGATATCGGCTTCTTCGCATAGGTCGTTGAGGCGGACGAATTGGTCGTTGATGAGCGCCTTGAGGGGGCCGATGTAGAGGGCGCCCACGCTTGCGGGCGGGTTCTCCCAAAACTCGGTCAGGATGGGAAAGAAGGCTGCCTCGGTTTTGCCGGAAGCCGTGGATGCCGTCAGGAGCACATTGTCCTGAGTGTTAAAGATGGCATCTGCCGCCGCAACCTGAATGGAGCGCAGGCTCTCCCAATCGTGGGAGTAGATGAAGTCTTGGATAAATGGGGCGTAGCGGTTAAAGGCGTTCACGGGGCCTCCTTTCAAAAACGAATCTCTCAACGCGGTGGGCAGTGGCTTGCTGCATTATTGCCTCGACGTTTGCCCAGATAAAACCTGCCAAAATAAACCTGTCCCTTTTTGGCAGGTTAGATGGTGAATTCGGCGAAGTTACGGTCGCCGCCTGCGGTATCGGTGTCGCCTGTTGCGGTTGCTGGCGCCAGCGCGTCACCGCCGACGCTTTGCAGCAGCTCGGCTACGTTGGCGTCGGGGTTCTGGCATAGGATGTCGAGCAGCTCGATAAAGTCACGAATAACTTCACGCGGCGTCAGATGCGTGTCGGCTCCCACGCGGCCAAACTCGATCTTGAGGAAGTCCACCAAGTCGTTCTCGGTAAGCGTGGGCGTCCAGCCAAAGTAGCCGGCGTGAATTTGCATGAGTTTTTCGATCAGCACCAGCAACTCCTCATAGGTGAGTGGCTGCAGGCGGATGATGGGCGCGAGCATGTCCTTAAGGTCCTCGCGCGCAAAGCGGCCTTGAGCGAGTCGGCTACGCAGAGCCTCGTAGGAGAACACGCCACGGCGGCGGTCTTCGATGGAGGTTGGCGTGCCGCCCATGATCATGCCCAGGTACTGCGCCTTGCCCTGGAGCGTGTCGTTGTACATGGTCAGGATCTTCTCGTAGTTGTATTGGCGTGTGATGGCGTTGGGAATCTTATACAGATTCACGAGCTCGTCGATGAGCACCAGCATGCCCTTGTAGCCGCTGCAGACCAAAAAGCGCGCAATGAGCTTAACGTAGTCGTACCAGTCGTCATCGCTGATGATGGTCGAGGAGCCCAGCTCGGCGCGTGCCTCACTCTTGGTGCGGTACTCGCCACGAATCCATTTGGTCACGCGGCTCATAGCTTCTTCGTCGCCCTCGGATACGGCCGCGCGGTAGCGGCGGAGCATACGGGCGAAGTCGAAGCCGTGGACCATTTCCTCGAGCGGGGCCAGTTGGGCATTGACGGCAGACTCATCGGCATCGGCACACGAGGCGACCCAGCGATCCAGGATAAGGTTGAGCGCACCGCCCTCGGGGCGCGTTTTAGTCGATATGTTGCGGATGAGCTCACGGTAGGTGGCAAGGCCCTGTCCCTGGCCGCCCTGCAGGCGGCGCTCAGGGGATAGGTCGGCATCGGCGACGACAAATCCCTCACCCATGGCGTGCGTGCGGATGGTCTGGAGCAAAAAGCTCTTGCCGGCGCCGTAACGACCGACCAGAAAGCGGAAGCTCGCCCCACCGTCGGCGATGAGACTCAGATCGGTGAGCAGGGCGCGGATCTCAACTTCGCGCCCTACGGTGATGTAAGGAAGGCCGATGCGCGGGACCACGCCGCCCTTGAGCGAGTTGAGAATGACGGCAGCGACGCGCTTGGGCACGCGGGGTGCTGCGGATGCGGTATCACTCATGGTCTAGGTATCCTCTCACGTCTGCTTCGTAGTCCTCGATAATCTGCGGCCCTGTCGCGCCGAATTCGATAACGGTGTCTCCCACCAGGTCAAAGAGCGCCTCGTTGATGGTATCGACAAGCATGTCCTCACTCTGCCCCGATTGCACTACCGCCGATTCCGCCTGTACTGCGTTGTGCTCGAGCAGCGCGCGGAGATAGGCGTCTGCGGCGGGCGCGAGTTCGTTTGTGGCGTCAGCGGGCGCAGCAGCTGCGAACGCGGGCGTCGGCGCGAGAAGCGGTGCCACGACACCAAACTGTTCGGTGGATATGGTCGGCTCGTCGGCCTCGTTCTGCCGAATGGGTGCCACGACCGCCTCGACCGTCGCGTCGGTTACGGGCTCGGCTTCCGGTTGCCCTGAGTCCGCTGCCTCGGCTTCTGCGGACGCGCCGTCCTCGCGTTCCTCGTCGATCAAAAGCGCTTCGCGCGTTTGCGCGGCGGCGCTCCGAATGTGTCCCAGCTGACTCAGATCGATATCGATCTTGACGGGCTGGTGTGCGGCATCCCATGAAAGCCATGCCACAATCTCGTCATCGATAATCTTGGCCAGATATTTGGGGACCTTTTCTTCCTTAAGGGGATGGGCGGGGTCCAGCGCCAGGCGCAGGCGTTGGTCGCAGGCGCGCATCATTTCACCGAGCTTGCTGCTCTTTTGCCTACTACCGTGGATACGCATGCATTCCCAAAAGCCGTTTTGGCAACGGTAGATATGGATAGGATCCAGGCGGTATTCGCAGTCCTCGTGGCGCTCGGGCGCAAAGAATACGGCCGAGGCAAACATGGTGTAGGGCATGGCCGTCTCCTCCCCAAATAAGCTCGCCACGATGCCGGTCTTTCGGTGCGTGTCATAGTAGCGCGCCATACGGACATACACGGCGCACGCCACGTGGCGCAGATCGCGGTGGTGGCTGCGGCCGAGCCGCGAGTTACTTAGGTTGTACGTGGAGAGGGCGTTGATGGCGGCCATGAGTCGCTCCTCGCGCACCTCATCGGGCGGAAGGGGGAGCGTGGGTTCGGAGGTTTTGCGACGCTTAGGGGTCTGGCCGGACGGTGCCGGTGCTGGTACAAGGTCTCGTGCCGCGCGCCGCAGCTCGATAAGGGCGTTATCGAACATGACGGTTTTAGAGTCGCGAAGCAGCTTGGGGTCGAGCCCGTGGAACACGGCGTAATCCTGCAGCCACACGCGTGCAAACCGGTCGATGCCGGGCTCAAAGGCGCGGTAGGCATCCCAAAAGGCCTTGATCTTGTTAAAACCATCGAGCGGGTCATCTACGCCAATGCCGCAAATCAACTCATAGAGATACAGAAAGGCAAACGAGGTCGATGTCTCCTCGATATTTCCGCGGCGCACTTGGGCACGCCAGGTAAAGTAGCCGCGCAACTGTCGATCGCTCATGGCATTGTAGGTGGGAAAGTACGACTTAAAGGTGCCGTTGTAGGGGCAGTCGTCCTCAAAGTCGGCCATCAGCAGGCCCTGGCGGTAGAAAAGCTCGGCTTCCGAAAGCCAACGACCCGCGCCGCCCTTGGGGTCATCCTGCCAGCGCGATATCTCGCGCATTTTGCGGTACTGGTCGGGGAGGAAATTCTGCATCTGTCGGCCGGTTTTGAGAATCGGCTCGTCTGCGTAGATTTCGTTTGAGAAGCGGGCGGACTGATGGGTCCGGGCCTCGGCCATAATGCGCTCGATGAGCATCTTGATGTCCTGGTCGGCCACCGCTTCTCCTCTCCTAACGCAGCTTCGGTGACCTCATATCATAGCACAGCATCAAACAGGTGTTCGAGATACTGCTGCGTAGATAGATTTAGAACAGGAGGGCGTAGATGACGGCGATGACGACGGAGGGGAGCATATTGGCCGTGCGGAAGGTCTGAGGACGGATGAGGTTGACGCCGACGCAGAAGATGAGCATGGAGCCTACGAGCGAAAGGCTGTCGAGGGCTGCCGTGGTCATGATGGGGGAGAGTGCGCCGGCAAACAGCGTGATCGTCCCCTGGAACACGGCGACGGGCAGGGCGGAGAAGATGCAGCCGCGGCCAAGCGAGGCCGTCATGGTGCAGACGATGATGCAGTCCAGTGCGCCCTTGAGGGCAAGCGTTGACCAGTCGCCGAGCAGGCCGTCCTGGATCGATCCCACAATGGCCATGGCGCCGATGCACACGGTGAGTGAAGTCGAGACAAAAGCGTTGGTGAACTCGTTATCGCCCTCACTGCCAGTCTTGCGCTTGAGCCATTCGCCAAGGTTCTCGATGGCGGCTTCCAAGTTGACGGCCTCGCCGATGAGCGAACCGAGCGCAAATGAGACGATGAGCATGGTGGTACCGGTGGTCGACAGCGCCTTTCCATCGATGACGAGCATCTTTTGCATGGTGCCGCCCAGGCCGATAAACAGGACGCACAGCCCCGATGCTTTCATGAGCGTGTCTTGGATGCGCGGTGTAATGAAGCGGCCGCCCGCTAATCCCAAAAGACCGCCCGCAACTAAAAGCACAACGTTGATGATTGTTCCCAAGCCCGGCATGAGCCCTCCTGTATTGATGCCAACGTGGCAATCGTAGCAGAACGAAATGCGAGGCACATCGCGACTCATCTAATACGTTATATAAGTGGTATTAGGAATGATGCGCAGCATTTAAGCCTCAGGTGGTTGTCGGGACATAGGGATAGTAGTCAAAGCGCAGTGTCATAAGCCGCTGTGGGGATTCAATAGCCGCGGCGATGATATTGGCATCGCGGGCGCGATCAAACCCTTCGAGTTCGATCTGATACGAGACGTCTTGCATAATGTCCAGACGTCGCCAGGCTAGGAGTGTGTCACCATCGAATTCCAAGGTTTTGCCTCCGTCTGGGGCAACGGCGTATAGACGCAGTTTAGCGGTGGTTGCAGGGTCGACAACCGTGACCTTTTTAATTTCGTTTCGAGTATTCTTGGCGCCCAACAGGGTGAGCAGTGTTGGGGCCACGACCTCGCCCGATGGCAAAAAGACGACTTCGATGGACTCGGGAAATGCGATGATGGCCGACTTGCGGACGGGCTGATTGGCGGCGGCAACTTCGATGTTCGCAGCGTCGATGACCTCCGTGTGGTCGAGCTCGGCAAGCACGCAGCAGTTACCTTCATCGATTTCTTGAGGATCAGCAAGCCCCAGACTGTCCGCGAGCTCGGGATCGTTTGGATCGGTAGCGGGCTCATTCGGTGCTTCGAAAGAAGCTGGGACGCTGTTTGTCGGCGACGGCGTGTCGCCCGCACCTGCTTCTTTGTCCGCGCTCTCTTCTTGTGTGGTTGCGTTGATGGGTTCGTCGTTTGAGGGGAGCGTCTTGGCGTCAAGCGCGGAGGGGAGAATTCCGATGGCTCCGGATCCGTTCCACTCCATTTCGAGAAGCACCGGGTCGGCAAGAATGCGTTGCCTGCTTTGCGCGTGGGCATCGATTTCAATAGGGCCTGCCTCTATCCCTCGTGTAAGGCTGAGTGATCCGTCTGACTTCTCGAAATGAGCGTCTGTGTCTTTGGTGCTGACGGCGTAGAACAGCAGGGACGCTTCTCCCGCCGCGACGGCATCGGTGCCGGCTTTGGTCAGCTGCAACGATGCCGTGAATGAGAGGGTGGGCTGCGTGTCGTCTGCATTCGCGGCGGCGCAGCCCAGACATATACCGCCTCCTTTCTCAAAAAACGTATCGTCGAAGACGACCTTCGCTCCGTTCGCCGAGTCATCGACCGAAGCGATGTCGATGCGCAGCTCTAAATTGCATGGATCGCCATCTGCATCGAGCACAACCGAGCGCCACGTGCAGACGGCGCACCCCGCCTGGGAGCCGCTTGCCTTGTTCGAACGATTGATATCCACGACTATCGAGCCGTCCGTATTACGACGAAGGCATCCCGAGGTTGAGATCGCGGCCTGTGCGATCGAAAAACGCTTGCACGCAATGGCGCTCGACGGATTTGGGGCGGAACTTAGGGCTGCTGGTAAGGAGTCTGCCATGACGGGAGTCGCCCAAGCGGCGACAGGCGTTCCGGTTGCGAGCGCGCCGCAGAGTGCGACGACGGGCAAAAGGTTCTTCGATGCCATGGGGTCTCCTTAGCTAATTTAGTGCGGCCTGTCCATGTTTTGTTTCTGGCTGCGTTTGATGTGCAGACCGAGGCCGGCGGTTCCTGCGCCTGCTGCTGTGGCGCCTGCTGCCAAGAGCCATCGTCTGTCGCCTGTCTGCGCCAACGGTTCCTCGCGGTCGCCGCGGTCGAGCTCCGAGAGGTCGACCGTCACTTGCGTGGCGGCCTGCGCCTGTTCTTGCTGGGCAAAGGCCATGGCTGGCCCAAACGCTAGGATGCCGACGGCGGCGGCCAGGGCGACGGCCTTATGCCGTGTGCGCACCGGGCTCGACCGTCCAGGTGATCGTTGCAACCTGATCGCCTTCGCCGGTTGCGCGGAAGATGTCGCGCGTGACGCGGGCGACGTTTCCGCTTGTCTTGAGTTTAATTTTGTCCTTGCCGCCGGCAATGCCCTGGTAACCCATGTCGAAGGCTGCGTTCTTGGAAAGATCGAGGCCCGTCCCCTGCATTGCGGCGCTGGCGTTCTGGAGTGCGCCGTCGGGGCCGACCTTAAAGTCGATGGAGTTCTGCGCGGTTCCGGCCTTGGCGTCGGCGGCAATGGTCCAGGTGTTCATGGCGTCGATCTTCATGTTGGTGACATGGATGCCGTAGGCCGAATGATTGTCGATGGTGGTTGCGTCTTCTGAGGGGCCCTGAAGCGTGCCGTCGGCCTTGGCGACGAAGGGAATAACCGTCGGAACTTTGAACTCAACGTTGTCGATCTCGGTCCTGACCATTACTTTCGTGGTTCCAACGCGCCCGGCTGCCATAGCTGGCGTCGGGGCGGCGCCCATTGCGAGCGCGAGCGCGAGCCCTGCGCCCACGACGAGCGCTCTGGCTCCGTTCATGTTCCTGGTGATGTCCATGGTCGTTCCTTTCTATTCGCCGCGGGCCGTCCCCGCGATGATTGGACGAATGCTGGTGAATTGCGTGCGGTGCCGCGTCGGCCGGAAAGCTAGTTCTCGGCTTGCTCAACCCGTACCTTGACACGTGTCGGATTGCCGTGGCTGTCGAGGGTCTTTGCATCGAGTGCCTGGATCTCGATGTACGCCTCGCCTTCTTTGATGTCGCCGGCGGGGCACGTCTCGATTGTCTTGCCGGTCTCGACCACACCGGATTCGTACATGGTCTCGTCGTTTTGGATGACGCGGAATCGCTGGGGAAATTTATTGTCTTGGACGTTTTGTACGTTGACGCGCAGCTTGCCGCCTTTTTGCAGCTGGGCGACCGGTGCGACCGAAATCGTCATCATGTTGTCGCGGACGATGGCGTCGAGCTCATCTTGGATTTCCTGACGCGTTTTGCCCTCGGCCGTCGTAACCGAAGCGCCCGCCTCGGGTACGGGCTGCGACTGCCAAGCGTATAGTCCTACGGCGACAAGGGCGCAGACGATGGCCAAGCAGGCAACGATGAGCTTCTTGCGACGACCCAGGCCTGCAAAGTGGGGCGGCTTCTTTGCGCTCATGCGGCATCCTTGGTGGTATAGACGCGCGCAAAGGTGGACGGGTCCGCTCCAAAGAGCATGTGAAGCATCAGGCGGCGCGAGTAGACAAGCTCGTCGAAGTCGGGAGGGAGCTCGATGTCGTGGATATGCGCGATGTGGTGGGCGAGCGCCGAGAACGACTCGGGGTCGCAGATCACATCGGTGGTAACGTGGTAGACCGTCGTATCGGGGAATGCCTCTTCGTCGAAAGGCAGGAGATGGGGATCGTCGTCGACTTCGATGGCGATGCCGTACTGGGGCCAGTAATATGCCATGGGAACCTCCCTGCTTCTGGGGCCAAAACTTCTGTCGGTTTTGGCTGTCGATGCCGACGGTATCAGCCGCTACTTGACCAATTGCTGACCAAATGCTTGACGGATTGGTGTCTCCGCAGGTAAAAGGCGGCAAAAAATACTCCAACTTTTTTCGAGTGACAATCGCGCGGTCGGCGACGGCGGGGCCATATGTGTCAAAAGCATCGTCTGCCGAGGAAATCAAGCCGCTCGCCGAATTGCACGAACGTAAAAATCGCCAATTATGGAGACGGTCTCAAACACGTCGACGAAACGATGCGGTAACATCTCCCTGCAAACACTGTAGTTAGCTAAAGGGGGAGTTCGCGTGTCTGCAACCATCAAACCCTTCACCGACGAGTTCGAAGAGTATGGTCGCGATGAGTCTCGCGCATCGGGCGAGGCCTCGAGCATCTCGTTTCCGACAACGGAAGACGAGGTCCGTGCCATTTTGGAAACGCTCCATGCCGAGCGTGTCCCGGTAACGGTTCAGGGCGCCCGAACCGGCCTTGCCGCCGGTGCCGTGCCCCACGGCGGGCATATCCTCAATACTTCCCGTATGAATCGCTACTTGGGCCTTCGCCGCGATGAACAAGGCCAATTTCTGCTGCGCGTGGAGCCGGGCGTTGTGCTCTCGGAGCTGCGCAAGCAGCTGAGCAAGAAGGTGCTGCCGACTGCTGGTTGGGACCAGGCATCGCTTGAGGCCTACGAGGAGTTCCAAGAGGCCCCCGAGCAGTTCTTTCCCACCGATCCCACCGAGACGTCTGCCTGTCTGGGCGGCATGGCGGCATGTAACGCCTCTGGTGCCCGCAGCTACGCCTACGGTCCCATGCGCCCGCATATCACGGGACTCCACGTCGCACTGGCTGATGGCGATTTGCTTGAGCTTCAGCGTGGCGAGGCTTTTGCCCAGGGCCGCCACCTGTCGCTCGTGACGGCAGCGGGCCGTACGCTCGAGCTCGATTTTCCCGGCTATACCATGCCCAAGACAAAAAATGCCTCAGGCTATTTCGTTGCGGACGATATGGACGCCATCGACCTCTTTATCGGCGCTTGCGGCACGCTCGGCGTTATCACCGAGCTCGAGATTGCCCTGCAAGCGGCACCTGCGGTCGTTTGGGGTGTGAGCTGCTTTTTCGATAGCGAAGACAAGGCCGTGTCCTTTACCGATTCCGTGCGCCCCGTCCTGTCCCATGCGGCCGCCATCGAGTACTTCGATGCTGGCGCCCTGGATATTCTGCGTCACCAGCGCGAGCAGTCGACGGCGTTTGCCTCGCTGCCGGCGCTCGACAAAGAGGCCAAGGTCTGTGTTTATGTGGAACTCGACTGCGATGACGAGGCCCAGGCGACCGAGGAGCTGTACCGCCTGGGATGGGTGCTGGAGCTTGCGGGCGGCCGCGACGATGCGACATGGGTCGCGCGCACCGAGGTTGATCGCGAGTGCCAGCGGTTCTTCCGCCATGCGGTCCCCGAGAGCGTCAACATGCTTATCGACGAGCGCCGCCGCATGGATCCTACCATCACCAAGCTGGGCTCGGACATGTCGGTGCCCAATGCACGCCTTGCCGATGTCGTGGCCCTCTATCGCCGCACACTGGCCGAAAGCGGGCTTGAATCTGCTGCCTGGGGGCACATCGGTAACAACCATCTGCATGTGAACATCCTGCCGCGCGATGCGCAGGACTACCGTCGCGGTGGCGAGCTGTTTGCCCAGTGGGCTGCGGAGGTAACGGCTATGGGCGGTGCCGTTTCTGCCGAGCACGGCGTCGGCAAGATCAAAGCGGGCTTCTTAGAGACAATGTACGGTCACGAGGCCATGGTCGAGTCGGCGCGGCTCAAGCTCCAGCTCGATCCCGACGGGCAGCTGGGTCGCGGCAACCTGTTTTCGGAGAAGCTCTTGGATGAGCTCGTCCAGAAAGGGGGCGCGTGAAGATGAGCGATTTCCATATGGTGGTGTGCGTCAAGGCCGTGCCGGGCAGCACCGAGGTCAAGATGGACCCCAAGACCAATACCATCGTGCGCGATGGCAAGCAGGCGGTCATTAATCCCTTTGATGCGAGCGCTTTGGAATGCGCGCTGGCGCTGAAGGACGACTTTATCGGCTTTGGCATGGATGTGCGCGTGACGGTGGTGTCGATGGGCATCCCCGCGACCGAGTCGCTGCTGCGCGACTGCATCGCTCGAGGCGCCGACGACGCGCTGCTGCTGACCGATCGCGCCTTTGCAGGTGCCGATACCCTGGCGACCACCTATGCTCTCAAATGCGGCATCGAGGCACTCGATGGGGACTTTGACCTGCTCATCTGCGGCAAGATGGCGGTGGATGGCGATACGGCCCAGATTGGCCCCGAGCTGGCCGGCGCCTTTGAGATTCCCTGCGTGACCGACGTGAGCTGTGTGCAGAGCGCGGGATTTACGACGTGTGGCTCGCTGGCGCTCGTTCACGGCTGCGATGCCGGCGAGGAGACGGTGTACCTGGAGATGCCGTGTGCGATGACGACTGCCAAGGAGATTGGCCAGCTGCGCATGCCGAGTATTGCCGGTATTCGCGCGGCCGAGGATGCAGACGTGCGCGTGGCCAGCGCTGCCGACGTAAACGCCGACCCCTCGCGTTGCGGCCTTGCCGGATCACCGACGCAGGTCGTGCGCTCGTTTGTGCCCGACCGTGACCAAACGTGCGAGGCCGTCGAGGGAACGGCGTCCGAGCAGGCGGTAAAACTTGCCAAGATTATCGAGGGGATGGCATAGATGAGCGGGCTGATTATCGATAGCGAAGCCTGTATCGGCTGCGGTCGCTGCGTTCGCGCCTGCGCCTCGGGCGGCATTGTGGTGGAGGGTGAGCGCCCCAATCGCTGTGCCCGCGTAACCGACGGCTGTATCCTGTGCGGTGGGTGCGTCGACGCCTGCCCCGTCAACGCCATCTCGATTGAGCGCGACGAGGCCGCCGGCGCGGCAGACCTTGACGCATATCGAGACATCTGGATCTTCGTGCAGACTGACGAGCACGATGCCGTTGCATCCGTGGCCTTCGAGCTCATGGGCAAGGGGCGCGAGCTTGCCGATGCCCGCGGCTGCCGTCTGGTGGCACTGGTCGGCATGAGCCCCGAGGGCTCACTCGGGGACCTGGAGCATCTGATTTGCGCCGGTGCGGACGAAGTTCTGGTCTGTCGTGACGAGCGCCTGCGTCAGAACGACGCGGAGGTCTACGCCCGCTTGATCTGCGATTTGGTAGCCGAGCGCAAGCCCGAGGCCATTCTGTACGGCGCGACCGCCTTTGGTCGCGAGCTGGCGCCCAGTGTGGCCGTGCGCTTGCAGACGGGCCTTACGGCCGATTGCACGGTGCTTTCGATGGATACGGAGACGGGTCTGCTGCAGCAGACGCGCCCGGCGTTTGGCGGCAACCTGATGGCCACCATTATCTGCCCCAACCACCGTCCTCAGATGGCAACGGTGCGCCCCGGCATCTTTAAGGCGCCCGAGTTTGACTATAGCCGCTCCGGCACGATTGCCCAGGTAGTGCTAGCGGATGACGTTAAGGCCCGTGTCGAGATCTCGATTCCCGCCGAGGAGTGGGGACAGCAGGCCTCAATTGCCGATGCCGAGCGTCTAGTCGTGGTGGGCCGCGGCATCGGCTCCAAGAAAAACCTACCGCTGATGCGAAAGCTTGCCGAGGCTCTGGGTGCCGAGCTTGGCTGCACGCGCCCCGTGGTGGAGGCCGGCTGGCTGGAGTATCGCCATCAAATTGGCCAGACGGGTGTATCGGTCTCGCCCAGGCTCCTCGTGAGCATCGGTGTCTCGGGCGCTATCCAGCATCTCGCCGGCATCGGTGGGGCGGAGTGTATTGTCGCCATCAATGAGGACCCGGATGCCCCCATCTTCGGTGCCGCCCGGTACAAGGTCGTCGGCGATGCCGTTGAGATCGTTGAGGAACTGCTGGCTCAGCTCGAGTGCTAAGCGCTTGCCAGCCAGCGGCGCAGCTCGTCCTTAAGGCGGCTCCAGGTTGCCTGCGCGGCGGGGTCGGTAAAGGGTCGCGTAATGCCAAAGGGCGCGTCGAGCAGGCGATAGATATCGCCTTGCTCGCGCGCCAGTGCACGGCTTGCCGGATGGACGAGCTCAAACATAAAGCAGATGAGCCCCACCAGGTAGTCCGCCGGCTCGTTGCGCTCGTCACGCGCGATGCAGCGATGCTCGTCAAAGGCGGTAAGCGCCGGTGTCGAGAAGTGGCTGGCGAGAAACGTGTCCTCATCCACCTTGAGGATGGTGTCGACGGTGCTGTCGGCGATGGTGCGCATAATGTCGATCTTGTCACCATCGCGCACGATATCGCAGAAGCTTCGCGTGCGCACGTCGAGCTGCGCGGGTAGACGGAAATCGCTGTGATAGGCAATGCTCGCTCGGATGAGCTCATCTTCTGCCGGGTCATCGATAAAGTCGCGGATGCTTGTTACGGCGGGTGCATCGGCGGGATTCTCGCCAAAGAGGACCTCGATGCCCAGCGCCGCATGGCCCATGCTCTCGGCGTCCTTAAAGGTGTCCCAGCGTCGCAGCTGCTCAAAGCGGCCCATATCGTGTAGCAGGCCGCAAAGCCATGCCAGGTCAATATCTTCTGACGACCAGCCCTGCTCGCGCGCTACGGCATCGCATGCCTCGGCCACGTGGTACGTATGCTCGATTTTGAGCGCGATGCGTGGGTTGGTGGCGTCGTAGGCATCGGTGTAGCTTTTGAAGGCCGCGCGCGCCCGGTCTCGATCGATAGCTGTCATAATGACTTCCTAAAAAGTTGTGTCTTTCGATCCGGTGGCAATTGTAGGTGAACTCGGTTGCTGTCGGATGATGATTCTGCCGTGTCGCTACATGCGGCTCGGAGACTTTATCAGGATGAGAAGCGTATGGTGCTCAAAATCGTTAGAACCGTCTGGCCAGTGATGCTTACCTATGTTGCAATAGGCGCGCCGTGCGGAATGATCATGGGGCAGACGGGAATGGAACCCTGGATGGTCTTTGCTCTGAGCAGCACGTTCGTGACGGGCAGCGGGCAGTTTATGATCTGCAATCTGTGGCTGGCAGGTGTGCCTGCGGCGTCGATCGTCGCGAGCGTCGCCGCCATCTCCTCGCGCTTCGCTCTTTACTCGGCATCGATCGCACCCCATCTGGCGGGCGCCTCGAAGCGTCAGACGCTGGCTGTTGCCGCGACGCTCACCGAGGAGGCATACGGCATCTCGCTTGCCAAGCTGGTTGAGGGGGAGGATTGGGGCCCGCGCGAATCCTTCGTGCTCAACGTGATCCTCATCGCGACATGGGGCGCTTCGTGCACGATGGGTGCCATCGTCGGTGCCGTTGTCGATGTTCCCACCGCTATTGCGAGTTTCGTCTGCACGTCGCTCTTTATCTGTCTACTCTTTTCGCAGCGGCTGTCGCGCGGCAACGTTGTCGCGGCGGTTTCGGGCGCGGTGTCCGTCGCCGTATGCAAGTTCTTGGGCTTCACGAATATTGCCGTGCCGGCAAGCGTCGTGGTCGGCATTGCCATTGCGCTGGCGTGCGATGCTGTATTAGACGGAAGAGGTGCCCGCGATGCCCGTTAACGAGTTCTTGGTTCTGTGGCTGTCGTCGTGGGCTGCTATCGCGTTCTTTCGCATCGCGCCGGCGTTTGCCTTGCGCGGGAGAACGCTGTCGCCCCGCATTACCGAGGCCCTGGGTTATATCCCGCCCGCTGCCTTTGCCGCGCTGGTCGCCAACGACTTGGTGAGCCCCGGCGCGTTCGACGCGGGACCCTGGCCTGCCTTGGTTCCCTGGATTGCGGCTGCCGGCGTCGTGGCCGTGGCGGTCAAGACAAAATCGATGCTGTGGTGCTGTGTTTCGGGCATCGTGTTCTATATCGTTTTGAGCCTCATATAAGAGCGGGGCACGTTTAGCGCCCCTGTCCAACGAATCGAATTTCTCACCGAGCTGGTCTATTTCTTCTGGTACCATGGTCAAACTTTACTGTAGCAAAGCGTGACGTGGGCTTTTGTACCCCGTCAGCGGAAATGGGGGTTTCATGGCACAGGAAGCGACCGCCAACGAGCAAAAGAAATTCAAGGTCCCGCGCATCCCGGGCGACATCATGATCTATCCGATGATCGTCGGTCTTTTGCTCAACACCTTCTGCCCGCAGGTTTTTGAGATCGGCGGCTTCTTTACGGCTGCCTGCCGCGGTGGCTCCAATACCATCGTCGCCGCGATCCTGCTGTTTGTGGGCGCCGGCATCAGCTTTAAGTCCACGCCGGGTGCCATCAAGACCGGTATCGTCGTGCTGATCCCCAAGCTGGTCGTCGCAGCGGCTCTCGGCCTGGGCGTGGCATATTTCTTTAACGACAACTTCCTGGGTCTGAGCTCCGTGTCTATCATCGGCGGCATCACGTTTTGCAACATGGCGCTCTATACGGGCATCATGGGCGAGTTCGGCGATGAGTCCGAGCAGGGCGCCGTCGGTATCCTGTTCTTTACGGCTGGCCCCGCCGTCACGATGATCATCCTCGGTGTTTCCGGCCTCGCCAACATTCCCATTGGCACCATTATCGGCTCCATCTTGCCACTCGTTATTGGCATGGTTCTGGGCAACCTGTTCCCGTTTATCAAGAACCTGCTGGTTCCCGGTGCCAATCCCGCGATTGCCGTCATCGGATTTCAGCTCGGTGCGTCCATGAGCCTGTCGAGCTTTATCACCGGCGGTATTTCCGGCATCTTGCTGGGCCTTGTCACGCTGTTTGTCGTCGGTCCCATCACCTTTGCGTTCGAGCGTCTGTGCGGCGGCAATGGCAAGGCCGCTGTGGCTTGCTCCACCATTGCCGGCACGGCTATGACCACACCGGTTGCCCTCGCCGAGGTCGCACCGCGCTACGCCGAGCTTGCGCCCACCGCGTACGCTCAGATCGCCACCGCCGTTATCATCACGGCGGTCATGGCTCCGATTCTGACTGGCTGGGTCGACAAGAAGTTCTGCCAAGGCAAGGAGGATCTGTCGCCTGTCGGTGTCGAGGCCATCGAGGAGGCCGTCGCGACTGACATCGATGGCGAGTAGCAATCGATACCCATCAATGATGCCGGCGTGTGCAATTCGCGCCGTATGGGCGCCCGAACAGAAACTGTTTTGCAGTGATGTTCGGGCGCTCTGCTATTATCCCCTTTACCCCTGCGGAGTAAAGGGGTGTTTATTGCCCTGATTCGAATTGGGCGATTCTGACCACTTGGGTATTGAAGGGATGGCGCTAGTGGTTAAGGCACTCAAGATTGAGATATTCGTGCTATGCATGATTGTTCTTATCGGGCTTGCCGTGCGAAGTCGTCGCTCCTTGTTCTCGAGCACCCAGCAGCTATTGTTTAGCATGCTTGGCTACACCTCTGCCGCGTACATATTATTCGATATGATCTGGACGCTTTCAGACGGTGTGGACGGCACGTTGGGCATTGCTGCCAACTGGATTTCCAACGCGGTTTCGTTTTCGCTCTTTGCCATCGCGTGTCTCATTTGGTTTATCTATTCCGAGACGGTGCAGGGCTCTCGCCTTTTGACCGCGCGCTCTAGAGTGGCTCTTGTAACGTTGCCTACGGCTCTGGTGGTCGTGCTGGCGTTTACCAGTTACTGGACGCACGCCTTGTTCTACATCGATGCTCAGGGTGTGTACCGCCGTGGCGTCGCCTATATGATTCAGCCTATCGTGAGCTACTGCTACGTCATATATACGTCCTTGCACGCTTTTGTGCATTCCCTACGGGTTGAAAGCCTGCAAAAGAAGGCCATTTATCGTACTCTGGCATTCTTCGCTATTCCCGCTCTGGTGGGTGGCACCTTTCAGGTCGCGTTCTCGGTGCCCGGCCTTTGCGTCGGCATAATGATTAGCATGTTGCTGCTCTACATCGTCTACCAGGAGCAGCTCATCTCGACCGACCCATTGACTGGCCTCAACAATCGCAACCGTTTTGAGACCTATATGCTGTCGCTCTTCTCAAATGTGGATCAGGCCGAAGATGTGTATCTGCTCATGATGGACGCTGACGGCTTTAAGCAGATTAACGATCGCTATGGACATGTGGAGGGCGACCATGCCCTCCAGGTCATATCTGCTGCGCTCAAAGAGGTTTGCTCGGCGTCTGGTGGCTTTATTGCACGTTATGGCGGCGACGAGTTCGTGGTGCTCCAAAAGGGGGCAGCGGAGCAGGACATCATACATCTGTGCGAGGCGATCAACGATGAGCTCGCACGCGCCGAGGTGCCGTATCTGTTGCGGATGTCCATCGGCTATGCACGGGTCGGTGATGGTGTCGATACCTGGCAAGACTTGCTTCGCGCCGCCGACGTGGAGCTCTACCGCGTAAAGTACGAGAAGAAGAAGGCCGGCGTCCAGATACGCTAGAAAAAAGCGACCACGCGAACGTCCGCTGCAAGTGCGGCATATGCAAGGGCCTGGTTTGTTAGGCCTTTTTAGGTTTGTTGACAATGATGATGCCGCCGCAGACCAACAGTAGGGCAACAAGTACGGTAACGGGGCTCGTGCCAGCGCCCTCGCCGAGCAGCAGCGCGCTCAGCAGCACACCAAAGACGGGGTTCATAAACCCAAAGACCGAGACGCGGCTGACGGGGTTGACGGCAAGCAGGCGCGACCACAGCGAGTACGCGACGGCGGAGATGAGTGCCATGTAGATGATGAGCGCGATGGCGGGGGCAATCGCCGTGGGGGAGAGCGCGCCGCCCATCAAAAAGCCGATGGCGGTGAGGACCAGGCCGCCGACCAAGAACTGCCACCCGGCAAGCAAGACACCGTCGTGCTCGCGCGAGAAGATGCCGATCAGGCAGGTCGACAGGGCACCCGCGACGGTGGAGGCCAGGATAAAGCCCTCGCCGTCGAGCGTAAAGCCAAAGGTGCCGTCCGCGCCCGAAAGGTTGACGAGCGCGACGCCGGCAAAGCCCAGTACACAGCCGAGCACCTTGGCCGCATCGAGCTTTTCGGTGCGAAACGCCAGGGCGGCAAAGAGGATGGCCAAGAAGTTGGCGCTGGACTCGATGATGGAGCTTGACATGGCACTGGCGCGCGAGAGTCCCAGATAGAAAAAGAAGTACTGCCCGATAGTCTGGAAGAGTGACAGGATGCAGATGGGCTTGATATCGCGTACCTGTGGGACGAGCGGGCGGCGCTGAGCTGTGCTCATGCCGACGATAACCAGGATGCCGGCAAGCGTGAAACGCAAACCTGCAAAGAGTAGCTGCGAGGCGCTATCGTGCGCCGGGATCCCAAAGAGTGCGTAGCCGATCTTGATGCAGGGAAAGGCCGATCCCCAGAGTACACAGCAAACAAGACAGCCCAGGATAAGTCCGGGCAGGGTGGCGAGATGCGGCTTGCGGCTTTCCATGATGTCCTTCCTACATGCGCGAAGCAAAAAAGAACCCGCCACCGGAGGTGCCGGTGGCGGGTGTTGTTACCCGAGGGGATTGTACCCGATGGGAAAGCTTTAAGCGAAGTAGGCTACGCCGCTCTCAAAGATCGGCATGAACTTATCGCCGGGGGATTGCTCGGGCACATTGCGGTACAGGTTGTCGCCGCGACGCTCGGCATGGCCCATCTTGCCCAGGACGCGGCCGTCGGGGCTCGTGATGCCCTCGATGGCGAGTACGGAGCCGTTGGGGTTGACGGAAAGATCCATGCTGGGCTTGCCGTCCTCGCCCACGTACTGCGTGGCGACCTGGCCGTTGGCGATCAGCTGGGCGAGCACCTCGTCGTTGGCGACAAAGCGGCCCTCGCCGTGGCTGATGGCGACGGTGTAGGGGTCGTCGAGGCTGCACTGCGACAGCCACGGGGACAGGTTGGACGAGATGCGGGTGCGCACCAGGCGGCTCTGATGGCGACCGATGGTGTTGAACGTCAGCGTGGGCGCATCGGGCGTGGCGTCGACGATGTCGCCGTAGGGTACCAGGCCGAGCTTGATCAGGGCCTGGAAGCCGTTGCAGATGCCCAGCATCAGGCCGTCGCGGGCCTTGAGCAGGTCGCGAACTGCCTCGGTGACCTCGGGAGCGCGGAAGAACGCCGTGATGAACTTGGCGGAGCCGTCGGGCTCGTCGCCGCCCGAGAAGCCGCCGGGGATCATGACGATCTGGCTTTGGCGGATGCGACGGGCAAGCTCGTGGGTGCTTTCGGCAACAGCCTCGGGCGTGAGGTTGTTGATCACGAAGGTGTCGGCCTCGGCGCCGGCGGCGCGGAAGGCGCGGGCGCTGTCGTACTCGCAGTTGTTGCCGGGGAACACCGGGATAATCACGCGCGGGCGGGCGATTTTGGCGCCGCCGTACACGTGGATATCCTTGGTGCGATAGTCGATGGTCTCGACCTCGGGCTGCTCGCCGGTGCTGCGGTAGGCAAAGACACCTTCGATGCCGCTCTCCCAGGCCTCTTGGAGCTCGGAGAGCTCGATGACCTCGGAGCCGGTGTCGATGACATAGCCCTCGACGGTGGTGCCCAGGGGCTCGACGACAACGCCGTCGGCGACCTCGGGCAGCTCGGCGTCATCGGCGAGCTCGACGATAAAGCTGCCGTAGAGCGGGGTGAAGAAGCTCTCCACGTCCACATCCTCGGCAAGCTCGATACCGATCTGGTTGCCGACGCACATCTTAAAGAGGCTCTCGGCGCCGCAGCCGTAGCCGGGCGTGGAGATGGCCAGGGCGTTGCCGGTAGCAGTGAGCGCCTCGACGGCGTCAAATGCGGCGAGCAGCTGCTGGGCATCGGGACGGTAGTCCTCGCCGTAGGTGGCGGGGGCGATGCGGACGACGCGGTGCGTCAGACCCTTGAACTCAGGGGAGACAGCGCGCGCCGCGCGGCCCACGGCCACAGCGAAGCTGATCAGGGTCGGCGGAACGTTGAGCTCGCCGGCCTCGTCCTCAAAGGAGCCGCTCATGGAGTCCTTGCCGCCGATGGCGCCGGCACCCAGATCGACCTGGGCCATAAGGGCACCCAGGACGGCTGCCATGGGCTTGCCCCAACGCTCGGCCTCGGTGCGCAGGCGCTCGAAGTACTCCTGGAAGGAGAGGTAGGCGCGCTTGTGCTCAAAGCCGGCGGCAACGAGCTTGGCGATGGACTCGACTACGGACAGGTAGGCGCCCGCAAACTGGTCGGCCTCCATCAGGTAGGGGTTGAAGCCCCATGCCATAGCGCTCGCCGTGGTGGTCTCGCCGTCCACGGGGAACTTGGCGACCATGGCAGAGCTCGGAGTGAGCTGCGTCTTGCCGCCAAAGGGCATGAGCACGGTCGCGGCGCCGATGGTGGAGTCGAAGCGCTCGGAAAGGCCCTTGTTGGAGGCGACGTTGAGGTCGGTGACAAGCGAGGTCATGCGCTCGGCGAGCGTGGTGCCGGCCCAGCTGGGCTGCCACACGCTACGGGCGCAGACGTGGGCGACCTGGTGCTTGGGTGCACCGTTGGAGTTGAGGAACTCGCGGGACAGGTCGACGATGGCGACGCCGTTCCAGGCCATGCGCATGCGCGGCTCGGCGGTAACCTCGGCGATGACGGTCGCCTCCAGGTTCTCCTCGGCGGCGTAGCCCATGAACTCATCGACGTCACCATCGGCGACGGCGCAGGCCATGCGCTCCTGGGACTCGGAGATGGCGAGCTCAGTGCCGTCAAGACCGTCGTACTTCTTGGTCACGGTGTCCAGGTCCACGTACAGGCCGTCGGCAAGCTCGCCCACGGCGACCGAGACGCCGCCAGCGCCAAAGTCATTGCAGCGCTTGATCAGACGGCAGGCGTCGCCGCGGCGGAACAGGCGCTGCAGCTTGCGCTCGACCGGGGCGTTGCCCTTCTGGACCTCGGCACCCGAGGTCTCGATGGACTCGGTGTTCTGGGTCTTGGAAGAGCCGGTAGCGCCACCGATGCCATCACGGCCAGTGCGGCCGCCCAGCAGGATGATCTTGTCGGTGGGGGCGGGGCACTCGCGACGCACGTGGTTTGCCGGGGTGGCGCCCACGACGGCGCCGACCTCCATACGCTTGGCGACGTAGCCGGGGTGATAGAGTTCGTTGACCTGACCGGTGGCAAGGCCGATCTGGTTGCCGTAGCTGGAGTAGCCGGCGGCAGCAGTGGTCACGAGCTTACGCTGCGGCAGCTTGCCCTCGAGCGTCTCGGACACGGGGACGGTGGGGCCGCCGGCGCCGGTGACACGCATGGCCTGGTACACGTAGCTGCGGCCCGACAGCGGGTCGCGGATGGCACCGCCCACGCAGGTGGCGGCACCACCGAAGGGCTCGATCTCGGTCGGGTGGTTGTGGGTCTCGTTCTTAAAGAGGAACAGCCAGTCCTGGTCCTCGCCGTCGACATCGACCTTCACCTTGACGGTGCAGGCGTTGATCTCCTCGGACTCGTCGACATCGGTCATGACGCCGGTCTTCTTGAGGTACTTGGCGCCGATGGTGCCCATGTCCATGAGGCAGACGGGCTTGGTGTCGCGACCGAGTTCGTGGCGCATCTCCATGTAGCGGTCGAAGGCCTGCTGCACCACGGCGTCGTCGATCGTCACGTCGTCCAGGACGGTGCCGAAGGTGGTGTGGCGGCAGTGATCAGACCAGTAGGTGTCGATCACGCGGATCTCGGTGATGGTGGGGTCGCGATCCTCATCGCGGAAGTACTGCTGGCAGAAGGCGATGTCCGCCTCGTCCATGGCAAGGCCGCGCTCGGAAATAAAGGCGGCAAGGCCGGCTTCGTCGAGCTCGCGGAAACCGTCGAGCACCTCGACGGGCTGGGGCTCGGGGGTCTCCATGTACAGCGTCTCGGGCAGGTCGAGCGAGGCGATGCGCGCCTCGACGGGGTTCACCACGTAGTGCTTGATGGCATCGATGGCGGCCTCGTCCAGAGCGCCCGAGATCATATAGACCTTGGCGGAGCGCACGGCGGGGCGCTCGCCCTGGCTGATGAGCTGCACGCACTCGCTGGCGGAGTCGGCGCGCTGGTCAAACTGGCCAGGCAGGAATTCGACGGCAAAGACGGCGCCATCGCTTGCGGGGAGCTCGTCGTAGGTCACATCGACCTGGGGCTCGCTAAAGACGGTCGGCACGCAGGACCGGAAAAGCTCCTTGTCGATGCCCTCGACGTCGTAGCGGTTGATAATCCTCAGGGCCTCGATGCCCTTGATGCCGAGAATTTCGGTCAGCTCGCCCTTGAGCTGCTGAGCCTCGACGTCGAACCCGGGTTTCTTCTCCACGTAGATACGAGAGACCATTGGTTCCTGCCTTCCTGATCGGTTGGGCGTACGGTACGGTATGCGGCAGCGGTCGGTTTGCGGGGTCTGCCCTGCGGTCGCCTTGAGCCACATGTTTGTAAACCTCACTATGATACGACAGCTCTCGGCGCGTTGAGGGCGGCGAGGGTGCTACAGTGAAGCGCAAACAAGAGAAAGGCATCACATGGCATTCGTTTCGCTCGCCATCATCGCACTCGTGGCCTTTGCGAGTCCTTTTATCGCCTCGGCGATTCCCGGAAAACCCGTTCCCGAGACGGTCTTTTTGCTCGTGCTCGGCGCGGTACTGGGACCCCATATGCTCGGCGTCATCCATGTAGATGCTGAGGTCTCGCTGGTGTCCGAGCTGGGCCTGGCCTTTTTGTTCCTGCTTGCCGGCTTTGAGATCGACCCCAAGAGCATCACGGGCGTCGAGGGGCGCTACGGCTTGGCGACGTGGGTCGTCACGTTTGGTATCGCCTGGCTTGCCGTGCGCTTTACCCCGTGGTTCTCAGTCAGTCATTTCGACGGTATCGCCGTGACGCTTGCCCTCACTTCGACGGCGCTCGGTACGCTTGTGCCCATCATGCGTGAGCGCTCGCTCACCGGCACGCGCGTGGGCGACTCGATTCTCGCGTATGGCACTTGGGGCGAGCTCGGTCCCGTGCTCGCCATGTCGGTGCTGTTGTCTGCCCGCACTGGCATCCAAACGCTCGTTATCCTTGGCTTGTTTGCGGTGGTTTGCGTGTTGCTGGCCGTGGTCCCGAGCCGCTCCAAGCGCGTCGGCAGCCGCTTCTTTGCATTTGTTGAGGAGCGCGCCGATACCACGTCGCAGACCTTCGTGCGCCTGACGGTGCTCATCCTGGTCACGCTCGTGGCATTCTCGGCTGTCTTTGATCTCGACATCGTGTTGGGTTCTTTTGCCGCCGGCTTTGTCCTGCGCTATATCATCCCCGAGGGCAACCATACGCTCGAGACCAAGCTCGACGGTCTGGCCTACGGTTTTTTGATTCCGGTGTTCTTTACCGTATCGGGCGCAAAGATCGATCTGACGGCCGTGGCGTCGCGCCCGGGTCTGCTCGTGGGCTTTATCGTGGCGTTGTTGATTATTCGTGCCGTGCCCATTCTTATTTCCATGAGCATTTGTCCTGCGACGCGCGATGTGTCGGCGTATGGTCGCATTACCGTGGCCCTGTACTGCACCACGGCGCTGCCGATCATCGTTGCCGTTACGAGCGTTGCCGTCAACGCGGGCGCGCTGTCGCAAGATATTGCGTCGGTCATGGTTGCCGCCGGTGCCATCACGGTGTTCTTGATGCCATTGCTCGCGCAGCTCTTCTACCGCGTGGTGGATGCCGCACCGGTCGCCGCCGTGGCAGAGGTTGCCGAGCATCCATCCGATGCGCTCGACATCTTGCGCGCCCACCACGACCTAGCGAGCTTGCTCGCGCGCGAGCACGAGCTGCTGACCTCGCATGGCCATGGTCGCGTATTCGAGGGCCTGCCTACGCTCGATACGATTGCCGAGCGTCTTTCCGCCGAGGCAGCGAGCGGCCACATCGATGCCCGCATCGTGGACGCGGCGCACCTGCTTGCCGATAAGACCTATGGAGACGAGGTCGACCCGTCCGAGCTGACTCCGCGTGAGCGCCGCCGCCTGGAGCGCGCCAAGCTCGCTGTGCGCGAATACCGCCGCCGCATGCTGGAGCTCTATGCGCGCGAAGAAGCCGAAGACGACGACGGTAAGTAGTCGATACTTTCTCGGGGAAGCCGCGTCCCGCTTTGAAGGCTCGGAACGGGATGTGGTTTCCGAAACGGGGGCCGTTGGGAAGCTGTGTCCCGGAATGGGCGCTCAGAGTGGGATGCAGTTTCCGCAAGGAGGTCCTGGGGGAAACCGTGCCCCGTTCTGATCCGAAATACTGGGACATAGCTTCCCTTTCATAACAGGAGAAGGCGCGCTGTCTGTAGTTGATTCAGACGGCGCGCCTTTTTGGTTGAGCTATGTTGAAACTTGAAGCCAAAGCTTGTGGCTCCTTAGGAGCGGGCGGCTCCGTCGACGGGGAGCACGGCGCCCGTGACATAGGAGGACATGTCGCTCGCCAGGAAAACAAAGGCGTTGGCGACATCCTCGGGCTCGCCCATACGACCCAGCGGAATGGTGGCGATGATGGGCTTGATGACCTCTTCGGGCAGGTTGGCGACCATGTCGGTCTTAGTCACGCCGGGGGCGACGGCGTTGACGCGGATGCCCATGGGAGCGAGCTCGCGCGAGAGCGACTGGACCATACCGTTGACGGCAAACTTGGACGTGGGGTAACCGACGCCGGAGGGCTGGCCGTACTTGGCGACCATCGAGCTTGTGGTAGTGATGGTGCCGCCGTGGCCGGCCTCGGTCATGATCTTGGCGGCAGCCTGGTGGCCATTAAAGACGGCGACGACGTTAAGGTCCATGACCTTTGCGAACTCCTCGGCCGTATAGTTAAGGAGCGGCGAGCGCTGGGAGATGCCGGCATTGTTGACGACCGTGTCCAAGCCGCCCATGTCAGCGGCAGCCTGGGTAAAGGCCTCGGTCACGGCTTCGAGCGAGGTGAGATCGCAGGAGCGACCCCAGACCTTGGCGTCGGGATAGGCGGCTGTCAGCTTCTCAACGGCCGTGTCGGCAGTCTCCTGGCGCGAGCCAAAGACGGTGACGGCAGCGCCTTCCTCGATAAAACGGCAGGCGATGGCATAGCCGATACCGCGTGTGCCTCCGGTGATGATTGCTTTCTTGCCCTCGAGCAACATGGTGCTTCCTCTCATCGCGGGCGGACATTCGCAGCACAGCGTAGCGGTAGTCGGAATCGGCCGCGTTTGCATATCGGTGAACGGTAGCCCGCGTTACCGATGAGCGGCTCGCGCAAATGTGCTTTGCCGTTGTGCTTAGGGCAGGTGACAAAAGGGCTCCCGTCCCACATCGGACGGGAGCCCTCAAGGCGCGTATTGCTAGGCGAGCGTTGGGCTAGTTCGCCATGACGCCTTCGGTCCAAGCCTCAACGTCCTCGATGCGCAGGACGTTGGCGACCTCGGCCACGCAGCCGACGCTGGCAAGCTCGGCGGCGGCTGCCTGGACGTCCTTCTCGAGCGCGCGGTGCGTCAGGAAGATGACCGAGCAGGCATCGCTGACGCCCGACTTGCCGTCCTCGACCTGGTTGATGAGCGAGATCGAGATGTTATGCTTGGCAAAGATGTCGACCGTCTCGGACAGGGCGCCCACGCGGTCGGCGACCTTCAGGCGCACATAGTACTTGGTCTGGAGCTCGTCCATGGGCTTAAAGGCGAGGTTGTGGCCATAGGGCTCAATCTCGGGCAGCGGAGCCACGCCGCGGCTGATCTGCTCGGAGAGCGACAGGATATCGCCCACGACGGCGCTCGCGGTGGGGAAGGAGCCTGCGCCCGCGCCGTAGAACATGGTCTCGCCCACGGCGTCGCCTACCACGTAGACGGCGTTCATGGCGCCGTTGACCTTGGCGAGCATATGGTCTGCGGGGATCAGCGTGGGATGCACGCGAACGTCGACGCCAGCGTCGGTGTTGCGGGCGATGCCGAGCAGTTTGATGGTGTAGCCGAGCTCGCGGGCCTGGGCGATGTCCTCGGCGCCGATGGTGCGGATACCCTGCTGGTACACATCATCGGTGGTAACGCGGGTGCCAAAGCCGATGGAGGCGAGGATGGCCGTCTTGCTGGCGGCATCGAAGCCGTCGACGTCGGCGGACGGGTCGGCCTCGGCATAGCCCTTAGCCTGTGCGTCGGCGAGCACGTCAGCGTAATCGGCGCCCTCGGCGTCCATGCGCGACAGGATGTAGTTGGTGGTGCCGTTGAGGATGCCGGCGATGGTCAGGATCTTGTTACCCACCAGGTCGTGCTCGAGTGTGCTGACAATGGGGATGCCGCCACCGCAGCTGGCCTCGCACTTAATCTGCACGCCGCACGCACGCGCCTTCTCGGCAAGCGTCTCGACGTGACGGCCCAGCAGGGCCTTGTTGGCAGAGACGACGTGCTTGCCGTGCTCAAAGGCGGTGGTGAAGATCTCGGTCGCGGGGTGCTCGCCGCCGATGAGTTCGACGACGATATCGACGGCGGGGTCGGTGACGACGTCGTGCCAGTCACTCGTGAAGGCCTCGCGCTCAATGCCTGCCGCCTCGGCCTGCTCCCAGGCAAGCGCGCAGGCGCGGGTCAGCTTAAGGTCGATGCCGTAGGCTGCCAGGTACTCATCGTGGTGGCTCTTGATCAGACGGGCCACGCCGCCGCCGACGGTTCCCAGGCCGATCAGACCGACGTTCACGGTGCGCAGGGGTTCGCTCATAGATAGCTCCTTCGTGCATCTCATGGATGGATTAACCGCTTAAAGGTTGAGTGCATTCTAGCGTGAACAGAGGGCGCGTGCTCGCCAGGCAACAGGAGTCGCACAAAACGGCACCCCCGAAACGCTGCGGAAACATTGGAAACATGCTCGCTACAAACGGAACTCCGTAACAAACTGTCAACGTTTGCACCATAAGGTTTGCCCTGTACCGCAAGACGGCCGCATCGCGGCTAGCGAAAAGGGGGACACCATGTTTATTAAGAGCGGGAACGCTTGTAACAGAATGGAAACATTACTTTTACACAATAAAGTGGCATTACTGCATAAAAAAATAGAAATACGCAGAAATATGGATAAATGAACAAATCCAAAGAAAAGTTGAAATAATCGCCACTTTTCCTAACTAAAGCGTCTACTATTTTGCGAACGCCGAACACGGCGAAGGATGGCCTGTCGGGTAACCAAAACCCGACGAGATTTGAGAGGAGAGCCGCATGTCGAGCCTCACCGGTAAGTCATTGAACCCTGTTATGAATCGCAGGAGTGTTATCGCGAGCGCAGCAGGTCTGGGGGCGATGTCCATTCTAGCTGGCTGCTCCTCCAACGGCGGCGACAGCGGTTCCGCTTCGGGCGACGCTTCGTTTAAGATCGGCACCATCGGCCCGCTGACCGGCGCCAACGCGTCCTACGGCAAGTCCGTTACCCAGGGTGTCGAGCTTGGCTGCAAGGATTTCTCGACCAAGGAGCTGCCGCTTGCCAGCAAGGCCGAGGATGACCAGGCCGATGGCGAGAAGGCCGTCAACGCCTTCAACACCCTGCTCGACTGGGGCATGCAGGCCCTCGTCGGCCCGACCACCACGGGTGCGTCGGTTGCCGTTGCCGCAGAGTGTGGTAACGACCCCAAGACGTTCATGATCACCCCGTCCGCGTCCTCCGAGGACGTCACCGACGGCAAGGATTGCGTCTTCCAGGTTTGCTTCACCGACCCCAACCAGGGTGTCAACGCTGCCAAGTTCCTGGCGCAGAAGTATGCGGACGAGAAGTTCGTGCTGTTCTATAACTCCGGCGACGCCTATTCTTCGGGTATCGCAGATTCCTTTAAGGCCCAGGCCGCTGAGTCCAAGCTCGAGGTTGTTGACGAGGAGACCTTTAAGGACGACTCCGCCACGAGCTTTACCAACCAGCTGACCAAGGCCAAGCAGGCCGGCGCCACCATGATCTTTGCGCCGATCTACTACACGCCGGCGTCCGTCCTGCTCAAGAATGCCAAGGACATGGGCTACAACGTCAAGATGATGGGCTGCGACGGCATGGACGGCATCCTGGGCGTTGAGGGCTTCGACACCTCTCTTGCCGAGGGTCTGCTGCTCATGACCCCGTTCTCCGCCGACGACGAGAAGAACGCCGACTTCGTCAACGCTTACAAGGATAAGTACGGCGATACTCCCGACCAGTTTGCCGCCGACGCCTACGACGGCGTGCACGCGGTGGCCGAGGCCCTCAAGGAGGCCGGTCTTGGTGTCGACGCCGACCCGACCGAGGTCGCCGAGAAGCTGCCCAAGGCTATGCTCAAGATTACCGTTGACGGTCTGACCGGCAAGCTCACCTGGAACGATAAGGGCCAGGTCCAGAAGGACCCCACGGCGTACGTCATCACCGATGGCAAGTACGTACAGGCCTAATAGACCGCCTTACATAGAGCGGTTTTGATCCCAAGCAGGGGAGGTTTTGGCCTTCCCTGCTTGCTTGGTATCTAGGGACAGTGTAACGTCCCTGTTTCATACATTAACTGGAAACCTATTCGAAAGGGGGATGTGGAACATGACGGTCTTTATCCAATACCTGGTCAACGGCCTGTCCATGGGCAGCGTCTACGCCATCATCGCGTTGGGCTACACCATGGTCTATGGCATCGCCAAGATGCTGAACTTCGCTCACGGCGACGTCATCATGGTCGGTGCCTATGTCTCGTTCTGTGCCACGTCGTATCTCGGCCTCCCGGGCTGGGCATCTGTAATTCTCTCTTGTGTGGTCTGTACCGTTCTCGGTGTTCTCATCGAGGGCCTGGCATACAAGCCGCTGCGTCAGGCGGGCCCGCTGGCCGTTCTGATCACGGCCATCGGCGTGTCTTACTTCCTGCAGAACGCCGCACAGCTTCTGTGGGGCGCCACGCCCAAGAACTTCACTTCGCTCGTCACCTTCCAGGTGCCGGAGTTCTTGGCCAAGTTCAATGTAAGCGCCGTCTCGCTCGTCACCATCGTCGCCTGCCTGGTTATCATGGCCGGCCTGATGTTCTTTACAGGTAAGACCAAGATGGGTAAAGCCATGCGCGCCGTGTCCGAGGACAAGGCTGCCGCTCAGCTCATGGGCATCAACGTCAACCGTACCATCTCGATGACGTTTGCCATCGGCTCTGCCCTTGCTGCCATCGCCGGCGTGCTGCTGTGCTCCTACTCGCCGGTGCTGCAGCCCACGACGGGTGCCATGCCTGGCATCAAGGCCTTCGACGCCGCCGTCTTCGGCGGTATCGGCTCCATCCCCGGCGCCTTTGTCGGTGGCATTCTCATCGGCATCATCGAAGCGATGGCGCAGGCCTATATTTCCACGAGCCTTGCCAACTCCATCGTCTTTGGTGTTCTGATCATTGTCCTGCTCGTCAAGCCTGCCGGCCTCTTGGGCAAGTACGTCCCCGAGAAGGTGTAGGTGAGCGTTATGAAGTTTCTTAAAGACAAGCAGACGCGTCACGACTTTGTCACGTACGCCATGTGCATCGTGGCATTTGCCATCGTGTTCTTTATGCAGTCCAACCATATGATCCCGCGCATGATTGCCGGCCAGTTGGTTCCCATTACGGCCTACATCGTCATGGCCATTTCCCTCAACCTCGTCGTCGGCATCGCGGGCGACCTGTCGCTGGGCCATGCGGGCTTTATGAGTGTCGGTGCCTACACGGGCATCGTCACCGCGGTCGCCCTCGAGAGCGCCGTTCCCTCCGATCCAGTGCGCCTGATCATCAGCATTGTGGTCGGCGCTATCGCCGCTGCCATCTTGGGCTTCTTGATCGGTATCCCGGTCCTGCGCCTGAGCGGCGACTATCTGGCCATCGTGACCCTGGCTTTTGGCGAGATCATCAAAGAGATCGTCACCTGTCTCATTGTGGGCGTCGACTCCCGCGGCCTGCATGTGATCTTTAACATCACGGGTAACTCCACGATCGACGACCTGCACCTGCTCGAGGACGGCACCGCCATCATCAAGGGCGCCCAGGGCGCCTCGGGCGTGTCGACGTACTCGACCTTCCTCGCCGGTGCCATCCTGGTCATGGTCGCACTCGTGATCGTGCTCAACCTGGTTCGCAGCCGTACCGGCCGTGCCATTATGGCCGTGCGTGACAACAAGATCGCTGCCGAGTCCGTGGGTATCTCCGTCACCCAGTACCGCATGATCGCCTTCGTGGTTTCCGCTGCCCTCGCCGGCGCTGCCGGAGCCCTCTTCGGCGGTAACTTCTCGCAGCTCTCCGCCACCAAGTTCGACTTCAACACGTCCATCCTCATTCTGGTGTTCGTGGTCCTGGGCGGTCTGGGCAACATGCGCGGCTCCGTCATCGCGGCGGCGTTGCTTACGGTGCTTCCCGAGCTGCTCCGTCAGTTCTCGGACTACCGCATGCTCATCTACGCCATCGTGCTGATCCTGGTCATGATCTTTACCAACAACCCGCAGCTCAAGTCGTTCTTCGCACGCATTAAGGACCGCTTTGCTTCCAAGAAGGAGGTGGCAGCCGATGCCCAGTAAGTTTGAGTTCAACAAGGGCAAGATGGTCCCGTATCCTTCTGGCGCCATCGTTCCCGACCGCGACCTGGGCCAGCGCCCGGCGCTCGAGTGCATCCACTTGGGCATTGAATTTGGCGGCCTTAAGGCAGTCGACGACTTTAGCCTGACCATCGGTAAGACCGAGATCGCCGGTCTGATCGGTCCCAACGGTGCCGGTAAGACCACGGTCTTCAACCTGCTCACCAAGGTGTACCAGCCCACGCACGGTACCATCCTGCTCGACGGTGAGGACACCTCGGGCAAGTCGGTCTATCAGGTCAACCGCATGGGTATTGCCCGTACCTTCCAGAACATTCGCCTGTTCAACACCATGACGGTGGAGGACAACGTCAAGGTCGGTCTGCACAACCAGGAGCGCTACTCCGGCTTTGAGGGCGTGCTGCGCCTGCCGACGTATTGGAAGCACGAGAAGGCCGCCCACGAGCGCGCCATGGAGCTGCTGTCCATTTTTGATATGGAGCACCTGGCAAACGAGCAGGCCGGCTCGCTGCCTTACGGCGCCCAGCGTCGTCTGGAGATCGTCCGCGCGCTTGCCACCAACCCCAAACTGCTGCTGCTCGACGAGCCTGCCGCCGGCATGAACCCGTCCGAGACCGCGGAGCTCATGGAGAACATCGTCAAGATCCGCGACACCTTTGGCATCGCCATTATGCTTATCGAGCATGATATGTCGCTCGTCATGAACATCTGCGAGGGCATCTGCGTGCTCAACTTTGGTAAGGTCATCGCCAAGGGCACGGCCGAGGAGATCCAGAACAACGATGCCGTAATTGAGGCATATCTGGGCAAGCAGGATAAGGGGGAGAACTAAATGGCAGAGCCGATGCTTTCCGTCTACAACATCAACGTCTGGTACGGCGCTATCCACGCCATCAAGGACATCTCCTTTAACGTCAACGAGGGCGAGATCGTGGCCCTGATCGGCGCGAACGGCGCCGGTAAGTCCACGACGCTTAAAACCATCTCGGGCCTGCTGCGTTCCAAGACCGGCTCCATCAAGTTTATGGGCGAGGACATTACCCATACGCCTGCCGATAAACTGGTGGGCAAGGGCCTGGCCCAGGTTCCCGAGGGCCGTCGCGCCTTTTTGCAGATGACGGTCGAGGAGAACCTGGAGATGGGCGCCTACACGCAGCCCAAGTCCACGGTGGCTCCGGGCCTTGAGCGCGTCTACGAGCAGTTCCCGCGCCTTAAGGAGCGCCGTCACCAGGTCGCCGGCACCCTTTCGGGCGGCGAACAGCAGATGCTCGTTATGGGGCGCGCCCTTATGAGCAACCCCAAGCTGCTCATGCTCGATGAGCCTTCCATGGGTCTGGCGCCGATTCTGATTGAGCAGATCTTCCAGATTGTCGAGGACCTGCACAAGGCCGGTACCACGGTGCTTCTGGTCGAGCAGAACGCCCAGATGGCGCTTTCAATCGCCACGCGCGGCTACGTGCTCGAGACCGGCAAGATCACCATGACCGGCACCGGCCAAGAGCTCCTGCACGACGACAACGTCCGCAAGGCTTACCTGGGCGGCTAGGGACTTCCGCCGTTCTGCCGAACGGCGGACCGGCCGACGCTGCGCGGGCGCCCTGATCGACGTGCCGAAGCTCCTCACCCTTGGGGCTATGCCGCGGTACGAGGCCAGGTGGTCATGGTCCGGGAACCTCGCGATGTCGAATGACACCGCGAGGTTCGCCGCCGTCCTCGGCGGCCTCGACCCCCGAGTGGGCGATCCCCACGCGCTAACGCCTGCAAACAAGGGGATTGCCAAGACGCCGCCGGGCACCTCCGTCATAGACGTGGAAGTGCGGCCGCGCTGAAGCACTGCGCGGTGTCTGCTCGCTTATGTGCGCATCACGAAGGAAGACCAGATCGGTGAGCGGGATTGGCCCGAAGTCGAGAGATTCCCATCAGCCTCTCGTCGGTCGATGACCGGTTCACCACGCAGGAAGAGCGTGACGGAAGGTCTCGCAAAAAGGCTCCGAGCGCGGCGTGCTCATGCCCGTCGTGGTGCGCCCGAAGGGGGGGACGGCTGCTACGAGCTCGATCATTTGCGAGGAGAAGACGAACCAGTCGTTGCAGATCCAATATGGATCTCGCCGACCTCGGCAAGCTGCTCGATGAGTGGAAGCCCTGTCGGGTCGTCTATTTCAACACCACCCAGAATGATGGTGTCATCGCGCAGGTCGATCTGCGTGTTGAGCACAGCGAGGTTAAAGCCGGAGGCCACAAATCCGATAGCAGCCAGGACGAGCCCCGTGGCAACAAGCCCACCCGCTACGGCAAGGTAAATCCTTTTTACGCTGGACATGTTTGCACTCCTTCCTATGCCGTGAGCGGCGCCGCTTCGGCGCCCATGCGGCTCTTATTGCCTCGATCTTTCCAGAAGGGCGAAACGGCTTTCTTCGCCCAAAGGGCAGAGAGGCGCGCGATCTGCTTGGACGCCGTCCAGGCGCCGGCTCCCGTGAGGAGCGCCACACCGATGGAAGCGAATCCCATTCCCATCGAGGCCAAAACGTACGGAACATGCCCGATAATGATGCCGTCCACGGCGAACAGGAGCCCTACCAGGCCCGCGCCCCCGAATGCCGCGGCCACGATCCACACGCAGAGCGCAAGAACCCAAATACAGATGTAGACTGCAGCGGCAACGGCGACGAACGCGAGCAGCAGCGGAATCCATACCGGAGAGCCCACGATGGCGAGCGCCCATAGAAGTGCCGTGCTCTTGCGCTTGGTCCTCGCGATCGCGCGCGGCACGGCGGGCAGTTCGTCGAGCGTTGCCTCGGCGACCTCACCGGGCGTGCCCATGGCGGCCACAGCCCCGGCCTCCGTCATGCCGTCCTCCATACGGTCGGCGATGGCCTCCGCGTAGAACTCCTGCGTTTCCTTTACCTGATCTGCCGGCAGGCAGGCCAGAAGCTCGCCCAGCCGGTTCAAGAACTCATCGCGCGTCATGGTGCGCCCCCTCCACGTAACGGTAGATCTCCTGCACGGATGGCCATTCGGCGAGGAACTCGGCGATACGCTCGCGCCCGGCGTCCGTGATGCGGTAGTACCTCCGCAGCCGCCCGTTGTGCTCGGCGGAGCGCGCTGTGATGCAGCCCGCCTTCTCCAGGCGCTTGAGCAACGGATAGAGCGTGGATTCCGTGAGCCCCATACTCGCGGGCACGTCCTTCACGATCTGATAGCCGTAGGATTCCTCGCCCGAGACGGCCGCGAGCACGCAGGCCTCGAGGAAGCCGCGCTTCATCTGTGCCTCCATCCGCACACCTCCTTTCGTAGTATACTGTGTAACACCTACTATATGACACATAGTATATGATGTCAACAGTTGTCGTATAGGGAGTCCGGTCTGTCTGTCCCCTGCGGGTACTCATTGGGGACGTACTTAAATGAGTACCCATCGCTCAAGGTGGCACCTGGGGACGTTCCTTATGTGCCGGCACTTTGGGACACTCCTTGTCAAGGTTTTGTTCCATCGTGCGGGTTGCTATTTAACGTGCGACAATGCCGTGTGGAAATCGAAATGTCTCCTGGGGGCTATCTATGCTGTACGAGTTTTGTGCCGAGAACTTTGAGCGTGTGCCGGCGGCTATCGATGCCGGTGCTAAGCGCATCGAGTTGTGCGACAACCTTGCCGTCGGTGGTACCACGCCCTCGGCCGGCGTTATCAGCACTACGGTCAGCTATGCTCACGAGCATGACGCGCGAGTGATGTGCATGATTCGCCCGCGTGGCGGTGACTTTCACTACAACCAGGACGAGCTGCGCATGATGGAGATGGACTTGGGTCTTGCCGTGAGCGCCGGCGTTGACGGCCTGGTCTTTGGCTGCTGCAAGCCCTGTGCCGGCGGCTGGGCGCTCGACGAGCTCACCCTCGGCGCCCTCGTGATGGCTACGGGCTGCGCGACCGAGGAGTGCAAGCGCGGGGCCATCGATATCACCTTCCACATGGCCTTTGACCAGCTCTCGCCCGAGGCTCAGCTGGACGCCATTGACACACTCGCCGACTGCGGCATCACGCGCATCCTGACGCATGGTGGTGCTGCCGGAACGCCGATCGAGGACAACCTGGAGCACCTGTCGCGTCTTGTCGAGTATGCGGGCGACCGCCTGACCATCCTTCCCGGCGGCGGCATTTCTACGGCCAACCGCGATACCGTGGCGGCGGCATTGAGCGTCTCCGAGCTCCATGGCACCAAGATCGTGCCGCTGGAGGCGTAACCCGTGGCGCTGGTATTTGACGTTCAGCAGGCGAACGGTAAGCCCGACGACAACCGGCGCCCTGGCACCGCGTGTCCCTTTTGCGATACCGAGGAACTTGCCGATATCATCCGGCGCGATGGTGACTGCATCTGGCTCGAGAATAAGTTCAAGACCCTGCGCGCCACCCGTCAAACCGTGCTGATCGAGTCGGCCGATCACGATGCCGACCTGGTGATCTATGAGCCGGATGAACTCCACCATGTGATGCGGTTTGCCCTGGGTTGCTGGCAGCAGATGATCGATTCACAGCAGTATCGCAGCGTTCTCATGTACAAGAACAAGGGTCCGCTCTCGGGCGGTAGTCTCGTTCATCCGCACATGCAGATTGTAGGTTTGGAGCAGGAAGACGGCTATGCTTCGCTGACTTCCGCCAATTTCGAAGGAATCAATGTCTGGCAACAGGGGAGAATCTTGGTCAATATCTCAACCGAACCGATCATGGGATTCTTTGAGGTCAACGTTTCAGCCCCGCAGGGAATCGCCGCCAGCGATGACGCGCGAGACCAAGCCGAGGCGGATCTCTTTGCCGATGCGATCCAGGTAGCTCTGCGCTATATCCTAAACGGGCACCACGGTGGTCGCGCAGAGTCGTACAACTTGTTCTTCTATCACCTGGGCGGTCGGACCATTGCCAAGGCGCTGCCGCGTTGGGTGGTTTCGCCCTACTTTGTCGGCTATCGTTTGGCCCAAGTCAATGCCGAGACGACGCTCGATATCGATGCTGAGCGTCTGCGTGCGCATCTGGAAACGCTCGTATAGCAAGACTAACACCCGCGTAATGCGGACAGCCTAGCGCGCCATGGCGTCGCGGCCAGCCTCGGCCCGCTTGCGCTGGGCGGCGCGCTCCTTGCCGGTCAGGCGCTCAAAGAGGTGTCCGATAATTGAGGCCAACACCTGCTGAAACAGCGTGCCGCACATGACGGGGAATACCACTTCGCCGGGAAAATACTGCGTGGCGATGACGGCACCCGAAGAAATGTTGCGCATGCCGCAGGTAAAGCACATGGTGGTCGTCTCGCTATACGGCAGGTGCAGGGCCCGGGCGATCAGGACGCCGATGATAAAGCCGCTGATGGCGAACACCAGGATAAAGAGCGCGACTTCTAAGCGCTCAACATTCATGTGTAGCACGTACTCGCTCATAGCGGTGGAGTTGGACGCGATGACGCCCATCATCATGAACTTGCAGGCGGGCGAGAGCGCGGGGGAGAGTTTCTCGTGGCCCCAGCCGCGCGTGAGTTCATTGATGACAATACCGAGCACAGCGGGGATGGCGATCATAAAGGCCATGTTCTGCATCATGTTCGGCACGTCGATTGCAACGGTGGCACCCAGCAGGAGCTTAAGCGTGAGCGGAATCGTGACGGGCGAGATGACCGAGGACGTCAGGATGATGGTGAGCGCGAGCGGGCCGTTGCCGCCGAACATGCTAATCCACATAAAGGCGGTGACTGCCACGGGTACGCTGTACTCGAGCACGATGCCGCAGACAAGGTTTGGGTTGGAGCCAAAGAACAACGATCCTGCGGCATAGGCTGCAAGGGGGATGAGTGCCGCCGAGACGAGCAATGCCGCAATCAGATGCAGCGGACGGCGGAACACCTCAGTAACCTGATGGAAAGTGTTGCTGAGCGCGCCTTGGAATGTCATAAAGGCAAACAGGGCGGGAACGATGGGCTTGAGTACGCCAATCTGTTGGGGAAAGAGCACGCCGAGTGCCACGCAAATCGGAACGATGACCTGCATGTGCCCCGCGAGAAACTTGCCCAGTCCAACCCATTGCTTCATATGCGCTTGTGACTCCCTTTGCCCGTGAACCCGTTTTTGAATGGATATGCTAGACGCTCGCATGCGTCCGTGCGTCAGAAACGCTCGAATATTTCGAGGCTATTACCGGCATCGTTTACCGAAACCGCGGCGTGCTGCGGCGATTTGCGTCTGCTCTGCACGGTATAATAAATCCGTTCAACAGATCTGCCTGCCGAAGCGGGCATACACAGAGGACTCATCGCTATGAACCGTGAGAGGTATCGCGGCGACCTGCCCCTATCGGGGGTGGGCGCCTATGTCATCGCTTAAGACGACGCATCGCTGGGCGGTCGCTCAGCAAAACCCCGAGCTCGAAAAGGAGCTTTCGGCTGGCCTGGGCATTCCCGGGCTGGTGGCGCGTATTATGGTTGCGCACGGCATTACATCCATCGAAGAAGGTCAGCTGTTTTTGACGCCTTCGCTCGATCGCGACTGGGCCGACCCACTCATTATCCCGGGCATGTCGGTCGTTGCCGACCGCGTCGAGCGTGCTATTTGCAACCACGAGCACATTGCGGTCTTTGGCGATTTTGACGTTGACGGTATTACGTCGACCTGTCTGTTGACCGAGGCACTACGCACGTTTGGCGCCGATGTCACGCCGTTTATTCCGCATCGCTTTGACGAGGGTTACGGTCTTTCGCGCGCGGCGCTCGACCGCGTTAACGAGCTCGCTCGCCCCCAGCTGATCGTGACCGTCGATAACGGCATTGCCGCCAAGGAAGAGGTTTCCTATCTGGAGAGCCTGGGGATCGATTTGGTGGTCACGGACCATCACGAGCCCTCCGACCAGGTGCCGCAGGGTGTGCCCCTGACCGACCCCAAGCTCGAGGATGAGGGGCCCTCGCGTGAACTTGCCGGTGCTGGTGTGGCGCTCAAGCTGGTGCAAGTCCTGGGTGAGCGCCTGGGCAAGCCGTCGTATTGGCGTTCGCTAATCGAGGTCGCGGCGCTGGGCACCGTGTCCGACATGATGCCGCTCACGCCCGAGAACCGCGCGTTGGTCGCCGAGGGCATCCAGCAGATGCGCGTGACGGCTCGTCCCGGCTACATCGCGCTGGCAGCGCTCGCCAAGGCCGACCTCTCTAGCATTACGGCCGATGGCCTGTCGTTTTCGCTCATTCCCCGCTTGAACGCCGCCGGTCGCATGGCCGATCCCAAGCTGGCGCTCGACCTGCTGCTTGCCCGCGATCCTATCGAGGCAAGCGCGCTGGCGGCCGAGCTCGAGGAGATCAACCGTCAGCGCCGCGAGATCGAAGCGGAGCTCACACGCGACGCCATGGCAAAGGTCGAGGAGACTTATGATGGCGGTCGCGCAATCGTCGTGGGTGGCGAGGGCTGGCACGAGGGCGTCAAGGGTATCGTAGCGAGCCGTCTGACCAACCGTTATCACGTGCCGGCGCTGCTCTTTTCGATCGAGGACGGCGTTGCACGCGGATCGGGCCGCTCGGTGGGCAAGGTCAACCTGTTCGATGCCGTAGAGCGCTGCTCGGATCTGCTGATTCGCCGCGGCGGGCATGCGGGTGCGGTGGGCGTGACCATCGAGGCGTCCAAGCTCGACGAGTTCCGTCGTCGCCTTTCGGCCGTGCTATCGGAGCTTCCCGCCGATGACTTTGAGGACACTGACGAGGTTGCCGCCACCGTTGACCTCTCCGAGCTAAATATCGAGACTATCGAGCAGATTTCTCGTCTTGAGCCGTTTGGCCAGGGCAATAAGGTGCCGCTGTTGGCGGCCGAGGGCGTGACGATGTGCGATCGCGCCGTGGTGGGCAAAACCGGCGAGCACATGCGCTTTGTGGCGACTGATGGCGCCGCGAGTGCGCCGGCCATCATGTTCCGCGTGCCGCAGATCGATAGGCTCATCAATTGCGACAGCGCCGTCGACTTGGTATTCGAGGCCGTGGCCGAGCATTGGCAGGGACGCGTGAAGCCCAAGCTCATGATCAAGGATGTCTTGGTGCGTGATACCACGGCGCCCAATATCGACGATCCGGCGTGCGAGCTTCGTCGCGGCGTGCAACCGGCGGACTTAGGCCCGCGCCTGGAGTCGCGTAAACGCGAGACGCTCGCCCAGCTTTCTTATACCGAGCTCACGCGCTCGCTTATCCATAGCTTTATCGGCTCGAACCAGCCACATCGCGCGCAGGTCGAGGCACTCGACGCGCTCGCCGACCACCAGAGCGTTTTGGCCGTTATGGGGACGGGACGTGGTAAGTCTCTGATTTTCCACGTGCACGCCGCACGCGAGGCGGTCCTTCGCGGTCGCGCGAGCATCTTTGTCTATCCGCTGCGCGCGCTCGTTGCCGACCAGGCCTATCATCTTTCATCGACGATGGCTGCGCTCGGCATTGGCGTGGGCGTGTTGACCGGCGAGACCGTGGAGGCAGCGCGCGATGACGTGTTTGCCGGCCTGGCTTCGGGCCGCACCGGCATCGTGCTCACGACGCCGGAGTTCCTGTCTATTCACCGAGACCGCTTTGCTCGCTCGGGTCGTATCGGGTTTGTCGTTATCGACGAGGCGCATCATGCCGGTCTTGCCAAGGGCGGCGACCGTAGCGCATACCTCGACATGCCCGACATCCTCAAGGCCCTGGGCGATCCGGTCGTTATGGCGGCGACGGCCACCGCGACGGCTCCGGTCGTGGCGGAGCTTGCCCGCGTGTTGCCGATTACCCGTACGGTGGTCGACGAGACCGTGCGCGAGAACTTGCGGCTCGAGGACGACCGCGATCTTGCGAGCCGCGAAAACCGCCTGGTGTCCATCGTCGCGACGGGGGAGAAGACCGTCATCTACGTTAACTCGCGTGATCAGTCCGTGGCGCTTGCCAAGACGCTACGCAAACGCGTTCCCGACTACGCGTCGCATATCGCCTTTTACAACGCGGGCCTTACGCGCGCCGACCGCCATCGCGTAGAGGAGGCGTTTCGTGACGGATGCCTCAGCTGCATCGTCTCGACCTCTGCCTTTGGCGAGGGCGTCAACCTTCCCGATATTCGCCATGTCGTGCTCTACCACATGCCGTTTGGCGCGATTGAGTTTAACCAGATGAGCGGCCGCGCCGGTCGCGATGGCCAGCCCGCCGTGATCCACCTGCTCTATTCGTCGCGCGACGCCCGCATTAACGAGCGCCTACTCGACTGCTATGCGCCCGAGCGCGACGAGCTCGTCACGCTCTATCGCGCGCTGCAAACCATGTGGCGCTCCAACCGCGGCAAGACCGGGGACGATTCCTTTAGCGCGAGCGATATCGACATCGCGCAGATGTGCCTTGCCATCGATGCTCGCACGCCGGTCGACGAGCGCTCGGTGGAGAGTGGCCTGGGAATCTTCGAAGAGCTTGGTTTCTGTCGCGTTTCGGGGTTTGACGACACCCGTCGCATCGCGATGGCCGAAAACCCCGGCCGTGTGCAATTGAGCAGGTCAATTCGCTATTTGGAGGGGTTGCGTTCGCGCATGGAGTTCTCGGCTTTCCGGAGTTGGGCGCTCGATTCGTGCGCTTCTGATATGCTAGCCAAAGTTAACCGCCCGATCGTACCGCGGGCCTAGGGGAAGGGGACCTCGATGGATGCCGCAGCCCGTACCGCCCATGATTCCACCCTCCAGCCGTTCTCGGAGATGGAGCACTATAAGCATGCCGATGAGCTGCCGCCCGAGATTATGGCGGACAGCTACGACAAGCTGGAGCGCCTGTGCCTCAAATATATGAATGAGGACGACTTTTCTAAGGTGGAGCAGGCCTATTGCTTTGCTGCCGAGAAGCACTGCAACCAAAAGCGCCGCTCGGGTGAGATGTACATCAACCATCCCGTCGAGGTGGCCATCATTTTGGCCGATCTCAAGATGGACTGCGATGTGGTGTGCGCCGCGCTGCTGCACGATACCGTCGAGGATACCGAGACCTCGCTTGCTGATGTTTCCGGCCTGTTTGGCGATACGGTGGCCGAGCTCGTCGATGGCGTGACCAAGCTCACCAACATCGAAGTCGACAGCATGGACGAGAAACAGGCGCTCACGCTGCGCAAGATGTTCCTCGCCATGTCCAAGGACATCCGCGTTATCATCGTCAAACTCGCCGACCGCCTGCATAATATGCGCACGCTCGCCGCCCTGCGCGAGGACCGTCGCCTGTTTAAGGCACGCGAGACTATGGACGTGTACGCGCCCCTGGCCGACCGTCTGGGCATGAGCTCCATTAAATGGGAACTCGAGGACCTGTCCTTCTTCTACCTTGAACCCGACGCCTACCAGCGCATCGCACGCATGGTGGCGGAGTCGCGCGAGGTCCGTGAGCGCTATCTGGCCGAGACCATCAAGACGCTCACCGACGAGCTCAACCGCATTGGCCTGGAGGACTTCCAGATCAACGGCCGTTCCAAGCACTATTGGTCCATCTACCAAAAGATGAAGCGCAAGGGCAAGGAATTCTCCGAGATCTACGACCTGGTGGCACTGCGCGTCATCACGCATTCGGTGCGCGATTGCTACTCCACGCTCGGCGCGGTGCATACGCTGTGGCACCCCATGCCCGGGCGCTTTAAAGACTATATTGCCATGCCCAAGGTCAATAACTACCAGTCGCTCCATACGACGGTTATCGGCCCCACGGCTCGTCCGCTCGAGATTCAGATTCGTACCTACGAGATGCACGAGCAGGCCGAGTACGGTATTGCCGCCCACTGGCTCTATAAGAAGTCGGGCGGATCGTCTGCGTCTAAGACCAATGATGCCCAGCGTCTGGACGACCAGATTAACTGGCTCAAGCATTCGCTCGATTGGGCGGCGTCTGACGAAATCACCGATGCCAAGGAATACCTGCACTCGCTGAAGGTCGACTTGTTTGACCAGGAGATTTTTGTCTTTACGCCCAAGGGCGAGGTCATGGCGCTTCGTGCCGGCTCTACACCGCTCGACTTTGCCTACGCCGTCCATACCGAGGTCGGCAACCACTGCGTCGGTGCCAAGATCAACGGTGCGGTGGCGCCGCTTACGCACGAGATCAAGACGGGTGACCGTGTCGAGATTTTGACCAACAAGAGCTCTAAGCCGTCGCGCGATTGGCTCAAGATCGTCAAGACACCTTCGGCCAAGTCAAAGATTCGCCGTTACTTCGCCGCCGCGACCAAAGACGATGACGCTGCTGCCGGCCGCGATATACTGGCCAAGGACCTGCGCAAGCGCGGGTATGGCATCTCTACGCCGCGCTCGACGCGTGCGCTCAACGCCGTGGCGGAGCAGTTTAACTACAAGCAGCTCGAGGACCTGTTTGCCGCCGTTGGTGCGGGTAAAGTCGCCCCGCGTGCCGTGGGCAACAAAGTCGAGCAGATTTTGGACCCCAAGCCTGAGGAGCAGCTCACCAAGGCCGAGGCCATTGCCGAGGTCGTGAAGCAGCCTGCGCGCGGATCAAACCGCAAGCCGCAAAAGCGCGGCAAGAGCGCCAGCAACGGTATCATCGTCAAAGGCGAGAGCAACAGCGGCCTGCTGGTCCGTCTGGCGCATTGCTGCAATCCGGTGACGGGCGACGACATCGTCGGTTTCATCACGCGCGGTCGCGGCGTTTCGGTTCATCGCGCCAACTGCCCCAACGTCAAGGGTCTTATGGAGCATCCCGAGCGCATGATCGAAGTGGAGTGGGACGGCGCTGCCGACACCCTCTTCCAGGTCGAGATCGTGGTCGAGTGCCTGGATCGTATGGGCTTGCTCAAGGACGTCACCATCGCCATTGGCGATGCGGGCGGCAATATCCTTTCTGCCGCCACGTCGACCAACCGCGAGGGTATTGCAACCCTGCGCTTTATGGTCGAGATTTCGGACGCGAGTGGTCTGGATCCGCTGCTGGCCTCCATCAGCAGCGTTGACTCGGTCTACGACGCGCGCCGCCTGATGCCCGGCGAGGGTGGAGCCCAGCTTAAGCGCCGCGTTTAGTCGCGACGAACGTGCCACATTATCGATATTCGCTACACTCGAGGTATCGTTTGATGCCTCGAGTTCTATAGAGAGGAGGGGGACATGAGTGCTGTGTCCTTGGATTTAACTCCCAAGGGATCGGTCGAGATTGAGACGCTCGTAAACGGTCCCATTCAGACCAATAGCTATGCTGTTATTTCGGACAATGAGTGCGTGATTATCGACCCTGCGTGGGAAGGCGAGCGCCTGGTGGAGCATATTCGAGCCGAGCATCCCGGCGTACGCGTGCTTGGCGCCGTATGCACTCATGGCCATGCCGATCATGTTGGTGGTGTTGCCGGCGTGCGAACCACCGTTGGCGAGGGCTGCCGGTATGAGCTGTGCGCTAAGGATGTGGCGGTGCCGCATGCGAACATCGAGGAACAGCGAGCTATGTGGGGCATTGAGACGCCCGACCCCGGGGAGCCGACGTGCCTGCTCGCCGAGGGCGATGCTATCGAGGTGGGCGATATCTGCCTGCAGGTGATCGAGACACCAGGGCATACGCCGGGCGGGATCGTCTTGTTCGCCGCCACCGAGCAGGGGAACATTGCCTTTGTGGGCGACACGCTATTCCCGGGCAGCCACGGCCGCACCGATCTTGCCGGTGGCGACGAGGCGGCGATTCTGCGCTCGCTCTCCAAGCTCGCCCGGCTTCTCCCGCCCGATACCGTTTGCCTAACCGGCCATGGCGATTCGACCACCATGGCGCGCGAACTCATGCAGAACCCGTTCATGCAGGTATAGCTTGATAGTCGGCTTTTAAAGCACGAGAAGCGTCCAAACGTCAAGCTATTTTTCCCCAACGGGTCGATTCCGTAGGGCAAACGGTCAAAAAAAGTCTGTTTGGACGATATTCGTGAACAAACGAACGTTTATGCCCGGGTGCGCCGTGGTAAAATCTCAGGCGTTATCGGAGCAACCTTACAGGAGGTTTCTTTTATGCTCGTCAACGCAGCAGACATGCTCAAGAAGGCCGAGGCCGGCAAGTACGGTCTCGGTGCCTTCAACACTAACAACCTCGAGTGGACCCTGGCTATTCTCCAGGCCGCCGAGGAGGCCAAGTCTCCGCTGATCCTTCAGTGCACCGCTGGTGCCGCTAAGTGGATGGGCGGTTTCAAGGTCTGCGCCGACATGGTCAAGGCTGCCGTCGAGGCCACGGGCGTTACCGTTCCCGTCGCCCTTCACCTCGATCACGGTTCTTACGAGGACTGCTTCAAGTGCATCGAGGCCGGCTTCACGTCCATCATGTATGACGGCTCTCACGAGGAGACCTTCCAGCTTAACCTCGACCGCACCAAGGAGCTCGTTGAGCTTGCCCACTCCAAGGGCATGTCCATCGAGGCCGAGGTCGGCGGCATCGGCGGCACCGAGGACGGCGTGACCTCCAGCGGCGAGCTCGCTGATCCTGCTGAGTGCAAGCAGATCGCTGACCTGGGCGTCGACTTCCTCGCCTGCGGCATCGGCAACATCCACGGCGTGTATCCCGCCGACTGGGCTGGCCTTTCCTTCGAGCGCCTGGGCGAGATTAAGGCCCAGACCGGCGACCTGCCCCTCGTCCTGCACGGTGGCACCGGCATCCCCGAGGATCAGATCAAGAAGGCCATTTCCCTGGGCATCTCCAAGATCAACGTCAACACCGACCTGCAGCTCGTCTTCGCCAAGGGCGTCCGCGAGTACATCGAGGCTGGCAAGGATCAGCAGGGCAAGGGCTTTGATCCCCGCAAGCTCCTCAAGCCTGGTCGCGACAACATCGTTGCCCGCACCAAGGAGCTCATGGAGGAGTTTGGCTCCGTCAACAAGGCGTAAGCGTAGCTAAACTTCCCACCGGAAGCCCCGTCTCCCTACACTGTTTCCTTTGCGCTCACCTGGCTTCGCCAGAAGTCGCGCCAAGGAAACAGTTCCGGGAGACGGGGCTTCCTTCGTTTAACGCCGCAGGGTTACGAGTCTGAATTAAGGTGGCTACTGGCTTCGCTAGAAGTCGCGCGACGGAATCAGCTCCGGGTGAACGGGGCCTCCTTTGTTAACTCGCTACAGGGTTACTGGGCTGAATTCATTTTTAGAGGTACCGTTTATCGGTGTTGAGGGTTCCTTTATTGGGGCTTTCTTTTTTATCTCGCTACAATGGGCTTCAAGAGTTCTAATGACTTGGAGTTTGGTATGGCTGTTATTAATGTGCTGCCTTCGGATGGGAAGGTTATTGACGAGGGGCCTGTTGGTTGCTCTGTTGATGTTTGCTGTGATGACTTTCGTCATCTCGATGTTGGACTGCCGCCCGAGATTCTTCGTCTTAAGGATGCCGGGTATTTGACGCAGGCTGTTGCTGCCTGCGATCGCCTTTTGGAGCAGAACCCTGAGCCTTCGCTGGCTGCTTGTGTTCGTGCAGAGCGGTATCGCATGCTCGAGACGCCGCTTCATTTTTCGGTGTCGCGTGATCGGGCCATTGCGATGATTCGCGAGGAGTGGCCTGAGTTTACCGAGGAGCAGTTTGACGATCTGATTGACCGTAAGCGTATTGACTGGCGCTTTATCGATGGCGAGCTGTTCGTTCTCGACAACTTCCTCGATTCGCTTCGCGTATATCCCAAAGAGGTCCCCGGCATGCGTCCCGATCCTACGGACGGAATTGCACTGCGCAACGAGATGCTCAAGGAGATGGAGTCGCAAAACGGATTGGCTCGCGTCATTACGCTTAAAGCGTCTGTGTCTGTCCCCGGCGCTCTAGAGGGGGAGACCGTTCGCGCTTGGCTTCCCGTTGCCGCCACCTGCCGCCAGCAGTCTCGGGTCGAGATTCTCGACATGACGCCGGAGGGTGCTGTTGCTCCCGCGAACGCTTCGGCACGTACCGCCTCGTGGTCTTCTTCGAGTGAACGCTCATTCTCGGTGACCTATCGTTATCACATCGATGCTGCTTATTGTGATGTCTACGGTGGCACACTTCCGGTTCATCCGCGTATGGACGCGCCTCTGCCCGAGGATATTTCCGAGGACCGTCCGCACATTGCATTCACGCCGTATCTGCTGCAGCTGACGGCCGGTGTTGTTGACGGACTCGAGGATCCGCTCGATCGCGCCCGTGCTATCTATGATTACCTGACGCAGCATATCGACTATCGCTATCAGCCGCCGTACTTGCTTTTGGGATCTATTGCCGATGACTGCGCGCATTCGCTCCGCGGCGATTGCGGCGTTATGGCGCTCACGTTTATCACCATGTGCCGTATCGCGGGCGTGCCCGCCCGTTGGCAGAGCGGCCTGTACGTTGCGCCCGATTCGGTGGGGTCGCACGACTGGGCAGAGTTCTATACGCCGCAGACCGGTTGGCTCAACGCCGATGTGTCATTTGGATCTTCTGCTCGCAGGATGGGGGAGGAGTGGCGCCGCCGTCACTACTTTGGCAATCTCGACCCGTGGCGTATGGTGGCCAACAATCGATTCCAGGCAGAGTTTGAGCCCTCTTTCGACGGCATGCGCGAGGACCCTTACGATAACCAGATGGGTGAGGCTTCGGTCGGCGGTCGCGGATGCCGTCAGCGTGAGATGCTCCGCACGGTCGAACTCATCGAAATGCTCGAAGTTCCATTTTCGGACTAATCGGTAGAAAGCTGTGATAAACTAACTCACGCATTACGTGCCCGAGTGGCGGAATTGGCAGACGCAGTGGACTCAAAATCCACCGTTGGCAACAACGTGCGAGTTCGAGTCTCGCCTCGGGCACCATACATGCAAGTGAGCGTTCGAGGGGGTCAAGGCCCCCTTTTTCGTGCCGAACTCGCGTGAGCGCGCGGAGCGTTAGGCAAACAGGCCTGTGGCCTGTTTGTAGCGGAGCGGGGCGAGGGCGCCGTGCGCCCGAAGCCCGGGGCTTCGCGAAGCGAAGGCCCTTCGAGTCTCGCCTCGGGCACCATACATGCAAGTGAGCGTTCAAGGGGGTTGCGGCCCCCTTTTTCGTGTACGTAATGTGATAACGCGCTGCGCGTGTTATTATCCACAAGGCGTTGTTACCGCAATGCCCTAAAGAGGAACCCGAGGGTTCCCACCTTTTGGCGCCAATGAGCAGCTGACTGGTCATACAACTTAGATTCACTTCCTCAAATCGAGGATGTCTATGTGTACGACCTGGTTGCTGAGAAGCGCCGGGTTATTTTTTTATGAATGGAGGTAGGGAAAATAGCTAAGTCTGATGACACCCGCATCAACGACGAGATCACTGCATCTTCGTGCCGTTTGATTGGCGTCGATGGCTCTCAGCTCGGCCTGTTCGCCATCCGCGATGCCCAGCGCGTCGCCGACGATCAGGGTCTCGACCTGGTCGAGATCGCTCCCAACGCGGAGCCGCCGGTCTGCAAGGTCATGGACTACGGTAAGTTCAAGTACCAGCAGGCCATGAAGGCCAAGGCTGCTCGTAAGAACCAGTCCAAGGTCGAGGTCAAGGAAATGAAGTTCCGACCCAAGATTGACGTTGGCGACTACGAGACCAAGAAGGGCCACGTTCTGCGTTTCCTCAAGAAGGGCGCACGCGTTAAGATCACCATCATGTTCCGCGGCCGTGAGATGGCTCACCCGGAGCAGGGCCTTAACGTTCTCGAGCGTCTCGCCGAGGATCTCAAGCCTTACGCTACGGTCGAGTCCAAGCCTAAGATGGAAGGCCGTAACATGCTTATGCTGCTCGCCCCGATTAAGGGCGTCTTCGATGAGGATAAAGCGGCAAGCGATACCAAGTAACTAGTGTTCTGTAACCGATTAAGGAGTATTTCATGCCTAAGATGAAGTCCCACAGCGGCACCAAGAAGCGTTTCCGCAAGACTGGTACCGGCAAGCTTATGCGCGCCAAGGCTTTCAAGAGCCACATCCTGAGCAAGAAGTCCACCAAGCGTAAGCGTGGCTTCCGTCAGGAGACCGAGATCGCCGCTGCCGACCGCAAGGTCATCAAGTCGCGTCTCGCCTAAGTTCGCGTTCCCGTTTTTCGTTTTACCGTCTAGGAGTTGATAGAACATGGCACGTATTAAGCGCGCTGTTGCCGCCAAGAAGAAGCGCCGTACCGTTATGCACCGTGCGAAGGGTTACTACGGTGCCGCTTCGCGTACTTACAAGCATGCTAAAGAGCAGGTCCAGCACTCCCTGCAGTATCAGTATCGTGATCGCCGCAACAAGAAGCGCGAGATCCGTTCTCTCTGGATCACTCGTATCAACGCTGCTGCTCGCCTGAACGACATCTCTTACTCTCAGTTCATGCACGGCTTGAAGGTTGCCGGCATCGAGCTCGACCGCAAGGTCCTGGCTCAGATGGCTTACGAGGACATCGAGTCCTTCAACGAGCTGGCTACCATCGCCAAGAAGGCTCTCGAGGCTTAATTGCTTCTTGCATCTTAAAGGGGCGCTTCCAATCCGGAAGCGCCCCTTTTTGATTGATTAGGGATGTGATCGATTTGGGACGTAGCCAAACCGATCAATTCGATAGCGTCCGAGTTGCAAGAAAGAGCAGGTAGCGTATGTGTCAAAGATTTTTGACACTCTAATCTGCGCTCAGCCATCCGTATGGGTTTGATTTTGGGATTACGCTTTGCTTGCCGGCTTCTGTTGTGTAGCCGCCCAATAAGAGTTGAAATGCATTCGAAGGGAACGCCATGCAGCTGCCAAAACGCCTTAAACAGTATCGACTCGATGCTGGTTTGTCCCAGGAGGATCTTGCAAGGCGCATTTTTGTAACACGTCAGACCATCAGTAATTGGGAGCGCGGTAAAACGTACCCCGACATCCAGAGTCTCCTACTGCTGTCTGAACAACTGGATGTAACGATTGACGAGCTTGTTAAAGGCGACATTTCAATAATTAGAGAAAGGGTTGAACGCGATAGGGGCACGCTCTATCGCTTGGGTGCGGGGATGTTGGCTGGGCTTCTTGCGCTTACCGTCTCTATGGCCTGGCTCATGTGGCAACAAAACCACGGGTGGGGGATGGTCCAGTGCGTTCCGACGATGGTGTTGGCAGGCGTCTTTGGTGCTGGCGCAATGTGCTGCGCGCTTGCAGCGGAACATATCAAGAAGAAGAATGATTTGGTGACGTATCAAGAGATATCCGACTTCTTGGACGGAAAGAAGGCGGACAGCGAAGAGACGAGGACGTTCTGGGCTTATGAGCATCCACAGCTTGCGAATGCCATCAAGTTTGCCGCAGCGGCTCTTATTGGACTAATCGTTTTTGAACTCATTAACGCTGCTATGTCCCATTTCTAATGGGTATACAGCCATTAATGCGGCCGAAGCTTAACCGTTGGAAAACCGAAGGGCCGCTCTAATAGGGGAGCCGCGGCCCTGTTCTTTCTAGGCTCTCACAGAGAGGGCCCCATCCTCATTTGTGTAGGAAATGTGTGCACCCAGATTTCCGCCCCCGGCGCCCCTCGGGTCTGGCAATATATCTCCTTGCCGCGCGGCCCGGTCGGACCGGATCAGCCGCCAGGCGTGCACCTTGAGAACCGGA